>CANHAH010000031.1 GCA_947458705.1 Opitutia bacterium | reverse complement strand
CGGCCGCCGACATTATCCTGCGGCGCGGTAAGCAAACATTTTCGGCAGTGCGCACTGCGCCTGCCTTGGCGGCCGGACGTGGCCGTGACTGTGCGCCGGGGGCTACCGCCCCCAGAGGCCATCGGGCCTCACACTCGCGAACCAAACCCAGCTTGCGTCCAACCACGCAGGCAAAGGGAATCCCGGCCTTTTAAGGCCGGGAGGATGTCAATGAGGTTAGATTCAGCACTCGTAATCTGTGCGTAATATGGTGTGCCTTATCCTAAATCAGCCATTCACTCCACTTCTTCGCCGATAGCGGTGTGTTGTGACTCTAGGAAAGTAAGCACGATATGTCCACGACCGCAGACCGTGAAATCACCGAACCGCTTAAACCAGTTCTCCTGTCCCACGGTTGGGTTGGAGGCCATCCAAACCTGAAGCTGCTGCACGCCGGCCACGCTAATCCTGCCTTTTTGCACTCCCACGAGCAGGTGATTGAATACCGCTTGAGGCAGGTCTGAGCGTTTAAGCTTGGGCATGGGCCAGGCGAGTGACGCGGATAGCGGGCTTCTTTGCCGCGGCGTCATCCAGTTTGGCTAGATCCACCGAGTGGCCGTAGAAACCCTCGAGTATTTGCTGTCTGAGGGCATCGCCGCTGGCCTTGTTGGGGGCGGCAGCTAGGCGCGCCACCAAGGGGTTGAGTTCCGCAACTGGACGCTGACGAACGACCAATTTGGGCTCTAAGTTTAAAGCTGTGGTCACCCGTGTCAGAGTATGGAGGGTAATCCCGAGGTCGGTGGGATTTAGCAGCCGCTGAATGATGCGACGGTTGCAGCCGACGGCCTCAGCTACGGCAGTCACGCTCAGGGACGAGGCGTTCATGAAACCCTGCAGGGCAGTGGTGAGGGTAGCCTTCATTTCCCTCGCAGTTTCTGTGGCGACGTCATTCGACTTGGAGATGCGGCGTTTATGGTGACTGGAACTCATGTCGGTAGGGTGCGACAAAATTGTCCCAACGCAAGCGGTAAACGAGGGCCGCGTTGCTGGAAACAAGCGTACGCGGGCATCTTGCCGCACTGATTTGCCATGCTCTTCGTTGCTGTAAACACCTTCCAGATCTAGAAATCATCTTGTCAATTCTTAGGGCTAAACTCGAATTTGCCGCCGATACATCGTCAGTGGCACTCAACTGTATACTACATTAATGGAATCCTCACGCCGCGAGGGCGTGGATGTAGCGGGAGAGTTGACGGTCGGTGAGGGCGGGGTCGCGTTGGAGAGCGGTCAGGGCTTTGGGTTCCCAGAGCATGCCGCGGAGGGGTTCGAGGAAGCGACGTGGGAGGTTGGGTTGCACGACGTTGCGCAAGATCGCGAGGGTCTGACGCGAGGCGGGCAGGCCGAGCCATTCGAGGATGCCGAAGATACCGTTGCGCTCATATATGGCGTTGATTTCGGTCCAGCGCGGGGCAGGGGAGCCACGAAGTTCAACGTGGGCGGATACGAAGGCCGTCAGCGCGGGCGTCTCGGCGAGGTCAGCGATGAGCGCCGGGCAACGGGCGGCGACTTGGAGGGCTTCAAGGCGCGAGAAATTAAACGGCTCCATGAACTCGCGCACGGCGGCGGGGACGAATTCTAGGTAGGGTTGCCAGTCGGCGGCAGTGAGGGTCTTGGCGGCGGTGGCTAGGGCTTCGGCGCTCGGAGCGATCGCGATCCAATCGGTTCCGTAGAGGCGTTCAAATTGGACGTCGGGCCATTGTGTCACTCGGTGGAGGACGCCGCTGTGCGACCAGGTGAGCGCTAGGGGAACATAGCATTTCACGCTGCGGACGCGGCGGGAGATAGTGGGGGCGGAGTAGGCGGAGCGGGCGCAGGAGCGTTGGGAGGTAGTTAAGTTCATGAGCGTATCCTACTAGGTGGGGTGAGACATTGGCTGGCCCAGGTATCAAAATAGTGAAATTATTTTTTAGGGCTAATTCATAGGGTTAAGGAAGACTCTTCATAATTCTGGCGTTGCCGTAACGGCAGGCGGACTGATTCGTAGAGGTGGCTTTGGCCACGAAACCATGAACTCCCGCGCGCAACAGTCCCGGCCTCCGCTCGAGCGGATGCTGCGCATTCACGAGGAACTCCGCCGCGGGGCCCTCGTTAACTGCACGATGCTTATGCATGCGCTGGAGGTTTCTCGTAAGACAGTAGTACGTGACATCGCGTTCATGCGGGATCGCTTAGAGTTACCCATCGAATTTGACGCGGGGATTCAGGCTTACCGCTACACAACTCAGGTGAACGCGTTTCCGACGGTGAACGTGACCGAGGGTGAGTTGCTCGCGTTGTTGGTGGCGCAACGGGCTTTGGAGCAGTACCGCGGTACTCCTTTTCACCACCAACTCGAAGTGGCTTTCGGCAAACTAGCGGGTGGGCTGCGTGACAAAATTTCATTTTCGCCCGCGGACGAATTACGCGCGGTGTCGTTTAAAAACATCGGCTTGGGAAAAACCGACCTTGCGGTCTTTAACGCCCTGAGCGCGGCGGTGCTACGGCATGAGGAAGTGACGTTTAACTACCGCAAGTCCGGAGAGAAGCAGTCCGCGCCGCGCCACGTGCGACCCTATCATTTGGCGAACCGCGAAAATTCTTGGTACCTCGTCGGTCACGACGTGGAGCGGGATGCGTTGCGGACGTTTGCGTTACCGCGCATCGGCGACGTCGTGGGTGGCGGTGCGACGTTTGTGCGCCCGGAGGATTTTTCGCCGGAGAAATTTTTTGCGAGTGCGCTCGGCGTATTGGGCGGTGACGGCGATCACCGCGTGGTGATCCGGTTTGACGCGAGCGTGGCCGAGCGGGTGCGCGAGCGCGAGTGGCACGAATCGCAGGAGATGCGAGAGTTGGCCGGCGGCCGGCTGGAATTGCGGTTGCGCCTCGGGGCTTTGGTGGAGGTCGAGCAATGGGTGCTCGGTTGGGGCGCGGCGGCCGAGGTGGTCGGGCCGGCGGAGTTGCGCTCGAGCGTGCGCAAGACCGCTGCGGCGCTCGCCCGCTTATACGCGGAATAATTTTGGGTTCACGGCTTGAATCCTCTCGCCTCGCGGGCGTGCTGATTGCTCATTTTTGAGACCCCGTCGCTCTATGTTCCTATCTGTTTCCCCCTCCGCCCGGTTTGTTGCAGCCGGTTTTATCCTCGCCCTGGTCGCTCCGTTCGCCACGGCGCAGACCACGCCCAGCAAAAACGAGCTCGTGCTCCAAAAATGGTCGGGCGCCTTCAATGTCCCTGATCCCGTCGCCTGCGCCGTCGATCCCCAGGGGCGCGTCTATGTGACTTCGACCACGCGCCGCAAGGTCGGCGATCTCGATATTCGCGAATACCGCGACTGGGTCGCCAACGACGTCGCCCTCAACAGTGTCGACGCCAAACTCGCTTTCTACCAAGACGTCCTCGCTCCCGGCAAACTCCGCGCCCCACGTGGTTCGCTCAAGGACAACAACGGCGACGGCTCCATCGACTGGAAAGATCTCACTACGACCACCGAACGCATCTATCAAATGCGTGACACTGACGGCGACGGAGTAGCTGACAAGATGACCGTTTTTGCCGAGGGTTTTAACACGCCCGTCACCGGCATCGCCGCCGGTGTGATGTACCACGATGGCTGGGTTTACGCGACCATCGCGCCCGACCTCTGGCGTTTTAAAGACACCGACGACGACGGCGTCGCCGACATCCGCGAAATCGTCGTGCACGGCTTCGGCATCCATATCGCTTACGCCGGCCACGACATGCACGGTCTCAGCGTCGGACCCGACGGCCGCATCTATTGGAGCATCGGCGATAAGGGCACTAACGTCACCTCCAAGGAAGGTCGCCACTTTTATTATCCCAACGAAGGCGCCATTCTCCGCATCGAGCCCGACGGCTCCAACTTCGAGGTCTACGCTCACGGCGTGCGCAATCCCCAAGAGCCAGCCTTCGACGATTTCGGTGATCTCTTCGTCGTGGACAACGACGCCGACATGAAAGGCGAACGCGAACGCTTTGCCTACATCGTCGAGGGCAGCGACACCGGTTGGCGCTGCAATTATCAATACATGAAGGAATCCGCTCCGTGGATGCGTGAGGGCCTTTGGAAACCACATTTTCCCGGACAGGCTGCTTACCTCCTGCCCGCTTTGCTCAATTACTCCGACGGTCCCGCTGGTTTCAAACATGATCCCGGCACCGCACTCAGCGACGCGCAGCGCGGCCTATTTATCCTTAACGAATTTCCCTCTGGAAAAATGCGCGCTTTCCGCGCCGAGCGTGACGGGGCTTCGTTCAAGATGGTCGACGCCCGCATCCTGAGTGAAGGCATTATGGGCATTGGCCTCGCCTGGCACCCCGACGGTTCGCTCTTCATGGCCGATTGGATCGGGGGTTATCCGCTCGACGGCAAAGGCGCTGTCTGGCGCATAGAAACTCCCGCCACCGCTAAAGATGCCCAGCGTCTCCAGACGCGGCTCTTGCTTAGTGCGGGTTTTGCTAAAACCGCATCGGCTGAACTGCTCGCCCTTCTCGGCCACCGCGACCAACGTGTTCGTCAAGGCGCCCAACTCGAGCTCGCCAAACGCGGCCAAGCCGACGCCCTCCTCGCCGTCGCCCGTGATGCCGCTGCACCGCTTCTTGCTCGCGTGCACGCCGTGTGGGGTTACGGCCAACTCCTCCGCCGCGCCGCGGCGCCCGTCGCTGGCGCGTGGCCCTTGCTCGCCGATGCCGACGCGGAGATCCGCACACAGGCCGCGAAAATCCTCGGCGACGCCGTTAGCGCAAAACCCGACGCCAAGCGTCTGATTCCGCTGCTCACTGACACCGCCCCACGCGTCCGGCTCCAAGCCGCGATTGCCCTCGGCAAACACGCCGAGCCCGCCGCCGTGGACGCGCTCTTCGCGTTCGCCGCTGCCGATGCCGCTGCCCCCGTTTTGCGTCACGCAGCCGCGTTTGGGCTCACGGGCTGCGCTACTTCCGCTCAACTCGCCGCGCGTAAAAATGATCCGTCATTAAACGTCCGCCTCGTCAGCGTCGTTGCGCTCCGTCGCCACGTTTCCCCACTCGTCGCGGAGTTTTTACACGATACGGATCCGCTCGTTGTGGCCGAAGCTGCCCGTGCGATTCACGACGAACGCGGTATTCCGGATGCGTTGCCCCAACTCGCCGCGCTCATCGACTCGCTTTCGCCCAACGAATTCATCTCGCGTCGTGCGCTCAACGCCAACCTCCGCCTCGGTACGCCCGAAGCCGCGGCCCGCTTGCTCGCACTGGCGCTCGATGCGCGCGCCGACCGCTCGATCCGCGAAGAAGCACTTACGAGCCTGCGGATGTGGAACGCGCCCGAGCCTCTCGACCTCGTTGATGGCTTTGCGCGCACGTTTAAACCGCAACCCATCGCCGCCGTGCTCACGCCGAAACTTGATGCGCTCCTAGCGTTGAACGATCCGGAACTCAAAACCCTCGGGATCCAAATCATGATCGCGCACGCGCTGCGGGCCGCCCCCGCGCAGATCGCTACCATCGTCGCGGAAACTGCCGCTCCCGGCGAACTCCGCGCTCAAGCCCTTCGTCTCCTCGCTGATCCCGCGCTGCGCGGCGAATCTGCTTTCGCTGCTGCCATGAATACCGCGCTCGCCGCGGCCTCGCCCGAGCCCTTGCACGGCGCGGCGCTCGAATTGCTCTTGCCGGCTCAAGCCGCTCGTCTCGTCGACGAGGTGCAATCGGTCCTGAAATCGCGCACAATCCCCGAAAAACAACACGCGCTCGCACTCCTCGCTCAAGCTGCCACGCCAGCCGCCGACGCTATTCTTCTGACTTATGCAGACACTTTGGTCACCGGAACCTGCTCTGCTGAGTTGAAACTCGATGTACTCGACGCTGCGCGCGCCCGCTCCACCGCCAATCCGAACCTCGCGGCGAAAGTCGCAGCTTATACTGTGTCCGCCGCGGGTGTCGCGCAGAGCGAGTTGCTCCTCGGTGGCAGCGTCCTTGCAGGACGGGAAGTTGTGCAAAATAATCTTAACGCCAACTGCCTGGCTTGCCACGGCATAGAATCCAACGGCGGCAGCGAAGTCGGTCCCAACCTAAGCACTATCGGCAGTCAGCGTGACCACGCTTATCTGCTCGAATCCTTACTCGTTCCCAATGCTAAAATCGCCACCGGCTACGGCCTGGTGAGCGTGACCCTCAAAGACGGCTCCGTCGTCGCCGGCACGATCGCACGCGAGACACCGCAGTCGGTCGGGGTTCGGCTTTTTGATGGTACCAATCGCACGCTTGCCCGCTCCGACATCGTGACGCAAACCCCGCCGGTTTCTATCATGCCGCCGATGCTCGGTATTTTGCAGCCGCGCGAAGTGCGCGATGTCGTGGCCTTCCTCGCGGTGCAGAAACCACGTCCGCGCCGCGGTGCCACCGGTACCGCCGCACCGGACGGCGGACTTTGAGGTTTTAATTGGGCGCTGGCTGAGGAAGCCTGAGTGAGTCTTGGCAACGAGGCGCGTTGCTGTACGCTCTACTCCGATGAATTTTTTCCCCGTGGCGGCTCGTTGGCTCGGCGTGGCGCGTTTGAGCGCGGCGCTTGGCGCGAGTGCGGGTCCGGTGGTGGAGTTCAAATTGCCTGCGCCGCCCCCGCCGGATGAAACCCCCGTTGTGGCTCCGGCAGTTGAACCGACCGCAGAAACGGCTGTGCCGGATTCAGTGCTCGAAGTTCCTGCGCAGGCCAACGTGGGGCGACCTGTGACGTCGTGGCTTGAGGCTCAGATCGAGCTCGCACGTCGGGGCTTTTCGAGCGGTGCGATTGATGGTGTGGGCGGGGCGCAATCGGCGGCGGCGCTGCGGGCCTATCAGGAAAAAGAGAATCTCGCGCCTTCGGGTGTGCTGGATGCGCCCACGCGTGAGACACTTTTAATGCTGGCTGAGCCATTGACCACGTTGACTTTGAGTGCCGCAGATTGCGCACGACTACAGCCGTTGAGCGACACGTGGCTCGGAAAATCGACGCAGTCCGCGCTTGATTATGAAACGGCGTTGGAGCTGCTCGCCGAGCGTGCGCATGCGAGTCCGAATTTGTTAAAGCGATTGAATCCGGCGATCGATTGGAGCGGCCCGATTTTGCCCGGTACGGTCGTTAAGGTGCCCGCGGTGGGGCGAGTCAACGTGAGCGGCGTCGCGGCGCGCTTGCACGTGAAATTGGCGGAGCGGGTGCTACAGGTGCGCGATGCGGAGGATCGGTTGCTTGCGCATTTTCCGGTGAGCATCGCGCGCAAAGTCGAGAAGCGCCCCGTCGGTGAGTTGCACGTGACCGTGGCGATCGCTAATCCAGATTATACGTTCGATCCGGCGGTGTTTCCGGAGTCTGAGGAAGCTCAGCAACTTGGCCGAAAATTGATTTTGCCGCCGGGGCCAAACAATCCGGTGGGCTTGGCCTGGATCGGTCTCGATCGTCCGGGCTACGGCATACACGGCACGCCGAAACCTGAGCAAGTGGGGCGCACGGAGTCGCATGGTTGTTTCCGCCTCGCGAACTGGGATGCGCAAACGTTGCGGCCCCTCGTGTGGGTCGGGCTGACGGTGGTCGTGGATCCTTGAACGATTTTTTCGCTCCGTCGGGCTGGTTTGAAGGCGAGTTTGGCGTCGAGAGTTGACGATGAACTAGAAGGGCTGGCACTAAGTGTGGAGAAGAGTAAACGCGGCGTGAGTTTTTTCGAAAATGATTCGTGCCAAGTTTACATTCACAATTTCAGGCATGAACCCACCCCTGTTCGGCCTCGCCCGGAGGCAATTTCTCGGGCAGATGACGACCGGTCTCACCGGTGTCGCACTTTCACGTTTACTTGCGCGTGACCTAGTCGCGGCGACGGCCCGACCCACGCATTTTGCGCCGAAGGCAAAGCAGGTGTTACAAATTTTTTGTCCTGGCGCGGCTTCGCATATCGATCTTTGGGATTATAAACCGCTTTTAGAAAAATATGACGGTACGCCGATGCCGGGCGGTGAGACGGAAGTTACGTTTCAGGGAAAAAACGGCAACCTTATGAAATCGCCTTGGGCGTTCGCGCCGGCGGGGCAGAGCGGCAAAATGATTTCGACGTTACTGCCGCATCTGGCCGGGCAAGTGGATGACATGGCGTTTATCCACAGTATGACCTCGCGTACCAACACGCACGGGCCGGGTTGTATTAACATGAATACGTGTTTCGCGCGTGAGGGTTTTCCTAGCGCCGGTGCATGGTTGAGCTACGCGCTGGGAAGTTTGAATGAGAATTTACCAACTTACATCGCAATCCAAGACGTCCGAGGCGAGCCACCCAACGGTAAGGCGAATTGGGGTAACGGTTTTTTACCAGCAGAGCATCAGGGCGTCAGCTTGGCGGCGCAACAGCCGCTGCGAAATCTCGCTCGTCCCTCGAGTATCGGCGCCGCCGAAGATAAAGCGACGCGGGCTTTCCTCGAGCGCATTAACGCTGAGCATGCTGCGATGCACCCGGGCAGCGATGAACTACATGCGCGCATGGCGAGTTATGAATTAGCGGCCCGCATGCAGCTGACTGCGCCCGAAGTCTGCGATCTCTCTCGCGAACCGCAGCATGTGCATCAACTCTACGGTACCGATGACCGCAATCCGCTCAAGGCTGCATACGCGCGTAATTGTCTGTTGTCGCGCCGCCTGCTCGAAAAAGGCGTCCGCTACGTCAGCCTTTATTGCGCGTCCCGCGCGAGCGCCGTCGATGGGTTGCTCAATTGGGATGCACATAAAACGCTCAAGGCCGATTACGATCGGCACGCGCCGATCTTTGATCAGCCGACCGCGGCCTTGCTCGCGGATTTGAAACAAAGAGGTCTCTTGCAGGACACGTTGGTCATTTGGTGTACCGAATTTGGCCGCATGCCAACGCACCAGGAAGGTACCACGGGCCGAGATCATAACCCCGATGCATTCACCACGTGGATGATGGGCGCCGGAGTACGTGGCGGCGTTAGTCATGGGGCCACGGACGATTTCGGCCGCCGTAGCGTGCAAGACGTTGCCACGGTTTATGATTTTTACGCGACGGTGCTCCACCTGCTCGGACTCGATCATGAGCGACTCACTTTTTATCACAACGGTGCGGCTAGACGTCTCACTGATGTGCATGGTCATGTAATTAAGAGCGTACTCGCATGAGTTTCCGTACGCACAGGTTTCTGTTTGCCGTTTTTTCCGTATCGCTCGTTTCGGCTTGGGCCAATGCCGCAGAAGAGGTGGATCCCGCCGGGATGGCTTTTTTTGAACAGAAAATTCGGCCGGTGCTCGTCGAGCACTGCTATGAATGCCACAGCGCTCAGGCAAAAAAACTGAAATCTAATCTGTTTCTAGATTCGCGCGCCGGCTGGCTAAAAGGTGGAGACGGCGGTCAGCCCGTCATCATTCCCGGTGATCCTGAAAATAGTCTACTCATTCGTACCATTCGTCATCTCGAGGAGGATCTTGAGATGCCGCCGAAGAAGCCGAAGTTACCGGATGCGGTCATTGCGGATTTCATCACTTGGGTGAAACAGGGAGCGCCTGATCCGCGCACCGCCACGCTGGGTGAAGCGAGAAGAGCGGACAAATCGTGGTGGTCGTTGCAGCCGATCAAGCGTCCGGCGCCAAATAAGGGAATCGATGATTACGTTTCAGAAAAACTAAAAGAAAAAGGACTTGGGCTGAATTCTCCAGCCGATCCTGCCGCGCTGATTCGCCGTATGAATTACGATGTGATCGGTCTTCCTCCTACGTATGCAGAAGTGCAGGGCTTCGTGGCGGCGGTGCAAAAAAATGAGGAGGCGGCGACGCGCGAGCTCGTGGATCGCTTGCTGGCATCGCCGCACTACGGTGAGCGCTGGGGGCGGCATTGGTTGGACGTCACGCGGTTTGGCGAGAGCTTGGGATTCGAGCGCAACATCATCATCGATGATCTCTGGCCGTTTCGCGATTACGTCATCCAGAGCTTCAACGCGGATAAGCCGTTTGACCGTTTTATCACCGAGCACCTTGCCGGCGATGTCATCGCGAAAGATAACCCCGCGATCGAAGTCGCGAGTTCGTTTCTAGTCGCTGGTCCTTATGATGACGTTCTCAACCAAGATCTCGCGGCCAAAAAGAATATCCGCGCGGCGACGTTGGACGATATGATCACGGCCACGGGCGGGGCGTTTTTGGGTCTCTCTTTTAATTGTGCGCGCTGTCATGACCACAAGTTCGATCCAATTCCCACGGAAGATTATTATCGCCTGCGCGCAGCCTTCGAAGGCGTCACGCATGGTCGTCGGGTCATCGCCAGTGCCGAAGAGCGTGCGACCCACGCCGCCGCCGTCGCTGCGCCTATGCAGCGCAAGGTGCAACTTGAGCGTGAAATTGAAGCCGTGGATCAGGTCATCGAGGCGCGTGCGCTCGTTGAGTTGAACCAATTCCCGCCGATCCGCCCGAAGGTCGATCCACGCTTCACGGAGGAGCGGTTTCCCGCGGTTGCGGCGCGTTATGTGAAATTTGTCATCCGTGCTCACACCGGCAAACCGCGCCAGCAAAATTTAGGACAGACCCGATTGGTAGAATTTGAAATATGGAGTGCGGGCACGAAGCCGCGTAATGTGGCTTTGGCGCGTGCTGGAGCTAAAGCCGCCGGTGCGCGCTCCGCCCGTGCAGAGGATTTTGCCGATGCCTATGGTCCCCAACTCGTGATCGATGGCGAATACGGCGAGCAGTGGTTCGTTGGTACTCCGGCTGAACTCACAATCACCTTACCTCAGTTGGAGACGATCGACCGCATTGCATTTTCCAACGCGAAGGGCGGTGCTCTGTTTAAAGATGCCGCGATCAATGGCAGTAGTCCTTGCGAGTATGCTGTACTCGTCTCGGTCGACGGCCGCGATTGGCGTGAGGTTGCCAGTAGCGCGGGCCGTGAAGCTTGGACGCCAGGTCACGGCGTGGAACGGTTTCGCGCGGCGGTCACGACACGCGAGCAAGCCGAGGCATTGGCGGAACTGCGCCGCGAACTCGATCAGGTCCAAGCGCAACTTAAGGCCGTACCAAAGCTGCGGGAATATTGGGTGGGACTGCATCAAGCGGTACCTGAGCCCACCTTCGTCCACAAAGGCGGAGACCCGATGAAACCTCTAGCATCAGTCCCGCCAGCGAGTTTGGCGGTGTTGGATCGCGTGACGCCGACGTACGAATTGCCTGTCGACGCGTCCGAAGGTGAACGTCGACTCGCGCTCGCGCGCTGGATCACACGTACCGACAATCCACTCACCCCGCGCGTACTCGCCAATCGTATCTGGCATTACCACTTCGGCATCGGCATCGTGGATACGCCGAGTGATTTTGGATTTCTCGGCGGTCGACCTACGCATCCTGAGTTGCTCGATTACCTCGCCACGAGGCTCTTGGAAAACGGCTGGCACCTCAAATCTTTGCACCGCGAAATTCTACTCTCGCGCACGTATCGTCAGTCCTCCGCATATAACACTGAAGCGGCGCGAACCGACAAAGATGCCCGTTTGCTCTGGCGTTATCCACCGCGTCGATTGGATGCCGAACAACTGCGAGATACGATGCTTGCGGTCGCCGGTAAACTGGATCGGCAGATGGGCGGCCCGGGTTTTCGTCTTTATCGTTTCACGCAGAATAACGTCAGTACCTACTTTCCGCTCGATGAACCCGGTCCTGAGACTTACCGGCGTGCCGTCTACCACCAAAACGCCCGCGCCAGTATTGTCGATGTGCTCAACGACTTTGATCTGCCCGACATCGCGTTTGCGGCTCCGCGTCGGGCGCAAACGACGACTCCATTGCAAGCGCTGACGCTGCTTAACCACCGCTTCACGCTCGATATGGCTGCAGCCTTTGCGGCCCAACTCACCGGCTCAACCGCTGAAACCATCACCACAGCTTACGCTCGCGTTCTTCAGCGCACCCCCAGTGTCATGGAGCGTACCGCCGCTTACGAGCTTATCGCACAACATGGCCTCACGGCGTTTTGTCGTGCGCTGCTGAATTCCAACGAACTGATGTTCTTACAGTGAGTCGCTCGATTTTATATTAGGCTTCCTGGTGAATTTTCAGGGAATTTCTCGATGTTTTTGTAAGTCGTCCGCGCTTGCTTTCGAGATGGTGAAGGCAGTTGATCAGCTATCTTTCATAAGCCCTTAAAATTTCCACCTGTTTGCCGTGATTCAGTGTCCATGATGGCTTTTTTCCGATCTCCTTTTCTTATTTTCAGCTACATAGTTTTTTCGGGGACGGCCGTGCGCATCACTGCCGCGCCTGAGAAAATTTCGTTTAACCGCGACATCAGGCCGATCATGTCGGATACCTGTTTTCATTGCCACGGATTCGACGCCAAAACCCGTGAAGCGGGCATGCGGCTTGATTTGCGCGATGAGGCAGTGAAGCCCACCAAGACCGAGGCGCTTCCCATCGTACCGGGAAAGCCCGACGACAGTGAAATCATCAGCCGCATCTTTGACGATAGTGACCCGATGCCGCCGGTAGACGCGCACAAACCGCTGACGGCTGCTCAAAAAGAACTGTTTCGCCGATGGGTCGCGGAAGGTGCCGTGTATGAACCGCACTGGGCCTATGCTTCGCTCGTGCCACCCCCCGTGCCGACTCAGGAGCCTAGCAACGTAAACCCAATTGATGTATTCATTCGTGCTCGGCTCGCCGAAAAGAAAATTAAAGCATCACCTGAAGCGGAGAAATCCCGCCTGTTGCGACGAGTGGCGCTAGACCTGACCGGCTTGCCGCCCACGCCCGAGGAGATGGCTACGTTTCTTGCGGATCGTTCGCCCGACGCTTACGAAAAACAGGTCGAGCGTTTGCTCGCTTCACCACGTCACGGTGAGCGCATGGCGGTGTGGTGGCTCGATATCGCGCGCTTCACGGACACCGTGGGTTTTCACGGTGATCAGAACCAGCGAATTTTCCCGTACCGCGATTATGTGATCCAAGCCTTCAATGCGAACAAACGCTTCGATCAATTCACAATCGAACAACTTGCCGGCGATCTTTTGCCCAACCCCACGATCGAGCAACGCGTCGCCACCGGGTACAATCGGCTCAATATGATGACGCGCGAGGGCGGGGCGCAGCCAAAAGAATATCTCGCTAAATATGGCGCCGAGCGTGTGCGCAGCGTGGCGGCTGCGTGGTTTGGCAGCACGTTCGGTTGTGCGGAATGCCACGACCACAAATTCGATCCCATTAAGACGCGTGATTTTTACGAGCTCCAGTCGTTCTTCGCTGACGTCAAACAGTACGGCGTCTACGGCGATTACGATTACTCACGCAATCCCGACCTGAAAGGTTTCAATAATGATTTCCCGTTTCCACCCGAGATCGAAGTCGAGAGCCCTTATTTAGTTGCTCGGCATACGCGCGCGCAGGATTCAATCACCGCGCACGTCACCAAGATGCGCGAACATGCGCAAGCGGCTGCTCCAGCGGTCCGCATGGCCACTTGGCTGGATGAAACACGCGCTTACCTTGGCCGCGTTCCTAATGGTTGGGAACCGTTGCGTGCAACAAAGGCTGAATTACGCAAAGGCGACAAAGTCATCACCGAGCGACCCGTCACCGTCGAAACCGACGGTACCGTTTGCGGCGGCCAACCGTTGGCCAACCGTGAGTTTTATCGCATCACGTTTCAACCGGACGGCGGTCGCATCACTGCTTTGCGACTGGATGTGATGCTCGAGCCACCTGCCGGTCCGGTCGAATGGAAATGGCCGCCCTCAAATGTCATGCTGATTCCGAGCGTGCAATGCGCCGAGGGTGAAGTCCGTAAACTCGATGTTGTCTTTGCTGATGCAACGGAGAAAGCGCCACGATTCGTCAACGGAGCCGAACTTCACGGCGTCACCGCGGGCTGGCGTTTGCCCGAGCCCACGAAACGGGAGACTGTGACGGGTGTTTGGTTGCTGGCGGAGCCGCTGAAGTTGGCGGCGGGTGAATCGCTGGTGGTGATTGTTTCAGGTGAGACTTTGCCGAAATTTCGGATGTCCACAAGTCGCCTCGGTGCACGAGATCCGCTCGAGGTGGCGTCCGCTGCGACCTTGGCTGCGTTGACCGCGCCTCAACGCACACCGCTGCAGGAAAACTTGCTCGCCGACACATGGATGATGAGTACCGCCGACGATGCTTTTTTATTTACGCGTTATCATCAGCTCGTAACTAAGCTTAACGATACCTACCGAGGTAAAGCCTGGTCGCTGATCACGGAGGCAACGCAACCGATTCCTGTTCGCGTGTTGCCGCGCGGTAACTGGCAAGATGAGAGCGGTCCTCTTGTCTCGCCAGCGACGCCTAGTTTTCTTCCTAACCGGCTAGAAAGCACGCCGGAGAAACGACTCACCCGTCTCGATTTGGCTCGGTGGATTGTATCACCAGAAAATCCCATTACGGCGCGTGCGGTCACTAATCGGCTCTGGTCACTTTATTTTGGTAACGCCCTCAGCGCGGTCGTGGACGATCTTGGTTCGCAAGGAGAACTCCCTTCGCATCCCGAATTACTGGACTGGCTCGCTAGTGAATTGCGCGGTAGTGGTTGGGATATGCGTCATATGATTCGTCTCATGGTGACGAGCGCCACGTATCGTCAGAGCAGCAGCCTGCGGCCTGAGCTGCGCGACATCGATCCTGCGAACCGCTTGCTCGCTTCGCAAAATCCGCGGCGGCTCGAGGCCGAGTTTGTGCGCGACAACGCTCTCGCGATTTCGGGTCTACTCGATTTGCGCGATATCGGTGGCCCGAGCTCCAAGCCATATCAACCGCCCGGTTATTACGTCGCGTTGCAATTTCCAGAGCGCGATTACCTCGCGAGCGATGCTGATGCCCAGTGGCGGCGTGGGGTTTACTCGCATTGGCAAAGAACGTTTCTGCATCCGATGCTCGCCAATTTTGATGCACCTTCCCGTGATGAATGCGCGGCGGCGCGTAACGTCAGTAATACTCCGCAACAAGCGCTTACACTGTTGAATGACCCTAGCTTCGTAGAAGCCGCCCGCGCCTTCGCTGGCCGTATTTTATCGGCCGGTGCACGGGACGAGGCCGCGCGCATTGAGCTCGCCTTTCGTTTCGCTCTCTCTCGCCTGCCGCTGGCGGTGGAGCGTGACTCGCTCACGACATTTCTCGCGGCTCAACGCGATATTTATCGCGCCGATCCTCCCTCCGCCCAAAAACTTCTTCGCATCGGCCTGTCTCCGCCTACCGAGGGCGACCTCGTTGAGACCGCTGCTTGGACCCAACTTGCGCGCGTGCTTTTGAATACTCAGGAAGTCATCACCCGTTACTGACCATGTCGCCCTTTGATCCCACCGCGCACGCCTTGAGCGTCAATCGACGCACGTTTCTCACCCAGAGCGCCTACGGCCTTGGCGGCATCGCGTACGCGCTGTTGCAGAGTAAGCTATCCGCATCGAGCGCGGCGCCTGGGATCCCGCCGGCGGGCTGGAACGGCGCACTGCGTGAGGCGCATCTGCCGGTGCGCGCCAAGCGCGTGATTTTTCTCTGCATGGCGGGCGGTCCATCGCAGCTTGAGACTTTCGACTGGAAACCGCAGCTTAAGGCTCTCGATGGCCAGCCGTTTCCGCCCTCGTTTACAGCGGGCCAGCAGCTCGCGCAGCTGCAGAACATGGTGTTGAAAGCACGCGGCCCCATCGCGTCCTTTAGCAAACGCGGTCAAGCGGGTATCGAGATCAGCGATCTTTTCCCTCATATCGGGCGCGTGGCGGATGATTTGTGTGTGGTACGCTCGATGCAGACTGAGCAGATCAATCACGACACGGCGCACGCGTTCATGAACACGGGCTCCATTATTAAGGGCCGTCCGAGTATGGGTTCTTGGTTGCTTTACGGTCTTGGTGCGGAGACGCAGGACCTGCCCGGTTTTATCGTACTTACTTCGCAGGGTAAGACCGGGCAGCAACCGATTTCCGCGCGGCAATGGTCGAGCGGGGTGTTGCCGAGTCGCTTTCAAGGCATTCAGTTTCAAGCGCGCGGCGACGCCGTTCATTACGTCGGCAATCCCGAGGGCGTTTGCCAAAGCACGCAGCGTCAGGTCATCGAAGAAGTGCGCCGTATGAACGGATTGCTCGCCGCGGGCACACATGACCCTGAGATCGCCACGCGCATCGCGCAGTACGAGTTGGCGTTCAAAATGCAGACAAGCGTTCCTGATCTCACCGATTTCAAAAACGAGCCGCAGACCATGCTCGACCTTTATGGGGTAAAGGAACCGGGCGACGGCAGTTATGCTTCCAACTGTCTGCTTGCGCGCCGACTCGCTGAGCGTGGCGTGCGCATGATCCAGCTCTACCATCGCGCTTGGGATCATCACGACAACTTGGAGGGTGGTATGAAAAGCGGCGCGCAAGACGTCGATCAAGCGACCGCCGCGCTTATCACGGATCTCAAACAACGAGGAATGCTCGAAGATACGCTTATTTTGTGGGGCGGCGAATTCGGCCGCACACCGATGGGGCAGGGTACCGGCCGCGATCACCACATTCTTGGGTTTAGCGTGTTCATGGCCGGTGGTGGCGTGAAAGCGGGTACGGTTTACGGTGCCACCGATGAACTCGGCTACCGTGCCGTTGAAAACCCCGTCAATGTCCACGACTTACATGCGACGATGCTTGCCTTAATGGGCGTCGATCACCGTAGGCTCAGCACTAAGTTCCAGGGGCTCGATGTACGCCTCACGGGCATCGCCGGTGAAGTAGTTAAAGGCTTGATGGCGTAGACCGGCGCACCTCGCCCTGGGTAGTTTCGGGTATTTTCGCTTGTCTCGGTTCGTTGCGCACGGACGCTGGGCGCACGTTACACCTATGGCGTCCAACTACACCGAAGCCAGTATCAAGACCCTCTCGTCCCTCGAGCACATCCGTCTGCGTCCCGGCATGTACATTGGCCGGCTCGGCAACGGCACGCACGCCGAGGACGGTATTTACGTTCTCCTAAAGGAGACCATCGATAACTCGATCGACGAGTTCATGATGGGCCACGGCAAGAAGATCGAAATTGAGCTCAATGATCGCACCGTGCGCGTGCGCGATTACGGACGCGGCATTCCCTTGGGTAAACTCATCGATTGCGTTTCGATCATTAACACGGGCGCAAAGTACGACAGTGAAACGTTTCAAAAAGCGGTTGGCCTCAACGGCGTCGGCCAAAAAGCCGTCAACGCCCTCGCTTTAGAATACCGTGCCACCGCCGTCCGCGAAGGTGAATCCAAGCTCGTCGAATTTGCACAGGGCAAACTTAAGAAAGATCACAAAGTTATCAAATCCACCGAGCGTAACGGTACGCTCATTGAGTTTATTCCCGACGCCGCGCTCTTCGGTGCCGACTTCAAGTTCCGTCCCGAATTTGTCGAGGACATGCTTTGGAACTACGCATTCTTGAATCGCGGGCTCACGCTCACCTTCAACGGGAAGGCATTCAAATCCGAGAAGGGCCTCGAAGACTTGCTCGCAAAAAACCTCACTGGTGAAACGCTGTATCCGATCCTGCATCTTGAAGGTGAAGACATCGAATTTGCGATGACTCACGGTAGCCATTACGGCGAAGAATATTTTTCTTTCGTCAACGGTCAGCACACCACGATGGGTGGTACGCATCAGCAGGCCTTCCGCGAGGCGGTGGTCGAGACGGTGCGTAATTTTTATAAAAAAGAATTCGACGCCGCCGATGTGCGCCAGTCCATCGTCGCCGCGATTGCCGTACGCGTGCAGGAACCTGTCTTTGAATCGCAGACCAAGACCAAGCTCGGTTCTGCCGACATGGGTCCAGGTGGCCCGAGCGTTAAGGATTTCATCGGCAAATTTGTCCAGCAAACGCTCGACGTCTATCTCCATAAAAATCCCGTAACCGCCGAGGCGATTCTCAAAAAGATTCAGGCCAGCGAACATGAACGCAAGGAACTTGCCGGCATTCGCAACCTCGCCCGCGAACGCGCCAAGAAGGCCTCGCTGCACAACAAAAAGCTCCGCGATTGTCGCCTCCATTTTGGCGACAAGAACGAGCGCGCCGAAGGCTCCAGTCTATTTATCGTCGAGGGCGACAGCGCCGCCGGCTCGCTCACCGCTTGCCGCGATGTGCAGACGCAAGCCGTCTTCGCCCTTAAGGGCAAACCGCTTAACACGTACGGGCTCTCCAAAAAAGTCATCTACGAGAACGAAGAATTTCACCTCCTGCAATCTGCGCTTAACATTGAAGAAGGACTCGACGGTCTACGTTACGGCAAAGTCATCATTGCGACCGATGCCGATGTGGATGGCATGCACATCCGACTACTGTTGCTCTCGTTTTTCCTGCAATTTTTCCCAGATCTGATCGCTCGCGGACACCTTTCGATTCTTGAGACGCCGCTCTTTCGGGTGCGCAACAAAAAGAAAACGATCTACTGTTACGACGAACAGGAAAAACAAGCCGCCATCGCCCAACTCGGCGCCAGCCATGAGATCACGCGCTTTAAAGGCCTCGGTGAAATCTCCGCCAACGAGTTTAAAGATTTTATCGGCGAAAATATCCGGCTCGAGCCCGTCTCGCTCCATCACCTTCACAACACAGACGAGTTACTCTCGTTCTATATGGGAAAAAACACCCCTGAGCGTCAGGATTTCATTATTGGTAATCTAAAGGTAGAAAAAGATCTAGTCGTAGCCTGAAGCGCTGCGAATCGAACGTTAGCGTAAATTTTTTTAGCGACACTTTCCCGCAATGCCCAAACGCAAAGTACCGAAGACCTCCGATCAAGCTGAGCTCTCGCTTTCCGGCGATACTGCCCCCGCGGCCCCCGTGCTTCCCGCGGTTTCCGGCGCTGACGTTACTGCCGCCGAGCTCGTTGTCGCGGCGCCCAAAGTAGCCGAGAAAAATTCTCCCGATGCGCCGCTGGTTAAACATTACCGCTCCTGGTTTCTGGAGTACGCGAGTTACGTCATTCTAGATCGCGCCGTTCCGCACCTCGACGACGGACTCAAGCCCGTACAACGCCGCATTCTCCATACATTATGGGACATGGATGATGGACGTTTTCACAAGGTTGCTAACGTCGTCGGTCGCGCGATGTCGTTGCATCCGCATGGTGATGCTTCGATCGGCGCAGCACTCGTCGGCATCGGCCAACGCTCGTTTCTGATCGAGCCGCAGGGAAACTTTGGCAACACCCTAACGGGTGACGACGCTGCGGCTCCTCGTTATATCGAGGCCCGACTCACTCCCTTTGCCAAGGACGTGCTTTTCAACCCGAAGACCACCTCATGGCAGCTCAGTTACGACGGTCGCGCGCAGGAACCTGTTACGCTTCCCGCGAAGTTTCCCATCGTATTGCTCGAGGGTGCCGAAGGCATCGCGGTCGGCCTCTCGACCAAGATTCTGCCTCATAATTTCAACGATCTGTGCCGCGCGGCCATCAATCACCTCCAAGGAAAAACATTCCGCATATATCCAGATTTCCCCACCGGCGGTATCGCTGATTTCAGTGAATATAATGATGGCGAGCGTGGCGGTAAGGTGAAGGTCCGCGCCAAGATTGAGGTGCGCTCC
The DNA here is from genome assembly GCA_947458705.1 of Opitutia bacterium. Taxonomy (GTDB): domain Bacteria; phylum Verrucomicrobiota; class Verrucomicrobiia; order Opitutales; family Opitutaceae; genus Tous-C4FEB. The sequence continues at coordinate 6,045 of CANHAH010000031.1, read as the reverse complement.
AAGTACTTACTCGCGATCACGGAATTGCCTTATGGCGCGACGACCGAGTCGCTCATCGAGTCGATCCTCGGAGCAAACGCGAAGGGCAAAATTAAAATCAAGCACGTCGATGACAACACCGCCGACGTCGTCGAGATTCTCGTGCACCTGCCCGCTGGCGCCGATGCGGAGAAGATCATCCAGCAGCTTTACGTGTTCACGAATTGCCAATTGGCGCTATCGCCGGCGGCCTGCGTGATCGAGGACGATAAGCCGCATTTCCTCGGCGTGCGCGAGATCCTGCGTCGCAGCGTCGACAAGACCAAGACGCTGCTGAAGCGCGAGCTCGAGATCCGCCTCGGTGAGCTAGAGCAACAATGGCATTGGGACTCCTTGGAGCGCATTTTTATTGAGGAGCGTATCTATCGCCGGATCGAGAAATCCAAAACGTGGGCTGAGGTTATAAGCGAGATCCGTGAGGGATTAAAACCATTCCTCAAGCAACTCCGGCGCGACGTTACCGATGATGATATCACGCGTCTCACCGAAATACGCATCAAGCGCATTTCTGCCTACAACCGTTTCCAAGCCGACGAGGCCATGAAGAAGACGGAGGCCGAGATGAAAGAGGTGAAACATCACCTCAAAAATCTCACCGAATATGCCGTGAAGTGGTTCGAGACCTTGCAAGAAAAATACGGTAAAGGCCACAAGAGACGCACGACTTACGACGAGATCGAACAGATTAACGCCGCGCAGGTCGTCTCCGTAAACCAACGCCTCTACGTCAATCGCGAGGAAGGTTTCATCGGCCTAAACTGGCGTCAGCACGAGTTTGTCCAGGAATGCTCGGTGCTCGACAGCGTACTGTGCCTGATGGCCGATGGCTCGCTCAAGGTTACCAAGGTCGCCGATAAAGTGTTTATGGGGCGCGATATTATTCAATGCGCGATTCTGCCCCCTGACGGGGACAAGAATTTTTACACCATGGTTTATCAGGATGGCGCTACGGGCAAAGCCTTCGCCAAGCGCTTCCAAATTGGCGGACTCTCTCGCGATAAATTATACCCACTCGTCCCCAGTGAAGGATCGAAGGTGATCTACCTCGAGGTCAGTCCAACGGAGAAAGCCATGCCTAAAACACTGCATGTTTCACTTGATGGTCGTGGCGGAGCGCGCATTCGCGAACTCGACTTTGATCTCACGCCTTTGCCGGTGAGCAGCCGCAGCGCCAAAGGTCTTACGGTCAGCAAGTGGGCCGTGAAGAGCGTAAAGCGGCTTAACTGATTTTAATTTCGCGGCTGGGTCTACAATATGCGGTTTGACCCAGCCGTTAGTTAAATTTCGCATAGGCTTCGGCTGAAGTGAGCTTACCCGTTGGTACCCTAATAAATGTCGTTCCTGTAATAGACAGCCGGGCTTTGGTGCGTTAGATTGAACTTTTACTTAGTCTACACGTTTACCCCTATGCGTCGAATTTTCCTGTCAGTTGCTGCGGTTTTAGCCGGCTTGGCGTTGTTATCCCAAATCGGATACAGCTCGAGTTCTGCTCCCGCGTCTGCGCCCGAGTCGGGTGTAGTAGTAGCCGTCGCCTCTCCGAGGCCGTCAAACGCGGCCAAGCTTTCTTTCAACGAGCACATTCAGCCCATCCTCGCTGAAAATTGTTTCTCGTGCCACGGGCCTGATTCGAGCACTCGTAAGGCGAAGTTGCGCCTCGATGGTTTTCAATTTGCGACCGTGGAGCGAGGCGACCACGAAGCGGCGATTATGCCCGGCCGGCCCGAAGCCAGTCCTTTAGTTGAACGAATTTTATCCAAAGACACGGATGAAATCATGCCGCCACCTGAGTCGCATAAATCGCTCAAACCGGCCGAAATCGCTTTGCTCAAACGTTGGATCGCTGAAGGCGCCGAGTATCAAGAGCACTGGTCGTTTCTTGCTCCGAATCGTCCCATGGTACCAACCCCTGCGGGCATCGCCGCAAACTGGGCGCGGAATCCCATCGACTCCTTCGTCGCCGCAAACCTGGTCGCAGCCGGTTTAAAACCTGCTGCGGTCGAAGATCCCGCGCGACTATTGCGTCGCGTCACGCTGGATCTGACGGGCCTGCCGCCCACGTCTGAAGAAATCGCCGCCTTCCTGCGCGACCCATCGCCGGCTGCGTATGATCGTGCGGTCGATCGCCTGCTCATTACAGATGCCTCCGCGGAACATTTTTCCCGTCAATGGCTCGACGCCGTGCGCTACGCCGATACGCACGGCATTCACATCGATAACTACCGTTCGATTTGGCCCTACCGCGACTGGGTGACGGATGCGTTTAAAAACAATCTACCCTTTGACCAATTCACGATTGAGCAGATCGCCGGCGATCTTTTGCCCAACGCGACGCTCGATCAGAAAGTTGCCTCCGGATTCAATCGTTGCCTCCCGACGACGAGCGAGGGCGGCGCGATCGTTGCCGAGTATGAGGCTATTTACGCCAAAGACCGCGTCGAGACTATGTCCACGGTGTGGCTCGGTCTCACGACCGGTTGTGCCGCCTGTCACGATCACAAATTCGACCCTATCACGACCAAGGATTTTTATTCGCTCACGGCGTTTTTCCGCAACAACACGATGCCTGCAATGGACGGCAATATCTCCGATACACCGCCCAGCCTTTTTGTGCCAGCCAAGTCCAACCGCGAACGCTGGCCCGTCTTACAAAGTGAAATTACTACGACGAAATCTGCGCTCGCCGCCCGCGCCAAGCAGGCCGATGTCGACTTCGCTGCTTGGTTAGCCTCTGCGTCCCAGCTTACGCCGCTTCCGCATGAACGTAGCGAACGCCAAAGTCGTTTGCACGTTGCCCCAGGCGCGACTGCCACAGTCGCGGGGCCGTACGGCCCCGCGACGAAAATTAACGGCCTCGATCTCATCCTTGGTCCGCCTGTAGCAATGCTCCGTGATGGTGCCGAGAGTTTTAGCTTGCTCGTGCGCGTCGACGACAAGCCGAGCGGTACGTTGCTTTCCAGTTTAGATGACGAAGCTAAACAGAGCGGATGGGAGCTATATTTAGAAAATGGCAAAGTCGGTCTGATGTTTTATGATGCTAAAAGCGGTCTTATCGGTCGTGGCTTAGCCAAGGAACCGCTCGCGCCGGGCAAGTGGCATCACGTGTTTTTGGCCTATGACGTGGCTTCCATGCGTAGCCGATCCATCGACGCTTTCGTCAACGGCAAGCCTGCCGCCAGCTCCGGAGAAATTGGCAGTTTCCCCAACGATATTCGCCCGACTGCTCCGCTGCGTCTCGGTTCGCGTCACGGTGCTGATGGCACTGCAGTCAAGGCGATCACCGGCGGCGATGTCTGGGTACAGGACTTCCGTCACCACGATCGCGGTTTCCTGCCCGCCAATTCCCGCGAACTTGTTTCTGACAAACCCGGTGCCTATGTCGCGCTTGCTTATGATGCATTAATGACGTCCGCGGACCAGCGTACTGAGGCGCAGACAAAATTGCTTCGCTCCCACTATCTCGCTTCGGTCGACGCACCCTCGCAGCCACTGGTCGCGAAGCTCGACGCCTTGCTCGCCGAGGATGAGCGCCTTCGCGCTCGAGGTGGCATCTCGCTCGTGATGGAGGAAAAGAAAGACTCTGAGCCTTTCGCACACGTGCTCACACGCGGCGAGTATACACAACTCGGAGAAAAAGTGCCCGCGACCACGCCCGCGGTGCTGCCGCCGTTGCCTTCAGATGCTCCGCGCAACCGCCTCGCGCTCGCCCGTTGGCTCGTCGATTCGAAAAATCCGCTCACCGCGCGCGTGACGGTAAACCGTGTGTGGCAGAATTTTTTTGGCACAGGCATTGTGGAATCGACCGGAGATTTTGGCGTCACGGGCAGCCGCGCTTCGCACCCTGAGCTGCTGGATTGGCTCGCCGTAGATTTCCGCGAATCCGGTTGGGATTATCGACGTTTAGTGCGCCAGATGGTCACCACTGCGACCTATCGCCAATCTGCCGCCGCCTCGACGGAACTCATTGAACGTGATCCGGCCAATCGTCTCCTGGCGCGTGGTCCACGCTACCGACTCGATGCGGAGCAACTCCGCGACCAAGCTCTTGCCGCATCCGGATTGCTCGTCGCCAAAGTCGGTGGACAACCTGTGCGCCCTTATCAACCGGAAGGTATTTGGGAGGACGTCGCTATGAAACAGTCCACGACCCGCTTCTATCGGCAGGATCGCGGCGAAAATCTTTATCGTCGCTCGATGTACACGTTGTGGAAACGCACCGCTATGGCGCCGGCAATGGATATTCTCAACGCGCCCAATCGCGAAGTCTCCTGCGTGCGCCGCGATCGCACCAACACCCCGCTTCAAGCCCTCGTCACACTCAACGACCCGCTCTTCGTCGAGGCCTCGCGCGTCTTGGCCACCCGCGCTTTGCATGCGGCTGCATCCCTCGACGCCCGCTTCGACGCCGTGTCGTTGCCATTGCTAGGCCGCACGTTCACGGCGCCCGAACGCACCGTCGTGCGCCGCACGCTCGATGACGCCCTCGCCAGCTACGCACGTGATCCCGCCGCGGCCGGTCAACTTCTCGCCGTCGGTGACTCCCCCGCAGATAATCGGTTGCCCGCACCCGAACTCGCCGCTTGGACGCTCGTCGCCAGTCAGGTGATGAACCTCGATGAATCGCTCACTAAATAACCTCCGCGCACCCCCTTCATGACCCCACTTCCTCCCGACTGGCAGGCCACATTCGAAGCATACAACGCTGCGATCACGCGCCGGCAGTTTTTCCGCAGCACCACTACGGGTCTCGGCGTCGCCGCGCTTTCTTCGCTCCTAGGTTCACGTGCAATCGCGGCTGACGCCAGCGCCGATACATTGCGCACCGCGATGACCGAGCCGTGGAAAATCGCGCCCAAGGCCAAGCGTGCGATTTACATTTCCCTTATTGGCGCGCCCTCGCAGCTCGATCTCTTTGACTACAAGCCGGCATTAAAAAATCGCTTTAAGGAAGACCTCAAAGATTACCTCGGTGGCCAAGGCGAACGCCTTACGGGCATGACCGCCGGGCAGGCCCAGTTTCCGCTCGCGCCCTCGATGTTCAAATTTGCCCAACACGGCCAGAGCGGCATGTGGATCAGCGAGCTGCTGCCCAATATCGCGAAGATGAGCGACGATCTCTGCTTCATCCGCTCGATGAAGACCGACGCCATCAACCACGAGCCCGCCAACCAACTTGTTTATACGGGCTCGATGCAAAACGGCAAAGCCTCGATCGGCTCCTGGCTTTCGTACGGCCTTGGCACGCTCAACGCCGATCTTCCGTCCTTCGTCGTTCTGCATGCGAAACATTCCAGTCCATTCTCCAACGTGCAGGCGATCTCTTCGCGCCTTTGGGGCAGCGGTTATTTGCCCGGCAAACACGCGGGCGTTTCCATGCGCACGCAGGGCGATCCGGTGCTGTATCTCAACGACGCGCCAGGTATCCCGCGCGAGCTTCGTCGCCGCATGCTCGATGGTCTTGGCGAACTGAATCGCCGCAGTTACGCGCAGATCGGCGACCCCGAAATCCAAACGCGCACGCAACAATACGAAATGGCTTTCCGTATGCAGACGAGCGTACCCGAACTCGCCGATCTTTCCGGTGAAAGCGCCGCGACCTACGCGCTCTATGGCGAAGAAGCCCGCACGCGCGGTACGTTTGCTAGCTCTGCGCTTATGGCCCGCCGTCTCGTCGAGCGGGGCGTGCGATTCGTGCAAATTTTCCACCGCGGCTGGGATCAACACGGTAGCCTCCCGCGCGACCTTGCCTCGCAGTGCAAAGACGTCGACCAAGCCTGCTACGGCCTCGTCCAAGATTTGAAACAACGTGGTCTACTCGAAGACACGCTCGTCATCTGGGGCGGCGAGTTCGGCCGCACCGTTTACAGCCAAGGTACCCTTACCGAAACCAACTACGGGCGCGATCACCACCCGCGCTGTTTTACGATCTGGATGGCGGGCGGCGGCGTGAAAGCCGGCAGCGTCTACGGCGAGACCGACGAGATGTCCTACAACATCGTCAAAGATCCG
>CANHAH010000030.1 GCA_947458705.1 Opitutia bacterium | reverse complement strand
AGTTCATTTTTCAAGCTACTCTAGAACGATTCCATTGCGGCGTTATCGTAGCAGTTGCCTCGGCGGCTCATCGAGGCGATGAGGCCGTGGTCGGCGAGCGCGGAACGATAATCGGTACTGGCATACTGCACTCCGCGGTCGGAGTGATGGATAAGACCGCGGCGGGGCCGGCGTTGGCGCAAGGCCATCATCAAAGCGGCCAACGGCACCGCCGTATCAAGGGTGGAGCCCATGGCCCAACCGACCAAGCAACGACTGCAACGATCGGGCACGCCCGCGACATACAGCCAGCCTTCGTCGGTCGGCACGTAAGTCAGATCACTCACCCAGACTTGATTCGGCTTGGTCGGGGCCGGCAGCGTCGCGAGCCGGTTGGGGGCAATCGGATGCGAGTGCCGGCTGTCGGTGGTGCGCACGCGATACCGGCGCCGCTGTCGGCCTCGTAAACCGTCCTGCCGCATCAAGCGAGCGACGCGATGCCGACCGACGGCCTCGCCTTGAGCCTTCAGTTCCACAGTCGACTCGGTGGAGTGTACCCACGCGTAGTAACCACTGCGCGAGACCTCGAGCGTTGCGCACACGACTCTGATGGTATACTCACCGCTCATGGCTTGTATCCGGGCATGCCTCTCGGGAGGTTTTCTTGCCGCAGTCGCAGCACCTCCAACTGCAACGCTTCCTTGCCCTCGGGTAAACCAGCTGATCCGGCGGCCCGGCTCACCTGGCTTACCCGCTTCTTCCACTCATAAAGGTGGAACACACTGATACCTAGTGCCCGTGCAGTCACCACGGCCGATTGGCCGCTGGTCAGCCAAATGCGCACAGCCTCGTCCTTGAACGCGGCGTCATACTGCCGGGGTGTTGCCCCGCTTTCCTGCTTCTTTGTCACGGTTGAGTCCTTTCTTTGGGCTCAACTCGTGTCCGTCAAATCGGGGTAACCTCAATTCTCCTACTAAACATGGGTTTAGATCGGCTTGATTTTGAAATCCTTCAGTGGGTTGACCTGTACGCTATTAATCCAACAAGTTTACCACACACTTAGTTCCCTGACCTGCTTTCATTATATCCCGAGCCCCTATGACCGCCGTAAACCCAAACCCTCCTGACAAGAAACGTCTCTTCGCTGTCCTCGCCGCCGCATTTTTGGGCTGGATGTTTGATGGGATGGAAATGGGGCTATTTCCCCTGATCGCACGACCCGCCTTACTTCAGATGCAACAGGCCCATGGCCTGACATTGAATGACGCGTTTGTGGCCCAATGGATGGGCTACGCCACAGCGGCGTTTCTCATCGGCGCGGCGGGTGGTGGCGTGGTGTTTGGTTGGCTCGGCGATAAAATCGGCCGCGTGCGTGCAATGGCGGCTAGTATTTTGGTTTATTCGGTGTTCACCGGGTTGATTTATTTTGCGCAAGAACCTTGGCACCTCTGTGCGTCGCGCTTCGTCGCCGCACTCGGTATGGGCGGCGAATGGTCGTTGGGAATTGCTTTGGTGATGGAAGTCTGGCCGGAAAAACATCGTCCGCTCATGGCGGGTGTTATCGGCGCAGCAGCCAACGTGGGCTTTGCCCTCATCGCAGTGTTTGCGATTTTCTTCAAAGTCACGATTGATTCGTGGCGTTGGGTCGCGCTGATCGGTGCAGCTCCAGCGCTGCTGACATTTGCCTTCCGTATCTTCGTGCCGGAATCGGAAAAATGGCACGCCGCCGTAAAATCGAGTCCGGAAAAAATCCAACCTTTGAAGGAAATCTTCGGGCCGAAACTCTGGCGGCACACGTTGATTGCGACGGCGTTATCATCAGTTGCTCTTATCGGCACTTGGGGCTCTGTGCAGTGGCTTCCCCTTTGGGCAGACAAAATGGCAGGCGCAGCCGATCCCTCGGCGAAGGGCTGGACAGGGATGGCGTCTGGTATCGGTGCGGTCATCGGTTGTTTGCTCGGTGCGTATGTTGGGCGATACATCACACGACGGGCGGCTTACTTTTTCCTCTGCTTAGGCTCCCTGATTAGTTGCGCGGTATTGTTCCGCGGCATCGACACCTATGGCCCGGTATTTCTGTCGATGGCATTCATCGTGGGCGCATTGACCGCGGCATTTTACGGATGGTTACCGCTGTATCTGCCGGAGTTATTTCCGACGCGCGTGCGTGCTACTGGGCAAGGACTTTCATATAACGCCGGTCGTATCTTAGCTGCCGTGGGTGCGTTGCAAATGGGCGCATTGATGCAGAGTTTCGACGGCAGCTACGCGAAAGCCGGAGCCATTATCACGCTGGTCTATATCTTCGGTTTAGGACTGATCTGGCTAGCGCCTGAGACCAAGGGAAAACCGCTGCCGGAATAAACAAAGCGAATGTAGAGATTATTATTCCGTTGGGCATCTTAAGAACGCTGCCGACGGATTTTTGATTGAGAATTTGATTTTGTCTCGGAATGCGGGGCGTGATTGATCGATGCCTAATATGCCGAAAGCCCGTATTTGTTCGCCTTACTTGTTGGCAATTTTATGTCTATTTTGGGCGCTGCCCAGTACATTTGCCCAAAATCAGAGCGGTGACATCAAGGGCTTATTGATTGAGAGTGAATCAAGCACCCCAATCGTCGGCGCTCGTGTCTCCCTAAACGGACGGAGCGGCTGGGTGATGACCGAGCAGGACGGTAGTTTTGTTTTGTCGAAAGTTCCAGCCGGCGAACATGAAATCACAGCGAATCTAAGCGGACTTAGTTCGGTTAAAATAACCGCCATCACTGTGATCGCCGGAAGGACTACGACTTTGAAGCCGATCGCAATGGCTCCATCAACCCGCAGTCGAAAACTTGAATCACAAATTGTGGCCGTTATTACTCAAGATGCACTCGTTTTGGAGCGCTTTAGCGTGGAAGGAACCAAACCTAAAACCTTCATGGCCTCGAGCACCGACTTGCTGCGAAGCAGAGAGGACCCATTTGAATATAAAACATTCAATGCCCGCGATATTGAACTCTCTGGCGCTTCGAATCTCGAAGAGTTTCTGCGCAATCGACTTACCCAAAATACCGCCATTGCAGCATCTGAATTGGTCTCTGATCCCGAATTTCCTGACGGGCGCCCTGACACCTTCGCACTACGCGGCTGGAACGACGACGACACAGTAATCCTTGTAAATGGACGACGAGCCCCACCGCGCATATCAGGCTCCCCCATCGGTAACGGCAACGGCACCGCACAAGCTACTGTCAATGACGTGCCCATCGGTTCGATTGAACGCATCGAAATTCTCCCGACTGCCGGTGGAGCCATCTACGGGGCAGGGGCTACGGCTGGTGTCATTAATATCATAACAAAACGTGATTACCGTGGCGGACAAATCACGGCTCGCTATGAACAACCCAGTGGAGGATCCGGCCACAAGGAACAGTACTCCTTTTTTGCGAGTGAACCCATACGCGACTGGCTGACGATCCGAGTCACCGCTCAAGCCGCCAAAGCAATTCCGATGCATGAATCCGAGCGCGGTTATTACCAAGAGAAAAATTTGGCCATTATCGCCCAGCGTGACCCCGCTCAAATTACTCGCTCCACTCTGATCACGCCTCAGGCCGTAGTGCCCAACATCGTGCTTGGCGGGGTCGTCTCGAGCGCATCAGGACTCTTTGGTGCTGGCACCCCAGTCACGACCTCAATCCCCGCAGGTTATCGCGGTGGCCAAGGGCTAACTCCTTTCCTTAGTCGCCAAGGCATCATTAACACCGCCGTGCCCGGACCTAAAGATGGCGTCGAAGGCAACAACATCGGACTCTTCTCCGATACCACAACCCTAGGCGTCGGCGCCAAGATCGACTTACCCCGGCGTTGGGACCTTGAAACCGAGTACCAGTACTACTTCGCGAAAGGCTTCGGCGCTCGATCCGATCCGACGGAGATCAGCGTGCCTGCGACTTCACCTATTAACCCGTTCGGCCAACTTGTGATTGTGCGCCTCTACGATCCAAAAATTGCCGCGCTCAACCAACGCCGCCGTGGCACCCAAGAACGCCATCAATTTAATCTTACGCTTCGCGGCGAGCCGATCCCAGATTGGCGCGTCCTGCTCGACGCCACATACAGCCAGACCGATTCCAATAGTAAGGGACAAAATTTCCTACGGCCGATAGATGGCAGCACCACCGCTGCCGCCTACACCGCAGCTATGGCTGCCGGTCGTTATAATCCCTTCGTAGACCCCCACGTCGTTGATCACGGCGTCGCCTCATTCTATCAAGAATACGTCGCGAATCTTTCCCGCACCCAAGCGGCGCAGCGGATTACCTCCGCGCGCGCCCGCCTCTCAGGCCCACTCTACCGTCTTCCTGCCGGCGTAGTCACCATCACCGCTGGTAGCGATTTTTCCCGCTACGATCGCTACCGCTCTTCTCGTATCACACGTAACATCAACAGCAAAACCGGCGAAACTCTGCAGTCGGTACTCAACGAAACTGACGAAGTTCAGGCCACGCAATTCTTTGACCGTGTCTACCTCGATACTACGAGCGCCGCCTACGCGGAAACCCAAATCCCCATTGTCTCCCCCAAGCAATCACTACTGCTCGCTCGCCGTCTCGAATTTCAACTCTCTGGACGCATCGATCAAAGACGCCGAGAAGAAGCCCGTCTCGTCAAAACCAACCCCGCCAATTCATTTCACGTCCTCGCTGTACGCTGGGACGCCACCCGCGATCTCGCCTTTACCCTTTCCCGCAGCGACGGTGTGAAAAATCCTGGTTCCGCCCAAACCGCCCCCGCCGGACCCGGAGAATTCCTGACCACCTCGACCATCACCGACTTACGCCGCGGCGGTGAACGCTACTCCACGTCAGTTGTCGCCGGCGGCAATCCCGACCTCGACCCCGAACGCAACACTACCGAACGTGCCACCCTCATCCTTACGCCACGCTTCTGGCGTGGACTTCGTTTTTCTCTTACGTGGGTCGACGCCAAACGCACTAACGCCATCACCAGTCTTTCCGCCCAAACTTTGGTCAACGAAGAGGAAGATTTTCTCTCGAGGATTATACGCGATAACAACGGCAATCCCGGCCGCATCACGCTGATCAACCGCTCTCCACTAAATCTTAACTATGTGCGCTCACGAGAACTCGACTACGGACTCGAGCAAAGCATCGACGCCATATTCGGTGGCCGCGCCTTCTTGGGGCTAAATGCTACCCGACACAAAAGTTTTTTACGCCGTACCATCACCACGGGAGTCACAACTGAGACCATCGGTAATCTCAACACCGGGAGCAATCCTGGTCCGGCTGAGTGGAGCGCCAACGGCAATTTACGCTGGGAAGGTCGCCGCTGGTCTTTCGCCTGGAACACCACCTACCTCGACGACCAACTACTGCTCCTATCCGCCACGACTGATCGCATGGTGCTCGGTCGTGATAGAGTCGAATGGACGGCCCTACACGACCTAGTCATCGAATATCGTATCGACGTCGGACACCATCCAAGTTGGCTCCGCTTTTTTGCCGACACCGCGATCTCCATCGGCGCCAATAATCTTTTTAACCGAGATGGTCGCTACCTGCCCTCCTCAACGGCGCGAGCAACCGCACCGAGCGACAGTATCTTCGGTCGTAATCTCTGGTTACGCCTACGCAAGGCATTCTGAAATCTTGCCGTGGCCTAACCGCAGCGGTGTATTTCACCCAAACGCCTAAGACGTCACTCCTGCGGCAATTCCGGCACCCGGAAGCGAGCATGGCTCTCCGTGAGCGAATCCAAAAATTCACGCAAGTCTGCCAAATCATGAACATTGAGTCCGAGCGGCTTCAAGTGCTCCGATTTTTGAGGAAACAATGGATCGTTTTTTTGATCAGCTCGCGGACGCAGAGTGAGCATGCCTGCATTATAAAGCCGTAAGATTTCATCCAAATCAAACAGGCCGTTGTGCATGTAAGGAGCTGAGCGCGCAATATTGCGTAAGGTAGGTGTTTTAAACGCCCCTACCTCGGCGGGCTTATGCGTGACAACATAACGCCCCAGATCTGCATCAGGCCGACCATACCGACTCAATCCGAGGTTGTGAAAAAGGCCGTCAGAAAAATTGGGGCCTGAATGACAGTTCACACACCGCGCCTCGGTACGAAAAAGATGCAGACCGCGCAGGGCGGCATCAGAAAGCGCCTTTGAGTTGCCCTTCACAAAAGCATCAAATTTGTTAGCCCGCGAAACGAGCTGACGCTCAAAACTAGCGATCGCCTGGGCGACACGCGGTAAGGTCACCTTTTCATCGCCAAAAGCGTCGCTAAATAATTTACGGTATCCGGCGATAGCCTCGAGCCGTTGCGTAATCACTGCAGGCTCACTGCGCATCTCATCGACATTGAGCATCACATCTATGACCTGCTCCTCAAGTGATACCACGCGACCATCCCAAAAATGAAACGCTTGCTGTCCCGTGTTTAGGAGCGTGGGGGCATTACGTTTTAACTCCTTACGACTGTGCCCAAACGATACCGTCCGTCCATCACCCCACGCCAAATCCGGGTCGTGACATGAAGCACATGCGATTTGAGCACTACCTGAAATTCGCGGATCAAAAAAAAGCGTTTTTCCCAAGACAACCTTGGCTGGGGTGATGGGATTTTCGGACGGTGCCGGTCGTTCAACCACAGGCCCCAGCTCAACAAAAGCGACATTCGCATCAAGGTGAGGTTTAGGCCAATCTACGCGCGGCTGCGCATAGGTGAGGCGCAATTCGGCCGCAAATTTCGAATACTCCTCGGGGGTAAGTTGCAACCGACCCGGGCGCGGGCCGATCTGCGCCGAACTGAGGGTTGCAAACCCAAAAACTAAAATCAAACCCGACAACTTAAAGTTCATGGCTTTTTGTTTCACACAGCGTGACGAACCTAATGGCCCACACGCGAATGGAAAAACCCGCAAGTGCTTCAACCCGCGACAAGCTGCGTTAACTCAGGGATAACACCGAGCGGCAATTCACGCATTGTCTCGCCGGCGTACAAAAAAATGGGTCCCGCTTCAACAGTGACTTTGCCGGCGTGAATGCGAGCAACTGCGCCGTTGCCGATCCCAAGCACCAATTCTTGCGGATTAATCCGGCGATAACCACGGATCTTTGAAGTGCGCGCCGCATACTCTGGCTCGCCGACTTTCGGATGGTGCGGATTAAAGATACATGGGAACAGTCCGAGCGCCGCGCGTGTGGGAACATCAACAACTGGAAAATCATTTGTGCAGCCGATGTTGAGACCAGCTATGTTGCAGCCCGCACTGGAGCCGTTGAAAACAGCCCCTGCAAGGACGCGTTCGCGCAAGAGCGTGAGTTGGCCAGTTTCATAAAGCTCACGCAGTAGCAGAAAGGTGTCGCCGCCACCGACCATGAATGCATCAGCCTCTTCGATTTTTTTTAACGCGGCCTTGCCGGTATAATGATGCAATGACTCCGAGGCGTAGCCGTCTTCGGCAAGCAGTGGCTGAAGTTTTTTCTCGGCGTTATCGCGCTCGGCCGGAATCGAAGCGTGCAGAATTAGAAGCACATTTTTACGCGCACCGTAATGCAATCGATGAGCGGCACTGACTGCAGGGAGTAGTTTACCGTCCTTAGTGATCGTTCCACCGCTCACCAGTGCGGAAACGTAAGGTGAGGTGTGAAGATTCGGCGCAGCGGGATATGGCGGACGATCCCCTGGGGCCGCAAAAGCACGGCGGGGTAATAAGGTAGCGAAGCCAGCAGCGGCAGCGCAGGTTTTCAAAAAGGAGCGACGGCTGGGGATCATCGGAATATGAGTGATAAAATCGCGGCTGGTTTAACTGCCAATCAGGAGTATCGCTTTAAAGAAGATCAGGATAAATCCCACGAGTGCGCAGCAGCTAATAAAACCCAGCGTGTCGGCACGGTCCCAACGAGTGAATTCCCAATTTGAGCGCGGAAATAGTTTATGATGATCAAGGCGTTTCGGATCCATGTAGCCGGCTTGCACATCGAGCGCATCTTGCTCGAGCGTGGGAGCGACGGGCGTTTTCAAGCGTACGTAAAAACGACCGACACGAACGGGATCAGTCGGTCGCGTAATTAAGCTGACGACGAAGATGATCAAAATCGGCAACAAAGCATCGACCACGTAACGCGTGGTCATGAGTTGCGCGGAGTTAAATGAGGCCACATCGACCCCCAATAGCGAAACGAGATAAACCTCGGTGCGAAACAACCCTTTTCCAGTCTTAGGCGAGTTCAAATCCTTAGGATTAACACGCGTGACGCCCTCTTCGAAAAACACTGAAACCGGCTCGGTGCGTTGAGTGCGTTGAATCGCATCGCCCACAGATTTAGCAAGACCTGCAGCCACATCCGCGGCATTGGCGCGAGCGGAAACAGTGACCACGCGCTCATGCGTCATGACTGTGAGCGTAGCCGACTGTGCGAGGGGCGCGATCGCCGGCACCGTCCAAGGCACAACAGCCACCAACACCAATGTAGCAACTACCTGCACGCGCACGGCAATTTCTGTCACGCGACGCCAGAGAAAAATCATCGTAATCGGCACGCCCCATACCACGAGAAGCACAATAGCAAATTTCAAGAGTACTACTACGCTGTTGAGATAAAGTCCCACGGCGACGCCACAGGCTAAAACAAACGGCACGCTAAGTCGCGCGATGACCATGTAATGACGCGCTGATTTTCCTGGAAACAGGGGTTCGTAAAGGTTTTTTACCACGAGTCCGGAGACGACGACCGACTGCGCGCCAAGCCATGCGAGCTTACCGCCGAGAATACCTGTGATCATGACACCGACAAGGCCGACCGGCAATAGCGCCCGTGTAAGTAATCCCCACGCTTGATCGGGGTCGGCGAGGTTGGGTCCGAAAATCGCGACCGCGATCAATCCACAGTAGCACCATGCGATCGTCACGAAGCGCTTACTGAAGCCGCCCGTAACAGCGCCCAAACGGGCCGCCATCTCGTTTTTGGCGGAACCGGCGATGGTCATGTTCGCCTGAGAACCCACGATGCCGACAACTTGAATGAGGAGCAACGCGCCGATGGAATACCAAGTGTATTCGCTGAGGCCGCCGCCGCCAAAAAGGTTAAACATGACCGCGGGCACTTTCTCGTGCAGGGCCGAGAACCCCCCGAGTTTGATGAGTCCAAACGGGATCAAAATAACCGAGATGACTATGACGAGAACTGCCTGCACTGCATCGACCACCGCGGAAGCTTTGAGCCCTCCGAGCATCACGAATACCGCGACGAGCACCGATGAAATAAGATAAAATAAAATCGGCCGCAGGTAGGTGACGTAAGGCTGAAGTTCACCGCGCGTGTAGGAATCCTTAAGTAATTCGTAGCGTGTCGCTGCGGCAGGCGCAAGCGGTGCAATTTGGCGTTGGTCGCGCAGCGAGACGAATTCGTGGTATTCGGCGACCGATTGACGTTCGGCAGGTGAATACATAGCTACTTCTTTAACCATCAAAGGTTGTAGCGTTTTCAGTGCGACGACGTTACCACCAGCTATACCAACAATCGACATCATGACCGTCGTGATAGCGTAAAATGTCGCGAGAAATTTTCGGCCAAAACGATCTTCAAATAAATCAGCCATCGTAGTAAGCCGGATGCGCCGAAACCAAACGTTGCTGAACCAAAAATATGGCGTGAGAAACAACGTGATGAGCGAAAGCCAACCCCCTCCCGCACCTTGTCGGTAAACGGAACTGGCGGTCGTTGTCGCCAAACTTGGGTCGGTCATATTACCAAAACTTAGGAAAAATTGGAGCCACTTACCCAGTGAACGACCGCCCAGAAAAAAATCGCCCTGGCCTTTCACGCTATGGGAAAAAATTTTACCGATAGCCAAAACAACGCCGATATAAATCAATACGATCGCTGCATCGAGTGGGTGCAGACCAAGAAGGGTAGAGAGCATGGGATAATTTTTGAGGGTAAATAGCGCTAGCGGACGATGGAAGATGCCGGCAAAGGCCAGAGGCCCATGGCGGTCAAACGCGGGGCGAGGCCGTGAACTTTAACCAACTCGGCAACTTCAGCGGGCGAGTTGCGGGTGGCGCTGAGCTCGGGTTCATCGGCGAGAAAAAGTGTGAGCGCACCGATGGTCGCAGAGGACTCGGCGAGGAGCTTCGGGTCGCTTTTGTCGAATGTGTCGGCGACATCATGGTAGTAGCGGTTGACCTCGCGATCGATAAAGGCGCCGAAGGTAATGACATTGACGCCATCGAGTTGGTACGGCGTGTGATCGCTCGCGAGCCAGGCGACGTTTTTAACACCCTCACGGAGGCGCTCGACCGGCATCGAGGCCGCGAAACGCGTAAGCACGGGCAACAGCGCGGCGGTGCCGCAGGCATTCACCGACAACGGATAGCCAACCATATCGAGATTCACCATAGCGGCGATTGGCTCGGTGCGAGCGGCGGCGGCGGCGTGACGCGAACCCCAGAGACCTTGTTCTTCACCGTTGTACCAGATGAGTTCGATTGGGCGCAGACGATCGGCTGGATGAGCAGCGAGGTATTTTGCGAGGCTGAAAAGTTGAGCTAGGCCGATGCCATTATCCATTGCGCCTTGGCCAAGATCCCAAGAATCAAAATGCGCACCGATTACGATTTTTTCTGTGATGCGGCCGGGGAAACGCACGATCAAGTTGCTGGTTTCGATGCTCGCGCAATGAGAGCGCGTATGAAGACGAACGCGGACGTTTTGGCCGCGAGCAAGAAGTCGGCCGATCCAGCGGCCTTCCTCTTGCGCGATACTGTAAACGGGAATCTTTAGAGGTTCTCCGCTGAAGGCGCCGGTACGCGCGAGGAGTTGTCCGCCGGCTTCGCGATTGATAAAGAGTACGCCAAGCATGCCGCGCTCGACGGCGGCTTTTTCGTAGAGACCGCGAGGCACCGTGGTATTGGCGGCAAGGAGGCCAACTTTACCGCGCACTTCAATTTTCGCAAAATCTTCGTCACGCCCCTGGCCAATATCGACGACGTCGGCATCGAAAGGCGCGTGAGGTTGCGTGTAAGAGAGCGCGGCAACGCGGAGGCGGCGCGGCGTAGGCAATGGCGCGAGCAGCGTGACTTCGTCGTCGCCACGCACCCAACCGGGCATGGTGAAATTTTGGCGCTCCGGCTTGAGCCCGAGCGCGCGGAGCTCGTTGACGAGGGCATCCATGGCCGCACGGCTGGCGGGACTGCCCGTGAGTCGACCGCCGAAGTCATCACAGAGTCGGCCGAGCAATTCATAGCCGGAACGATCCGCAAGTAATTCCGTGACGACAGGAAGTGGCGCAGGTTGAGCGGAGAGTGTCGCGGTTACGGTGAGGACCGCGGCGAGGAGACGAGGTAAATTCATCGTGAGTTGGGGCGAAATTCGAAAGAGCTCATTTGACGCGATCGGTCACGGTGAGGGTGTTAAAATCTAAGACGCGTTCAAGTTTACCATGAGTAATCGTGAGTTTCCGAGTATTGAGTTCAGAATTGAGATACGGGCCTTCAAATAATTTCCACTTGGAGTAATCGATAGGACGGCTGTCGACGGTCGGCACTTGGTCATAAGTGAAGGAGAGTTTCTTACCGCGTAGGCTGGTGAATTGAACCGAGGGCGTGGGATCGAGGCGAAACGCAAGCGGGAGAGCGTTGATGGCAGCTTTGAAGGCGGCAAAATCTTTAAATTCGCTGACACTAGCGGCCTGCACGATGGTTCCGTTTTTGAGGTGCGGGCTTACGAGCAAGCGTCCACCGAGGTCACGGCGCACCTTAGCCCAACCGCTCGAATGATGAAGATATTTCTCCCAATGATAGGGCGCGAGCGGGCGATAAGCTAAGTAAGTTTGTCCGCCTTGGGCGAAGATCCAGCCAGACGGGTCTTCGCTGATGTTGACGAGATCCTTAGAGAAGAAACCGTTGATATGAGGGAAGCGCGTATCGGCGGGAATATCATAAAGGGCGATGACGGTATCGAGGTCTTGGCACACACGTTCGTAGGGCGAGCTGCCCATGATTTTATCGGGCGAATCATAGGAGGGTTTGCCCTCGAAAGTGACGCCTTTGATCATCGGCTCCGGGTGAGTAACAAACATGGACTGCATGGCCCACATGGATGAAAATGGATGCAGGGAGAACATAGTATTATGTTTACCACGCGGATCAGCCTCCGCCCAGGTCACGTCCCAAACGTGCGCTTGGATGACATCCATAAGACCTCCGCGCGTCGATCCGACAGCGTAATCTCGGCGCAGGTAGTTGGTCTTGTAGACGGGCGGGGAGAGCTCGTTGCTGTAACGCCAGAAACGGCGGACGCGCGCGCGATCGCGCTGGAGAAAGTCGCCAGTCCGGTCGGTCGCGATACGGTAAATAACTTCGGGGACTTCGTAGTTGGCAGCGAGCGGGGCAAAATAAAGTCCCCAGCCGCCATAGCCAGCCGTGGACGGCGTGTTGCCAAAGAGCAGCCAGCTAAAATACGACGCCATCGCTTGCCAGCGCTCGATAGCGGAGCCTTCATCCGTGCGGGAGTTGGGGCCACGCAGGACACCGTTGAGTGAATTGGCCGCGAGCTCGGCAAAAAGCCAGTCTAGCATCATGGCGCCGCGTTTTTTCATCTCTGGATCTTTCGCCCAATTGGCGAGAAATTGTAGCGGGATCACATATTCACCAATATAGTGCGTGGGGTTGAATTCGCCTTGGCCGACAGTCGTAGCGAGATCCATCCAATGAATCAGATAAGAACGCGCCTCAGCGAGATTCTCCGCGGACGTTTTACCCGAATACCACGACTCTGCCGGTTCGTTGGGGTAGAGCTCGGCCATGAGATAGA
Source organism: Opitutia bacterium (assembly GCA_947458705.1). Classification (GTDB taxonomy): domain Bacteria; phylum Verrucomicrobiota; class Verrucomicrobiia; order Opitutales; family Opitutaceae; genus Tous-C4FEB. The sequence goes on along the minus strand of CANHAH010000030.1, from coordinate 13,317 downwards.
GCGAAATATAATACATCGCCCAGTGGTTCTCTGTATCACCGCGCAGTTGTCGCGTTGTACGCCACGCCGTACGGATCGAGGCGAGTGCCTCAGGCGTGAGATGATCACGACCCAGATACGCGATACAGACAGTGGGGAACATCCAAAATGGGCCCGTACCTGGCTCACTCATCAAATTGATGACGCGCTGCGAGCAGCCGTGTAAATCTTCCTTCAGCACAATCTTAGCCGCAATCATAGCGAGGTCGAGCTTGGCGGGGTCATCGGTCTTGGCTTGGCCACCATCGGCCGCCCAATTGATGACTTCTTTTACACGTGCGAGGTATTCAGCGCGCCGTTTCACAGGATCCAGGACTGGCACAAGTGAGGGTGGCGGTCCTTCGAAGGCGGGTTGTGCCGCGACGAAGAGGGCCGAAGAGAAAAAAAACAGGAAAGATATAAAAGCGCGTTTCATAGCGATATGGGGTCAAAGATTAATGAGCGCTCTTGGGCTGGATGAGAAATTTGTTCACAACCGATCCGGCCAGCGAATCAGGTTTCCACGTGCGTCCGAAGTCGGAGGAGACGAAAAGCGTCGCAGCGACGACACTCGCGTATAGTTGCCCGGCCGGATCGACGCCGACTCGCCACACGCGATGCGGTGCGGGCAAGCCAGCGTTACGTTCGGTCCAAGTCTGACCGCCATCTTCGCTCGTCAACGCGCCAAGACCCCAGCTGCCGATCGCAAGACGTTGCACGTTTGTGACATCGAATGAGATATTATAAAGTGGATGCGTGGTCGGTACGGCGGCGAGCAGCTTCCAAGAAAGGCCGCCATCAATCGAACGCCAAGCGCCCGCGCTTTGCGTCACGGCCACCCAGACAAGCGGATCGTGCGGAGATTGCTGGATGTCGAAGACCATTTCCTTCGTCGGCAAAACTTGGCGCCAATGGATCGCAGCGTCTTCAGTAAGATAGACGCCCAGTTCACAACCGACTAAAACGCGACCGGTACGCGTGCGATCGATCTGGAGAACTTGCGTGTATTTGCCTCGGGCAGGCAGACCGTTTTCACGACGCACGAGCGTTTGCGCACGGTCGGAGGAGAATGCGACGCCATCAGGCAGCGCTAGGTATACGTGATCAGGGGCGTGCGGATCGACGGCGACGTCGCGCGCCTCAGTCATAGTCCAGTCGTTGCAAATGCGCCAAAGTTTGCCGCCGTCGAAGCTGCGCCAGAGACCGTTAAGGCCCGTGGTGTAGATAACGTTACGGTCGCGCGGATCGAATGCGAGTGCGCTAATGCCGGTGTCGTTGTAACCGAGGTGCTGCCACTCGCCCACGGTATCGCGCTGAAATATACCATTAGTTGTGACGATTTTAGAGCCGATCACGTAATTACGATTGATATTCGCGCAGACAAAAAAATCGTAAGCGGGCGCAGTGGCGGCGAGAGCTCTCAGAGCCAAAAGGCCGAAGAGAATGAAAGCTGGGATTTTCGTATTCATTAAAAGAAGTAAAGAAACGGCGCAGAAAAATAGGTTACGAGGTTGCGATGAACGGGGATTTCCTCCGACGTGAGCGGATAATTTTTATGAAAACATCCCTACGCCTTTGGTTGATCACATTTAGCTCGTTCGCAATCCTGCACGCGGCTGAAACCTCTACGCCCGAGCAGAAACTGGGAGCTTTGGGTCTGGCACTCCCGAGCGTGCCGGCAGCGATCGCCAACTACGTGCCGGCGGTGCGCAGCGGAAATCTCGTATTTCTCGCCGGGCAAATCGCACGCGGCAGTGATGGGAAATTTTTGTCCGGGAAAGTTGGTCGCGAGCTGAGCGAGGCGCAGGGCGCCAACGTCGCGCGGACGTGTGCACTGCAACTTATCGCGGTTTTGAAAGCTGAGGTCGGTGATCTCGCGCGCGTAAAACGCATCGTCAAGGTCACCGGTTTCGTGAATTGCGTCGATGAGTTCACCGCGCAGCCGAAGGTGATTAACGGTGCATCCGATCTTTTCGTCGCTGTGTTTGGTGAAAAGGGTCGTCACGCACGCGCGGCCGTAGGAGTGTCTTCGTTGCCGGCTGGTGCGCCGGTGGAAATCGAGTTGATCGCCGAACTTGAGCCCATCGCACCCTGAGGTTGGGCCGCGACCAATTGAGGTCGCAACACAGGCCGAGTGAGAACATGGGCGGATAGCCATAAGAAATTATAAATCGCGCAGGGAGTCGCGCACGCCGGCGATGACGCGTTCGCACTCGGCGTGAGAATTGAAGATGTGGGTTGAGACACGCACCGCTTCGAGTTTCTGTTCGGTGACAGGGCGGCAACGTAGCTGGTGCGACTTGAGCAGATAAGTAAAAAATTTCTGGGCGTCAGCGCGAGGGTGAGAAAACGTCGTGATCGCGGAACGCAACTCGTCGTGCCGGGGCGTGTGCATGATCATGCCGTCGATCTGGGAAATTTCCTCGAATAGACGCGTGGCGAGTTCGCGTCCGTGGGCGGCGATGCGCGCGATGCCAATACGCTCTTGAAAATGCACAGCTTCGGCGAGGCCTACAATGAGACCAGCGTTGCGCGTACCGTATTCGTGGCGCAGGGCCCCAGGGGCGTATTTGAGTTCGCCGGGTAAATAGGGCAACTCGGCGGCGTGAGCACCCGTAAGCGGCACAGCAATTTCGGCGGTGCGATCGTGGCGCAAATAGAGCAGGCCCGTCTCATGCGGTCCACCGAGCCATTTATGGCCACTGAGCGCGAACGAATCACAGCCGATGTCGGCGAAATTTACGGGAATCATACCGACGGATTGGGCGCCATCGACGTGAAACCAAATACCGCGCGCAGCGGCGAAGGCGGCGATATCACGTACCGGCATCAAGAGTCCAGTGGTGCACGTAATATGACTGACTTGGATCACGCGTGTGCGCGGCGTTACGAGTTCGCTGATACGGGCGAGGTTAGCGGCGGGGCTGGCGTTGTCGGGGACGAAAATCTTGACCTTCACGCCGCGTAGATTGGCTTGGTTATACCAGGTGAAGGAGCCACCAGGGTGCGCATGCGATTCAAAAATGACCTCGTCGCCTTCACGCAGTTTGAGGCCGGCGGCGATAATAGATGTGGCTTCGGTGGCGTTGCGGGTGAAGCAGATTTCGTGTGGCTTGACGCCGGTGTAGCGCGCGAGCGTCTCGCGGGCCGGCTCAATCAAAGCATAACCGGTTTCGGAATGCTCCTGAAGCTGGAGCATCGTAGAAAAAACTTTGTCGAGCACCGGTTGCGGGGTGGGTCCGAGACCGCCGACATTGAGATAGGTCGGGTGATCTAACAGAGGAAACTGGGCGCGGACGGCGCGCCAGTAGGCCTCAGCGTTGCCCGAGGGAAAAGGTGGGAGCGGAGCCGTCGCGGCCATATTTTCTAACGTGGCGGCGCGGGTGGGTGAGCCGAGCGCGAGGGCACCAAGCGCGCCGACCCCGAAATTTTGCAGAAAGGAGCGGCGGTCGGTATTCATGCGATGGATTGAAACGTGAGGGTATGGTCGAGGTGGAGTTCCGCGCCGGCCGCAAGCTCGAGGTTTTGGTCGAATTGGACCGGTAGAGCCGCGAGGGGATAATTGCGACGCACAAACCACGGAAGCGGGCCGGAGTTGTTTTCGAAACGGATTTTAACGCGGTGAAGCGAGCCGTCAAGTTGCCCATGCCATTCCATCCAGCGGGCCGAGGCGCCGTGGACGGCGGGAATGCCGTCGAGGCCGCCATCGGCGGTAACTTTAATCGTCGGGTCGAGGTGATCGTCGAGGAGCTCGCGAGCGCCTCGGAATTGGAGGCCGTTATAGTGCGAGCCGGCAAGGCCACCGTGCGAATGAGGATTACCGAGAGAAAGCGTACGGCCGCTGACATTAGTGAGATGACTAAGCCAGTGGATTGACCAAGCTTGCGCGGCTTCGTCGAGCGTGAGGACGAGCGTGCGCGTCTCGCGGAAAAGCGTCTCAGCGAGGCGCCGCCACGCAAGTGTGTGCACGAGTGTCGCGGTAGTACCGGAGGCTTCGAGACGCGTCCACTCAAGGTGGTTTTGCGATCCGTGATCGTCGCGCCATTTGTAGCCATCGCCGCGGAGACACGTGGGGCCGCCCCAAAAGTTGGCGCCGGAGACGTTATTGAGTGTGAAGCTGAGCGCGTGGTGCCACGGGTGATCGTTAGGGCGGAAGTTGGTGAGCGTGTCCCCGGCGAGTGTGTTAACTGGATGCGCGTAGGGGCGCGGGGATTCGTTGGCCGCAGTCGTAGGGACGTAGACGTAGCGCAATAAAACGCCTTCGCCGCAGTGGACGTTGACGGCAGATCCAGGAGCATGATCGAGGCGCAGGGTTTTCATGAGCGAGCAGCTAGGGTAAAGGTTTCTTGGAAATTGCCGCCGGAGAATCGACGGGTCGTCGCAGCCGAGTCCGGCGCGATGACCGTGAGGTCGAGGCCGGCAGGGGCGTTGATCTTGAGCATGAACTGGCCCGCGTGTATCCGCCAGGCGACTTCGATGGGGCCGTGCGGCGTGCAGACGCTACCGGCGGCGTGAGTGAGTCCACAGAGATGCGGCTGAATGCTGACGCGCGCGAAACCGGGCGCGGTGGGAGTGACGCCCAAGATGCGCTGGAGAAATTCGAGCGCGGGATGGGCCGACCACGCGTGACAGAGTGAGCGCCAGTAGGAGTTTTCCTCGACGAACGTCGTGAGACCGTAATCAAGCGATTCGTGCCACGGGCCAAGGTAGGTCGGCATGCGGTCGTAGAGTCCGGCGCGCACGAGAGCGGTGAAAATAAAGTGCCAGCAAAAAAATGATCCGGGAGCGAGTTTCGCGTCGAGTGGAAAACGCTCAAAGATGCGCTTGATCTCACGCGGACCGGCGAGGCCGGCGATGATGGCCCAAGCGTTGCCATACTGGGAGACTTCGGGGCCACCGGGGCGGTCGAAATAAAGCCCCTCGGTTTCACTCCAAGTAAGCGCGTGCAAAGCGGAACGCAGGCGGACGGCTTCGGCTTCGAGCGCGGTAATTTCCGCGAAGTTGCGCTCGGGGCCGGCGAGGCGCAGAAGCTCAGCCATCTCGGCGAGACCCTGGATGTATTGCGCACTTAAGATCGTCGTGGGACCAGCATCGGCACCTGGAACGACACCACGCGGCCACCATGGACACCAGTCAGTGATATTCCAGAAGGGCAACTTGGCAGGCAGGCCACTCGCATCGGTGTGGCGGCGATACCAATCGAGTACAGCGCGGGCGCCGGGCAGCAAATCATGAACCGTAGCGAGGTCACCGGTGCACATGACGTAGTCGCGGATATTGGTTATCCAATGCAACGACCACGTGGGGATAATTTGCACGAGCCGTGACGGGTAACGACTCTGCGTGAGTCCATCCGATAGGCGCGACCAGTCGAAGTGATAAAGCGCTTGTTTACTAAGTCGGTAATCACCGGTCGCGAGCATCGCGATCTTCGAGGTGATCATCGTGTCTCCGGCGTATTGCATCTGCTCATAATGAGGGCAGTCCTCAAACGTCTCGTGTGAGCATAAACGCATCGTTTCTAAACTCGCCGTCCATACGCGATCGAGTCGCGCATCGGAAGAGGCAAACGTCGAGGCGATCCGATATGGATAAGCGGTGAAACGATGCGTGCAGGCGTGCACTGTAAGAGGGGCGGTGCCGACCTTGATCCGCAAGCCGACGTAGCGGTAGGCACGCCAATGCAAAGGTTCAAAGCGCTCGGGAGCGGCGGTCGTCCCGTTGCCAGCGGGCTCCCAAATATCACACCAACCGGTGATCTTGCCGCGGCGGTCAAAGGTCCAGCCGGTGTTCTCGTCGGCGAAATGCGAGGCGAGATTGGCGAGTGGTTGTTTCTTGCCAAGCAGCGTCGCTCCGGGAGTTTCCCATGGCAGGCGCAACGCCTCCGCGTAGGTCAAGCGCACGCTCGCGCCCGCGCCGCCAGAAATCACCAATTGCGGAAAGGCCGAGGTGAGTTTCGCGTGATCCAAAATCAGATCCACCTCCGCACCCGCGGGCAACGTCACCGGTCGGCCTTGCGTGACCATCGCCAGCCAATCTGGCGTTGCATCGCGTCCACCCGGCACGAAGACGTCGCTAAAATGATCTATGCGCTCTTCCTCGAGCATCGGAATCATACGCGGCAACAAACCATAAGGGCTCGTAGGGTCGCGGCGATTTTCTAAAAGCTCCGCCTTAAAAAGCACATGCGCCGCAGCCCAACCGGTGTCGTCGAAATCGGCTAGGTTCCAACCCGCGGGCAATAAGCGCGACACCCGATGTTCGAAATAACCTAGATAGCCTTCGAACGTCGTATTTTCGTTTTGAAACCGGTGGGCCGTGTCGACAGCCACTCGCCATGATGCATCCGTACGGAGGTCTTGCACGACGTGGCCGGCGCCATCCCGCAAAGCACCCTCAAGCACCCAACCGCCCGTATAGGTCATGATGGAGCACGGGGCGCCAAGCAAAGCCGGCCGATGCGCCACTCTCGACATATCTTGCACGAGTGCTGCGAGCACATTGCGCCCCTGCTTGAGTAGAGGTTTGAGATCAAACGTCTCGTAAAAATGATGATTCACATCGCCCTTAGCAGGACCGCGCCCGACCAACTCCCCGTTGCAATAGAACAAATAGCGGCTATCACCAGAGACATGCACCGTCAGTGCCGCCGTAGCTAAATCCTTGATTTCAAAGCTCCGGCGAAACAACCGCACTTGATAATGCGAAGGGGTCGCGGCCGTGGATGCCGGCGCTCCGTGCGAGCCTTCGGCTGACCAAATCCAAGTGGCGGAATCAATAAACGGTTTCATATGAAGCTAGTAACAGAGAGAGAAAAAGCGGGCTGAGAGAGCAGGGAATATGATGTTAAGCTAAAGAATAGGACCGGCAGACCCACAAAAAATTGCCCAAAAATGAGGTGCCCACAACAAGCAACGCAGCATGAGGGAAGTGCAAGGCCCGTTTAAGAATGTTCTAGTCATTTTTCAGATTTCAATCAGTATTTTCTATGAAATTTCAATATGCCGCTTTCAAACATCCTTAAATCCCCTCGTCTCATTCAATGCGCCTCGCCGTGGTCGATGCACGACTGGCCTTCAAAACGCCGCGAATGGTCGCTCGATCAAAAGCTCGATGCGATCGAAGTCGCCGGTTTTGACGGGGTCTGCGCCTATGTTACACCCGAGCTTAAAGCGGGCGCGGATCTACGTGGCTTAGTGCTGATGAGCGGCTTTGATTGCGGAGATTTGGCCGTGGCCAAACCGCGGCTCCTAGCCCAGAAAAAATTGGGCGCTCATTTCATTAATATTCAGCTTCTTAACCATGATACACCGCCAGAAAAAGCTGCGGCTATGGCAGTCCGTTTGATCAAGCTTTCCCGCTCCCTGGAGCTTGGCGTCCACATCGAAGTCCACCGCGACACGGCGACGGAAACCCCCGAGAAATTCACCGAAATCGCACGACTTTACAAAAAAGCCACTCGCCAGATCATGCCCGTTACTTGGGACCACTCGCATTTCGCCATCTCTAAGCATGTGATGCCGAAAGACTATTCCCGCCGACTGCTGGCATGGCCAGAATCGATACAACATTCTCAAATGTTTCACCTGCGCCCCTTTAGCAGCCAACATTGCCAGGTACCGGTAACAGATGGTCACGGGCATCTGACCCCCGAATTCCGTGATTATCTAGCCTTCGTTGAGGACCTTTTTACTTTGTGGCTGAAAGGACCGCGCCCCGGCAACACGCTCTGGACCTGCCCCGAATTGGGCATGACGCACGGATACCACGTGAGCACCCACCCCCACCCCTGGCCTGACGCCATCGCTGCGCGCAAAGCCTATGCCGATGCCTGGCGCCGCGCGCTCAAACGCGCCGCTTAAATCGCTCGTTTAGACTTCATTTCGCCCGACCATAACCCACACGTTAAGCAACAAAACCCTTGACCAAACCTCGAGATTTCAGTGGATTCTTTCTGAAACTTTCAGGTCACTCCGCATGCCCCCCCTGCTCATCGCTGACATTGCCCGTAAGGCCAAGGTCTCGCCCGCGACTGTATCGCGCGTGATCAACCAGCCCCACTTGGTCGCGCCCGACCGGCTCGAGCGCGTTCGTTCGGTAATGACCGAGTCCGACTACGTACCGACGCCGTTGCATCGCCGCCGAGGACCCAAATCTCGGCTCGCGACCCCGAAAAAAATCGCCGTCTGGTTCGTCGGCGCTAAGAAAAACTCCAGTTTCAATTGGTTTCAAGATCAGCTGTTACAGACCCAGCATTCCAATGATCGCCAGCGCCTCGAACTGAGCGTGTTGTTCACCGATACACCCGATGATCTTCCCCGTGCTCTCGCGGAGCGCCAAGTCGACGGCGTGATCATCCAAGGCATGGAACCCTCCCCGGCCTGCCTCGCCAAACTCGGCGACTTGCCTAACGTTTGGTTCATGACCAGGCGCTCGCAGACCTACACTGGCGACTTCGTCGAACCCGACAACGACGCAAACGGTCGCATGGCCGCTAACTACCTCCATCACCATGGCCACAAATCACTCGCGGTCATAGCGGCCGACTCCGGGTACAGCGCTGTAGGGTGGCGCGTTAAGGCCTTCATAGAGCAAGCCAAAGAGCTTGGCCTCACCGTTCATAGCATCCTTGGCAAGACTAAGCCCGTAAACTTTCTCGAGATTGTACCCGTTCACGAGGAAAGCGACGCGCTCGCCAAACGTTTCTGCCAAATCAGCCCCCGCCCGACCGGAATCTACGTACCTGTCGACCATTTTTGCGGCTCACTTTTTCGTTCACTGCGCTTAGCTGGACTCAAATCCGAACGCGATTTCGAAGCGATTTTAGGCAATTACAATCCCGTCATCTATCACAATCTTGATCACTTGCCCCCAGCGCTCGACATCAACCTCCCTACGCTCGTGCGCAAGGTCGTCGATCACCTCGTCTGGCGCATAGATAACCCTAAGATCATAGGGCGTATAGGCATAACCGTGGCCCCGAGCTTGGTGGTCGCCACCAGCCAAAATAGCCAAATGATTGCATAAAGGCTGTTTTTTTTCCTCGCTCTGAATCAATAATTCCTCATTTTTTCCGATCCTTTGACAGCGTTCAATCGCTGAGAAAAGACCGGCAAACGACCAACCCCCACACAATAAGAATGAAATCAGAAACCAGCACCGCACCCAGGACCAAGAAATACTTGGTTTCCTGTTTGGCCGCGTTGATGGCTGTCTCGGCCCCCATGGGCTTTGCAGCTGACAACGACGCCTTGAAGAAACTCCAAGACGAAAACGCCGCCCTCCGCAAGCGCCTCGCCGCGCTTGAAGGCGGCTCCACTCAGGCTGCCGCTCCGGCCGCCGCCGCTCCCGCCAGCATGGCGGCTAAAGCCCCATCTCTGAAAGCCGATGATGGCGTGCAGACGATGTCCGCGTTCGAGATCAAATCGGACAAGGATCAAGGCTACCTCCGCACCAACTCGGTGACGGCGACCCGTATCAACATGGCGATCCAAAACATCCCGATCTCCGTGTCGGTCATGTCGAAGGACTTCCTTGATGACTCGAACATCCGTTCGATCACCGACATCTTGCGTTACTCCTCATCTGGCTCCGGCGACAATCGCTTCGCGATGGCTCGTCCGTCCAACTCAGCCACCCCGCAAGGTGCGTTCACGCTCCGCGGCTTCCCGATCAACTCACTGCTGCGTAACGGTGTCTCCCGTTACATCGGTTACAACGTTAACAACGTTGACCGCGTTGAAATCGTGAAGGGCCCGGCCTCCGTGTTCTTCGGCGCGGGTTACCCCGGCGGCGTTATCAACTACATCACCAAGCAACCGGTCTTCGGCAAGATCCCAACGACCCTCAGCTACACCGTCGGTGATAATAACGTTAACCGCGTGCTCTTGGATAACAACACGCAGCTTTCCAAGAAAGCAGCCATGCGCATCGTCGGCTCTTGGGAAAACAGCAGCGGCGCCCGCAACTTCGAATACAACAAGACGAACAGCCTAACGGCCAACATCTCGTTCGTTCCGTTCGACAGCGGCAAGGTCAAGCTGACCGCCGAAGTCGAAGCCTACGACTCGAAGTTCAACACCAATCAATGGGACTGGATCTACCCAGACGGCTGGTTCCAAGCCTACGCTGAACCCAGCGCAGCTCTCATCTCGGCCGCTGGTCTCTCGACCAACGCCAACCCAGTTGCCGCTTACCGCGCCCGCATCTTTGCTGCCCCCGGCACCTACATCGCCGACGTGCGTAACGCCGCCGGCAATCAAGCGCTCCCCCTCTACACCAAAATCGTTGACGGTGCGTACTACACCGATAAGAGCGGTAAGCGTATCCGCGATCAGGGCTTTAACTGGACCAATCGCGGCTCTTACTCCAAGCAGCATGTCGACACCGCGACCTTCACGGTCGAGGCCGCCCCGACCAGCTGGATGGATGCCCGCTACGTTCTCACCAACGAAAACGGCGTGTTCGACAATAAGGAAGGTTACATCCAGCCTAACGCTGACGGTCGTACCTTCAACGCTCAAGCCGCTGTTAACTCCTCCGGCTACTATCGCAAGGTGCAGAATCATCAGTTCGACTTGATCTTCAAAGCCACCAAGTGGGGCGTGAAGAACACCCTCCTCGTTGGCGGTGTGTTCATCGAGCAGATGCAACAATACAATGCCGTTGCCCCCAACGGTATCAGCTACGCCCAAGTCCCCGGCGCCACGAACCCATTGGGTAACCCTGGCGTACTTCCTGATGGCACGGGTGGCTCTTTGGCCAAGCTCGTTTCCACCGGTGACGTTCCAGTCAACCAAGTCATCCGTGACCGCTTCGGCGTCATCAAGACTGTCCAACAAGTCTTCACGCAATGGGACCCAGGCGCGGAAATCGCTCCCGATGTTAACCGCATCATCCTGTTCGATCGCACCGCGATGGACGGCTACAAGACCCAAGACCAGTCCGGCTATTTGAACTACAACGGTTCCATGCTGGATGACCGCCTCAACGTGCTCGCCGGCGTCCGCCGCGAAATGCACCGCGACAGCGGCCAATACCTCACGGCCAACTTCCCGTGGGTCTCCAATCCTCCCTACGCATTCACGGATCAAAAGACCTGGGATCCTGGCTTCTATAACTACTCGCCTTCCTACGCCGGTGGTTACGACCAGTTCTACCGTACGGCCGGCACCTCCTACATGGGCGGTCTGTCCTACCAAATCAAAAAAGACGTGAACATCTTCACGTCCTACTCGAAGACCTTCCGTATCAACTTCGGTAACGCCGGTGGTATCGGTACGATCGACGTTCCTTACATCTGGAACGCAGCCCGCACATACCTCGCTACCCAAGGTAAGAACTCCTTCAGCTACGACGGGAAAACGATCGCTTCTGAAGCTGATCTCGGCGCCGCTCTCTCGGCCAATGGTGCTCTCACCAAGGTCCCGAACGAAACCGGCACCAATCTCGAGTTCGGTGTTAAAACCAGCCTCTGGGATAACAAGCTTGTTAGCACCTTCTCGTTGTTCCGCGCCGAGCGTTCCAACCAACGTTACGACGACAGCGCCAAGCAGCTCGCTGAGCCGCTCAACTACGGCAACAACTTGGGTATCTTCGGACCTGCCGGCACGATCGGACCTGATGGCGTTGTTCGCGCCAACAGCCGCGTGCTCCGCTGGCGTACGACCGGTCTTAAGAACCGCATCGAAGGCGCTGACTTCGAAGCCATCTACTCACCAGCTCGTAACCTCCAAGTGGTGGTTAACGGCGCCTGGATGTGGACCGCTAAGACCCTCATCGAGCCTACCAAACCCAAGCCCGGCACAGCCGCCTTCAATGCGCTGTCCGCCGCCGGCAAGATCGACAACGAGATCTTCTACAATGCTCGCATCGAGAACGTTCCAGAGTACCGCCTCAACACGAACGCCAAGTACACGTTCACCAACGGTTCACTCGCTGGCCTAGCGGTCGGTGGCGCGGCCCGTTACTCCTCCGAGACGGTCATCGCGCGTAATCGCGATTGGAATCCTCTCGCTGGCGGCATGATGGCCGGCAACTTCTTGGTGTTCGACTCCACGGTGTCCTATCCGTGGGAAGTCCTCGGCTACAAGATCAACTCCAGCCTCGGCATCTACAACTTGCTCGACGAAAAATACTTCGAAGGCACGTTTGTCGCTTCGCCGCGCCGCACCTGGTTGTTGACCACCACGCTGAAGTTCTAATCAGCCGTTCGCTCTAGCGAACTAATCTCCCAGGGCGGCGACCTTACGGTCGCCGCCCTTTTTTTATCCCTTCACCTGAGTGTCGATAACAGGATTCAAGCAATAAAATAACTAGCCAAGACAAGGAGCTCACCGGCTTTAATAATAACGAGAAGGGACTGCTGGTTTTGTGGCTCGCGCATGACTGAAAAATAAAGCACCATGAATTTATACCTTAGGACAGGAAACTAATCATGCTTCGCTTCGTCTGTAGCGTTGGATAGCCGAGCCCTCCTTTACCCCACCCCACCACCCACCCTTTTATATCGCTATGAAAAAACTCATTATCAGTTTCTTGGCCGCCGGCTTCTTGGCCGCGCTCGTTGGTTGTAACACCAGCACCTTCGAGAGCCGCATCAAAGAAAATCAGTCTGAGTTCACGAAACTCCCTGAGGTTGACCAGCAAATCATTCGTAACGGTTTCATTAAGATCGGCTATACGCCAGCGCTGGTATACATCGCGCTTGAAAAACCAGAGCGCAAGATACCTGGGGCGACGGCCAATGAGGAGACCTGGGTTTATCACAATTTTTATGCAAGTGACGGATCCAGTCTAACTCCTGCGCAAAAAATTAAGACGAATTACGCGGGCGCTTCGGGCTCGGGTACGGGCTCTTCACCGGTTGCCGGGGGCAAACCTAACAATAACACCTTCAGCGTTGTCCCAGATTTAGCTCAGGAAAACATCAAAGCGGAATCCATGATTAAGGTATACGTGAAGTTTGTGGACGGCAAAGTTGCTTCCATCGATATCATTAGGCCCAATTAATCTAGCGTTAATTTACGTTCCTCATTAGGAGGAATGTGCGCAGCGGACATTTATACGCCCCAAGAACCGCTTCGGTAATTTTGGGGCTGATTCCCACTTTCGCTGAACGGAGCATACCGTCCACCCACTGAAACGAGCCTCGGCACATCATTCCGCCTCGAACAGCCCACCACCCCAGAGTTGGGCTACACGCTTAGTCCATAGCCTGTGGGCTCAGGTTAAGGATTATTCCGGATTCTACGGCGAAGCCTCATATCTCTGGATGCGATGGCTCGTTTTGCGCGCGGT
>CANHAH010000029.1 GCA_947458705.1 Opitutia bacterium | reverse complement strand
TTGGGTGCGGCGTCTTGCATCGTGGCCGAAGACTGAGAAAGGTTTAAGCCATGCGAAGCAAATTCTGTTTTTGGGTTTTAGTGATGTTGAGCATGGGTATGGCTGTGATCAGTGCGCGGGCGGATGACTACGAGGCACAATTTCAGGCCATCGCCGCAGCCAAAGGACGCTTGGCCGACCGCGAGCGATTGCAGGCCCTTTTTAAACTCGAGTGGGCTTACACTCTTTCGGTCGCGCCCGAGTTTGCGACCTACATTGGTGCGTCAGGCTACGAGACGAAATGGACCGATCTAACCGCGGCTGCGATCACAGAGCGTAAACGCCTTACGGGTCGACCGCTCGCCGTGTTGGCGACGATTGAGCGGGCGACGTTGAGTGCGAGTGAGCGTGTGAGTTATGATTTGTTTAAGCGTCAGTTAGAAGAAGCACTTGAAGGCGCGCGGTTTCCGGCGGAGTTGGTCCAAGTCACGCAGCTCAACGGAGTGCATCAGGAAGCAGCTCAGGTCTTTGGCACGATGCCCACGGCGAGTGTCGCCCAACTGGAGGCGCAGGTAGTACGCTTACAGGCCTTGCCTCGGCAAATCGATCAAGTGATGGCGTTGCTCGCGGAGGGACTCGCGCGCGGCGTGACGCCGCCCCAGATCACGTTACGCGATGTTCCGCTACAAGTGCTCAACCAGATTCCGATCGATCCTTTTAAGAGCCCATTGCTCGCTGGTTTTACACGGCCTGGTGCTGGCGTTTCAGGCGAAGAGGCTGCGCGATTGAAGGCGGAAGCGATGCAGGCTTACACGGCGGAGGTGAAGCCGGCATTTGAACGGCTCCATTCGTTTCTGGTAGATAAATATTTGCCCGGCGCACGTACTACGACGGCGGCCTCGGCATTGCCGGACGGGAAAGCGTGGTATGAATGGCGCGTGAAGACAGAGACTTCGACCAATCTCACTCCGCAGCAAATTCATGACATAGGCTTGTCCGAAGTAAAACGTATCCGGGCGGAGATGGAGCGCGTAAAAACGGAAACGGGCTTTAACGGCACGCTTGTGGAGTTTTTTGGATTTTTGCGCACAGATCCGAAGTTTTTCTTCACCGACAAGGAGGAGCTTTTGCGCGCTTATCGTGATATCGCTAAGCGCGCAGATCCGCAGTTGATCAAATTGTTCCGCACTTTGCCGCGTACGCCGTATGGGGTGTTGCCGGTGCCGAGTTATGCTGAAAAATCGCAGACCACGGCTTATTATTATCCAGGAGCTGCAGAGACTGGTCGCGCGGGCTATTTTTTCGCTAACACCTATGCGCTCGCCACGCGGCCGAAGTGGGAGATGGAAGCGCTCACGTTACACGAAGCAGTGCCGGGACATCATCTCCAGATTTCCATCGCACAAGAGCTTGGTTCATTGCCGGATTTTCGGCGCTGGGGCGGTTATACGGCATTCGTCGAAGGGTGGGGTCTTTACTCGGAGAGTTTGGGCGAGGAGATGGGATTTTACACAGATCCTTACGCAAAATTTGGCCAGCTAACTTACGAAATGTGGCGGGCGGTTCGACTCGTGGTGGACACTGGAATGCATGCGCTCGGGTGGTCGCGCTCGCAGGCGATCGAATTTTTCAAAAATAACGCAGGCAAAAGTGAACACGATATCGTGGTCGAAGTTGATCGTTACATCGTGTGGCCAGGGCAGGCACTAGCTTACAAGCTCGGGGAATTGAAAATAAAAGAGCTGCGCGCCTTTGCCACCAAAGAGCTCGGGGCAAAGTTCGATGTGCGCGCGTTTCACGATGAGGTACTGTGTCACGGCGCGGTGCCGCTGAGTGTGCTCGATGGGAACATTCGCGATTGGGTCGCGACACAAAAGCGTGGTTAAAGAGATGTTTTCTGTGGCGTTGCGTTTTTGAGCTTTAGGCATTGGGTTGTTCTGATGAAAATTGGCGTACCGAAAGAAATTAAAATCGGCGAAACGCGTGTCTCGATGACCCCCAATTTGTGCCGTCGGTGTGTGGCTCTAGGGGCGGAGGTGTTGGTGCAAAAATCAGCCGGATACACCGCCGGATTTACGGACGCGGAATATCGAGCAGCGGGCGCGACCTTGGTTGGCTCCGCGCAAAAGGTGTGGTCGCAGGCGGATCTTATTTTAAAAGTGAAGGAGCCACTGCCCGTTGAATACGGGCGACTGCGCACGGGACAGATGTTGTTTACCTACCTTCACCTCGCGGCAGGCGCGGAACTCGCTAAGGTTCTGTTGAGTAAAAAAATTCTCGGTATCGCCTATGAAACAGTGGAGGCTAGCGACGGATCTTTTCCGCTGCTTAAGCCAATGTCACAGATTGCGGGGCGGCTCGCGATTCAAGTGGGCGCGTATTTCCTGCAGTCGCAGCATGGAGGCTCAGGCGTTTTGCTCGGCGGTATTCCTGGTACGCTGCCAGGTCACGTCGTGGTAGTCGGCGCGGGCAATTCCGGGGCGCACGCGGTTCAAATGGCGGCGGGCATGGGTGCACGTGTGACCGTCCTCGATTTGGATACACGCAAACTTGAGGCGCTAGATTCAGAGTATCGCGGTCGCGTCGTTACACTCATGTCGAATCCAGCGAATCTCGAGTCGAGTGTGGCGGATGCAGATTTGTTGATCGGGGCGGTACTGATCCCAGCGGCGAAGGCTCCGATAGTTGTTTCTAAAAAAATGGTCGCGCAGATGCGGCCGGGTAGCGTGATCGTGGACATCGCGATCGACCAAGGTGGTTGTATTGAGACGATTCGGCCAACTTCGCATGAGGAACCCGTTTATGAAAAATATGGTGTAATTCACTATGCGGTACCCAACATGCCTGCGTTAGTGGGTCGCACCTCGACGATGGGGCTGACGCAGGCGACGGAGCCTTTTGTGGCTACGCTAGTCCAGAAAGGCGTGGAGCGTGCGCTAGCTGAACATCTCGGCTTGGCGAAAGGCGTGAACACTCGCGGCGGTAAGGTCGTCTGCGGCGCGGTGGCGAAGGCGTTGGGCTACGCGTAATTGCGGTTCATGCCCATGAAAAAGGCCGATCGTGAAGACCGGCCTTCTTAAGATAGAAGCTAAAAATCGAAACGGTTTAAGCTTCGACGATCGTGATGCTATCGACGCCTACGCGTTCGATGGGCGTGCTCTTTTCGCCACCGCCGCCGGATTTGGTGGGGACGTTGGCAAGTTTTTCCAATACGTCGTCACCGGCGATCACTTGACCGAAAGCGGTGTATTGGCGGTCGAGGAATTTGGCGTCACCGTGGCAGATGAAGAACTGCGAGCCGGCCGAGTCGGGATTGGACGAGCGGGCCATAGAGAGGACGCCGCGAACGTGGGCTTTAGCGTTGAACTCTGCCTTGATTTGCCAGCCGGGGCCGCCGGTGCCAGGCATGCCTTTTTCGCCGACTTTGGTGTTGGGGCAGCCGCCTTGGATCATGAAGCCCTTGATGATGCGGTGAAATGCGGTGCCGTCGTAGTAACCGGAACGGGCGAGTTTTTTGAAATTTTCCACCGTCTTTGGGGCGACGTCGGGCCAGAAGGCGACGGTGAGTTCGCCGTAGGCGGTTTTAATGATGGCGTTTTCTTGGGCGGGAGTGGCTTTGCTCATGGGTTTAAAGCCGGAGCGAACCGCCGGCATTTCAGTGCGGCAAGAACCAATTTGCGCTTGGCGCGCGCGCTGCTGGAGTCCTCTGCATGACTTTGATGGTATTCTCTCGTGTGTTGAGTGTTTTGATGTTCCTCGCGCTTGCGTTGCCGCTGTGGTCCGCGCCCAGCGTGATCCGACCCAAGGTCGTGGTTGTGGCAATGTTTGAGGCGGGGGCGGATACGGGGGATCGTCCCGGTGAATTTCAATACTGGGTCGAGCGCGAGCAGCTGACGCAGGTGCATGCGTTTCCTCAGGGCAACCGCGATCTGCGGACTAATGCCGATGGCAGTGTGATGGGCGTAGTGACGGGCGTGGGTACGGCAAAGAGCGCAGCGACGATCATGGCGCTCGGGCTGGATCCTCGTTTTGATCTCTCGCAAAGTTATTGGCTCGTCGCGGGCATCGCCGGTATCGACCCAAACGATGGTCCGTTGGGCGCGGCGGTGTGGGCGGAGTGGGTCGTCGACGGCGATCTCGGCCACGAAATCGATGCGCGCGAAATCCCAGCGGGTTGGACCACTGGCTTCATTCCGTTGCGCAAGAAAAAGCCGTTTGAGTTGCCTGCCGACCGTAGTGAAGGCGAAGCATATCGGCTTGAACCGGCCTTGGTCGAATGGGCCTATCGTTTAACGAAGGACATCACGCTGGCGGATTCCGCGCCCATGCAGAAACGCCGGGCGCTTTACACGGGATTTCCGGCAGCGCAGCGGCCACCGCTTGTCATGAAAGGCGACACGCTTTCCTCAATGACTTACTGGCACGGCAGGCTTCTCAACCAATGGGCCAACGACTGGGTGAAATATTTCAGCGATGGCACGGGTAACTACGTGACGACGGCGATGGAAGACACTGGGACCTTGCAATCGTTGAGCTTGTTGGATCGGGCAAAACGCGTGGACGTGAGGCGCGTATTGGTGCTGCGCACGGCCAGTAATTTCGATATGCAGATGCCGGGTGGAGACGCGGCGGAAAGTTTGAGCGGCGAGAAACTTGGGCCGGGCTATTCGGCGTACTTACCGTCGCTCGAGGCTGCGCACCGCGTGGGCAGCGTCGTCGTGCATGAGCTCGTGAAGAATTGGGTGGTCTATGAAAAGACGCCACCTGCGGCTAAGTGAGTGAGCGAATGGGGCCAGCGGAAAAAATTCAGGCAAACTCGGTGTCGATCAGTTCGCAGAAATAGTGGATGAGGAAAAGGTGAGCCTCTTGCGTAGCGGGGCCGCTTTGGCCGGGTATGATGAGTTCGACCGACGCGAGGCCTCGAGCTGGGCCGCCGCCTCGGCCGAGAAAGGCGAGGCTTTTGAGGTCGCGCGCTTTGGCCTCATTGAGGGCAGCAATGATATTGGCGGAGTTGCCGCTTGAAGTAAGCACAACTATGAGGTCGCCGGGTTGGGCGAGGCCGGAGATTTGACGGGCGAAGGCTTGGTCGAAGCCGTAGTCGTTACCGATGCACGTAACGAGCGAACCATCGGAAGACAATGCGAGCGCTGGTAGCGAACGGCGATTTTTGGCGTAGCGGCCGGTGAGCTCGGTGGCGAAGTGGGCGGCCTCGGCGGCGCTCCCGCCGTTACCGCAGATGAGGAGTTTGTGGCCGGAGCGCAGAGTCTTGAGGATAAGCGCAGCGGCGTCGTCGATCGCAGGACGGATCGTCGGCAAGGCTTGGAGCGTGGAGGTGGACGCTTGGAGGGCGGCGGCAAACTTCATGAAGGTAGAAAAGGTGGGTGCGGGCTTGCCCGCGATGAAATTTTTCCTGCTACTCGCGTCACATGCGCCTGCGCACGCTCACTCTTCGCCATTTCCGCAATGTGGCGTTTGCGCGGCTGGATTTTGTGGGGCGGCGACAATTTTTCGTTGGGCAGAATGGCCAAGGGAAAACCAACCTGCTCGAGGCAGCGGGTTATCTGACCGCGGCACGGTCGTTTCGAACGGCTGAAAGTTCGACGCTGTTAATGCACGGTCAAACGACGGCGGCGGTGGCGTGCACGCTGGAACACGCGCGGCTAGGCGAGACGCAGGTGACGATCAAAGTTCACCGCCACAGCAAAGAATTGTGGTGTGATCAGACGCGCGTGACGCGGCTCGCGGATTATCTGGGAAAATTTCCTACTGTGGTGTTTTCGTCGCAGGATTTGCAGCTTGTTCGCGGGGCGCCCGCGGGGCGGCGGCGGTGGTTGGACCTTACGTTGGCGGCGATGGATGGAAGCTACTTGCAGGCCTTGCAGACCTACACTCGGGCGTTGGCGGAGCGGAATGCGTTGCTCAAAAAAGGTGGCTCTGTGGTCGCTCAATTAGAAGCGTTTGAGCGAGTCTTGGCGCCGGCAGCATGCGAGTTGATCGCGCGCCGGATTTCCGGCTTACAATCAATCGGCGCAGGCATGGCGGCTGGTTACCAAAAACTATGCGACGGAACCGAGCCGGCAGCCTTGGTATATGTGCCGGATTTCGCGCAGCCGGACGCGGAGGCGTTGTTGGCTCGTTGGGCGGCGGGTCGGGCGCGGGATCTCGCGCTGCGCTCCACGCACATGGGACCGCACCGGGATGATTTTGCGCTCAAAGTGGATGGACAAGAGGCGAAGGATTTTGGTTCCGAAGGGCAGCAACGCTCGGTCGTGCTTGCACTGCGTTTGGCGCAGGCGGCTTGGTTTCATGCGAAGAGTGGCGTGCGTCCGGTCTTGCTGGCGGATGATGTGCTCGGGGAACTCGATCCGGGTCGTCGTCGGAAATTTTGGGCGGCGATTGATCCCGAATCGCAGATCTTGGCAACGGGCACGGCGTTGCCGGATGCGGAGCTGGGGGCGTGGGAAATTTTTCGCGTGAAGGATGGTGATTTTCAAATGGAGGCTTCGGCTTGAATTTCACGACAGCAGAATGGATTTTGGCCGCGGCAGCGGCGCTTTTGGTCGGAGTTTCCAAGACCGGCATCGCCGGCATGGGAATGCTTTTTGTGGTGATTTTTGCGCAGATACTGCCGGCGAAACAGGCGACGGGGCTGGTGTTGCCGCTGTTGTGTTTCGGCGATCTGGTGGCAGTAAGTTCTTACCGGCAACATGCGAACTGGCGACACCTGTGGCGGTTATTTCCGTGGGCGGCGGTCGGGGTTGTGATCGGTTACTTCGCGATGGGGCGGATCGGTGATCACGAGACGAGGCGGTTGATTGGCGGGATCGTGGTCACTCTCGTAGCGGTGCATCTTTTTCGACGTTGGCGCGCGGGAGTAGCTTCTCAGGAGGCGGAGCACGCTGTGTGGTTTGCGCCAACGCTCGGTGTGCTGGCGGGGTTTACGACCTTGGTGGCTAATGCGGCGGGTCCGTTGATGGCGATTTACTTGCTAGCGATGCGGCTGCCGAAGATGGAATACGTGGGGACGGCGGCGGTGTTTTTCTTGCTGCTGAATTTATTTAAGGTGCCATTTATGATCAGCCTTGGGCTGATCACCCCGCCGAGTTTTACGCTGAATTTGTGGTTGGCCCCAGCCGTGTTGGCGGGTGCGTGGCTGGGGCGGCGGATTTTACCGCATATTAATCAGAAGGTGTTTGAGAATTTGGCATTATTTTTCTCGGCGGCCGCAGGGTTGCGCTTGTTGTTCTAAAACGGAAGCGAGCGATGACATTCAAATTTTCCGTGTGTTCGATGGGTTCTCTGGGGCAAGCTACGGTATGGCGCGAATGAACGTGAGGCAGATGTGGGCGGCGAAACTGGCGGGACAACCTGTGCCAGCGACAACGCATTCGCGCGTGACCACGGCGCAAGCCGGCGCGTCGTTGGCGCGGAAGGTGCCGTACGTCGGCGTGGTGCTCGGAATCGATCCATCGTTACGAGGTACGGGGTTGGCGCTGGTCGAATTTACGCCAGGGCGCGCGCCGTTGTTACTGCGCTGTCAGACAGTGAAGGTGCATCCGAAACTGGCGATGGCGCTGGCTTTGGCTGAAATTCATCGCGCTGTGAGCGGGATTTTAACGGGTGCAGGAGTGCGGCACGTGGCGATGGAGCAGACGATTTTCGTTCAGAATTTTCAGACGGCGCAAATTTTGGGAGCGGCGCGAGGGGCGGCGATGGCTGCCGCGGCGTTACAAGAGTTGCCGGTTTTTGAATATGCGCCTTTGCGCGTGAAGCAGGCAGTAGTGGGCGCTGGACGAGCGAGCAAAGAGCAGATGGCGCGCACCGTGATGGCAATGATGGGACACGGGCGACCCCTGGCGTTTGATGAGGCGGATGCCGCAGGCGTAGCGCTTTGCCATGCGTTTACCTGGCGCGAACCGTGAACTAGGCTGCGGTTCGTCGAGGATTTAACCAAGCACGGTCTTGAGGACTTGGCCTAGTTCGCCGAGACGATAGGGTTTGTTGAGGTAGCCGCAGAAACCAAGGTCTAGGTAGCGTCGAGCTAAAGCGGGCTCGTCGTAGCCGCTCGATGCGATGACGCGCGCATCGGGATCGATTTGTTTCATCGCCAGATAACACGCTTCGCCGCCCATACCGCCGATAATATGGAGATCGAGGATGACTGCGTCGTAGGGACGGCCGATGTTGAGGTAGCGTTGGTAAAGAGCGAGTGCGTCGTCGCCGTTTTTCGCCAAGTCGTATTTGTAGTCGAGGCGATTGAACATCGCTGCGGTGAGAGCCGAAATTTTTTCGTCATCATCCATAAACAGGATGCGGCCGGTGCGAAAACGTAGGCTCGGTGCAATGTGGCCTTGAAAGCCGGGGGCGCGCTCGGCGCGTGGTAAGTAAAACGTGAACACGGTACCAACGTCGGGTGTGGAATCGACGCCGATGGCGCCGCCGTGTTTTTGCACGAGAGATCGGGCAGTCGCGAGGCCTAGGCCGGTACCGTGCTTCTTGGTGGTGAAAAAGGGCGACCAAATTTCCTGAAGGTGTGAGGGGGCTATACCCGTGCCGTTGTCGCGAATTTCAAATTCGACGTAGGATCCGGCTGCTAGGCTGGGAATTTGATCGGGTGCGAGGGTGACGTTGCGTGCGTACATTTGTACGCGGGCAGGGTGGGGTGAGGGTGGCATCGCCTGGAGCGCGTTGAGGACGAGGTTTTGCAAAACCTGCAGAATTTGGCCGCGATCGACTTGAACAGAACCGGTGCCGGGGGAGACTTCGGCGGTGACGCTGGAGGCGCTGCCAACAGTGGCTATTTTGATGGTGGCCGCGAAGAGTTCTTCAACCGTGATAAGCGACGATACGTTGGTGCCGCCTTGGGTGAGTAAGAGAAGTTCTTTGGTTAGGTTCTTAGCCTTAAGGCTGGCGCTTTCGGCATCGGCGAGGGCGTTGGGGTGAAGAGGGTCTTTAGCGTGGTCAATGCCGCCGAGTATAGTGGTGAGGAGGTTATTGAAATCGTGGGCGAGGCCACGGGTGAGTTGGCTGATCGTTTCGAAGCGATTGGCTTTGATGAGCTCATCCGGAGTCAGGCTCATTTCTCCGGGGTCCCTGAAGACGAGGACAAAGCCGCGGAGTTTGCCGGCTTGATTATAAGAGGCGCGAGCGGTCCAAACTATGGGTAACGGTGGTGTAGCGGTGTCCGCGAAGGCGAGTGCCTGGTCGTGGACGAGCGTGAGTTGGCTTTCACTGGAAAGGGCGCGGGCGATAGGATCGTCGCCGGCTTGAAGGTTTTCGCGCCGGACGAGGCGAAAGATTTCGGACAGTGGCGCGCCTGAGATTTGAGCGGCGGGTTGGCGGAGCAACCGCGCAGCGGCGGCGTTGGAAACAAGAATACGGCCGTGGGAGTCTGTAATTAGGATAGCTTCGGCCAATGTAGCTAAGGAGGTGGTGATGAGCGCGTCTTCGATTGAAGTATGATTTGAGGCGATGACTTCTGAGGTGGGGACGGGTGTGTTCTTAGGCAGGGTCGTGGGTAGAGCGCTGATGAAACCGCTGATACGAGTGAGTTCGTTTTTGCGATTTAAAGTGCGATGAGCGCCTAGAAGTACGGCGACAGGTTGGTCGTCAGCGGAGCGCAGGGTTAAGGTTGCATGAAACGTGGTTGGCCCCGGGGTGAGTTGGGCAAACCACGTGGGGAGATTGAGCTCGGGGTCGACGTCGGCGGGAAGGCTTTGGCGGAAAGCTTTGAGGGGGTCGACCTCCTCAGAGTGACCGAGGAGTTGGCTCCAGGCAGGGGCGACCCAGTAGCGATGGTGGATGAAATCGAATTCAAAGGCGCCGAGTGGGCCCGGGCTGTTAGTGAGGTCTTGGAAGCGGGCGTCGTTGGCTAGACCGACTTCTTCGAGTTCGTGACGCTCGGTTACGTCGAGACAGAGGCCGGTGACGCGTTCGAGATTGCCGTCAGGGCCTATCTGTTGGAGTCCGGTACATTGCAGCCAAACGTAGTACCCGAGGCAGTGTCGCATGCGGAACTCAACTTGAAGTTGGCGTGTGCCGGGTGTGTGCCGGTGGCCGAGGAAGTAAGGGGCGGCGTCTGAGTCTTCAGGGTGGATGTGTTGCCGCCATACTTCGCGAGGATCAGGCAGATCGTTGGCAGTGTAGCCGAGCAGTTTTTTCCAAGCCGGAGAGTAGTGGATTTGATCCGCTTTAAAATGCAGATCGAAGAAGCCAACGACATCGTTTGCTGCGAGTAGCTGGAGCGCGTCGTTGGTCACGCTGATGGGTGCGCTCAGGGGCGTGCCGGCCGCTGACGGGTTGAGATCGTTGGGCGAGTCCGGGCTCAAGGGGTTTAGCGTTGCTGAAGCCAGCGACCGACTCGCTGTGCGAGAAATTCGATGTAGGGCTTTTGATCGTTCAAGCAGGGGATTTGTTGGAATGATTCGCCGCCAGCAGCCATGAAATCGTCACGGCCCTCTTCGGATATTTCCTCAATGGTCTCTAGGCAATCGGCAACGAAGGCGGGGCAAATGATGAGCAAGCGTTTCTTGCCGACTTGGGGGAGGCGTTTGAGTTCGTAGTCGGTGAAGGGCGAGAGCCACGGTTCGCCTGCGAGGCGGGACTGGAAGGATACGGAGTGTTTGTCGGCGGCGATGCCGGCGCGAGCGACGAGGGCCCGTGTGGTGGCTAGGACTTGAGCTTTGTAACAGGTGGCGTGCGCGGGTGAGCACGTGGTGCAGCAATCGGCGACGAGCGTGCAATGCGCTTTGGATGAATCGCCTTTGCGCAAGTGGCGTTCAGGAATGCCGTGGTAGCTAAATAAAAGATGATCGTGCGGCTGGCTCAGGTGCGGCGCGGTGACTTGGTAGAGCGCCTCGATGTAATCGGCGTCTTGGAAAAACGGTTGCACGGTGGTGATCTGAAGCCCAGGCGCTAACTTGGTGCGCTCTTCGAAAACTTTCACGACGACGGTTTCCCACGAAGACATCGCATAGTGGGGGTATTGCGGAAACAGTAGGACTTCGGTGACACCGTCGGCGGCCATTTGAGCTACTACGCTTGCGATCGAGGGATTGCCGTAACGCATCGCGAGATACACCGGAGTTTCAGAGCCGAGGGTGGCAGCGAGTTTGTTGCGGACTGAGCGAGAGGTGATGATAAGGGGCGAGCCTTCGGGTTGCCAGATTGAGGCGTAGGCGTGGGCGGATTTTTTCGGACGCGTGCGTAGAATGATGCCTTCGAGCAACGCAAAGCGAAGCGGGGCGGGTAAATCTAGCACTCGTTCGTCGCCAAGAAATTCCCTTAAATAACGGCGGACGTCTGGTACGGACGTTGAATCAGGTGAGCCGAGATTGACGAGAAGAACGGCGCGTTTGGACATGGTCGGAAATTGGTCTTTAGAAGCGCCGGATTGTCAAACGGCGGTGAGTTGATTGATGGGGAAATCTAAGTCGCGCTTTTTTTGCGTTGCGACGAGCGGCGGGGTGTTCACGGGTGACGGTGTTATTTTTCCATGAACTCACCGCTGAAACCCGTCTTGTTGATCATCCGCGATGGCTGGGGGAAAAATCCCCACGCCGACCAAAACGCGTTCAACGCCGTCTATCTGGCTAAAAAAGCCTGCGATGATGCGTTGCAGGCGAAATACCCTCGCTCGCTCGTTGCGGCGAGTGGCCTCGATGTCGGCTTGCCCGAAGGTCAAATGGGCAACTCCGAAGTTGGCCATGAAAACATCGGCGCCGGTCGCGTAGTGGATCAAGAGCTCGTACGGCTGAATAAATTATTTTCCGAAAAACAACTCGCAGGTAATTCCGTGTGGCGCTCCGCAGTGGCGCGGGTGAAGGCGTCGCCGAAAGCGAAGTTACACGTCATGGGCATCGTATCCGACGGTGGCGTGCACGGAATGCTCGAGCATCTTTACGGAATTTTGCAGCAGGCTAAAGATGATGGCCTGACGAAGGCCCAGGTTTATGTTCATGGCTTCACCGACGGCCGCGATACGGCGCCGCAGAGCGGGTTGGGATATATCGCGCAGCTCGAGGCTAAGTGCCGCGAGATCGGCGTCGGCACGATTGCGACGGTATGCGGGCGTTTTTGGGCGATGGACCGAGATAACCGCTGGGAACGCGTGCAGAAAGCTTACGATTTGCTTACGGGCCGAAAGGCCGTAGCGACGGCTTCGAGCGCGACGGTCGCGATTCAGAATTACTATGATCGTCCGCTTAGCGAAACCCAAAAAGGTGATGAGTTTGTACCCGCGACTTGGATCGTCGGCGCTGACGGCAAGCCGCTCGCGACCTTTGCCGACGGGGATGCGGTATTGTTTTATAATTACCGCGGAGATCGTCCCCGCGAGATCACTCGGGCCTTTGTGATGGATGATTTCAAGGAGTTCGATCGCGGTGCGAAACTTGATCTCTATTACGCGACGATGACCGAATACGAAAAGGGCCTGCCGGTGCATGTGATCTCGGGTAAGCCGGAGAAATTGAAAAATATCCTAGGGGAAGTCGTCAGTAAAGCGGGTCTTGCTCAATTCCGCTGCGCCGAGACGGAGAAAAATCCGCACGTGACGTTTTTCTTTAACAACTACCGTAGTGAGCCGTTTCCCGGCGAAGACCGCGCGTGTCCCTCTAGCCCTAAAGTCGCCACCTACGACATGCAGCCAGAAATGGCAGCGGCTGAAGTCACGGCGTTGGCCAAAACGGCGATTCTTTCGGGTAAATACGGTTTTATCGCGGTGAACTACGCCAATCCCGATATGGTCGGACACACTGGTTCGTTGCCTGCTTCGATCAAAGCCGTCGAGGCCACGGATGCTGGCGTAGGCGAATTGCTTGCCGCGATCTACCAGGTTGGCGGCAAAGCCGTCGTCTGCGCCGATCACGGCAACGTCGAGCAAATGTGGGATCCGTCAAGCAACGGCCCGCACACCGCACACACGCTCAACCTCGTTGAGGTCTTCGCCGTGGGCGAAGGCCTCATCGCCGGTCAGACCAAGATGCGTTCGGGCGGCCGGCTCGCGGATATCGCGCCGACGGTGTTGCATTTGATGGGCTTGGCTAAGCCGGCAGAAATGACCGGGCAAAGCCTGATCTTAGGTTGAGCGCTGGGGAAGCTTTTGCCATTGGCCGAAAATCTGTTTGCCCCGCCCCAAGTGGCGGGGCTTTCTTTTTCCTTTTGCACGACCAACCCATGCCCATGAAGCGCACCCATCATTGTGCCCAGCTCACTCCCGCCGATCTCGGTGCGTTCGTCACGCTCTCCGGATGGGTCGATTCCGTCCGTGATCACGGCGGCATTGTCTTCATCGACTTGCGCGACCGCAAAGGCATCACGCAGGTTAAATTTGATCCGCAAGATAACGCCGAGCTCGGCGTCCAAGCTGGCCATCTTAAACCGGAGTCCGTTATCACAATCGCGGGTAAAGTGGTGCCTCGGCCTGAAGGCACCGTTAACTCGACCCTGCCTACCGGTGGTATCGAGATTGCCGCGAATGCGCTCGAGGTGCTCAATGTTTCCGATACCCCTCCGTTCCCGCTCGACGATGTTGGCGGTGATAAGGTCAACGAAGACCTGCGCCTCACGTACCGCTATCTCGACCTGCGCCGTCCGAAGATGCGCAAAAACCTCCAGGTGCGTCACCGTGCGGCAAAGTCTATTCGCGACTACTTCGACTCCCAAGAATTCATTGAGGTTGAGACGCCTGCGCTCTTCAAGAGTACGCCCGAAGGTGCGCGCGAGTACCTGGTGCCGTCGCGCATCCACGCGGGGCAATTTTATGCTCTCTCGCAATCGCCCCAGCAATTTAAGCAAATTCTGATGGTTGCCGGCGTGGAAAAATATTTCCAAATCGCCCGTTGTTTCCGCGACGAAGATTTGCGTTCCGATCGCCAGATGGAGTTCACGCAAGTGGACGTAGAGGCCTCATTTATCGACCGTGAAGGTATCTATTCGCTGTTTGAAGGGATGTTGAAAAAAGTGTGGAAAGACGTGCTCGGCCACGATCTACCCACGCCGTTCCCGCGCATGCCTTACATTGACGCGATGAATCGTTACGGCGTCGATAAACCCGATGTGCGTTTCGGGATGGAGCTCGTGGATTTCACCGAGCTTTTCAAGACCTCGGCTTTCAAAGTTTTCGCGTCCACGGCCACCGGCGGCGGTGCGATCAAGGCGATCAACGCCAAAGGCCTCGCCGATCTCACCCAAGGTGAAATTAAGGCGCTGGAAGAAATTGCCAAATCACTCGGCGCCAAAGGTCTCGCCTTCATTAAGGTTGAGGGCGGCGAATGGAAATCGCCTATCGTTAAATTTTTCTCCGATGCCGAGAAAGCCGCGCTCACTGCGCAACTCGGCTTGGCTGAAGGCGACATGTTATTCTTCGCGGCCGCGCCTTGGGAAAAGGCCTGCGCGATCCTTGGTCGCATCCGCCTTGAAGCGGCTGCGCTGCTCCAGAAACGCGGTAAGCTCACGATTCGCGCCGATGATTGGCAGTTTCTCTGGGTCGTTGATTTCCCATTAATGAGCTACGACGAGGCGGAAAACCGCTACGTCGCTACGCACCATCCCTTCACCGCACCTGTCGCGGAAGACGCAGCGTACCTCGACACTGATCCGAAAAAAGTTCGTGGCCAACACTACGATGTCGTTCTCAACGGCATGGAACTCGGCGGAGGCTCGATTCGTATTCACCAGCCTGCGTTGCAGAAAAAAGTGTTTGAAGACGTCCTTAAAATTCCCGCCGACGTCGTCGAGAATCGCTTTGGCTACATGTTGAAAGCGTTCACCTACGGCGCTCCGCCGCATGGTGGCATTGCCTTCGGCCTCGACCGCATGGTGGCATTGCTCTGCGGCACGACCAGCATCCGCGACGTGATCGCCTTCCCCAAGACCCAGAAGGGGCAGGATCTCATGGCGCAGAGCCCGACGCCGGTGACGGCCAAGCAGCTCAAGGAGCTACACATCGCTACCGTGATGCCCGAGTAACGCGCGGCTTCGGCTGTGCGGTGTTTATTACAGTGGTTCTGCGCTCTGTTATTCTCGGCTTTTTGCTGCGTCTATAAATTGTCATGCAACTCCGGCTTGCTCCGTGAGCAAATCGCTCTTAATTAAAAGCATAAATAGATTATTTTCTGTATGAAACTCATCATCGCCATCATCAAGCCGTTCAAACTCGAAGAAGTTAAAGAAGCTCTCGCTGAGGCGGGTATTGAAGGAATGACGGTGACCGAAGTTAAAGGCTTCGGGCGTCAAAAGGGGCATACAGAAATTTACCGCGGCAGCGAGTACACGGTCGATTTTCTGCCCAAGGTGAAAATTGAGATCGCCGTGTCCGACGACATGGCGGCCAAAGCGGTCGATGCGATTGTGAAATCCGCTAAAACCGGCAAGATCGGCGACGGTAAAGTTTTTATTCTCCCACTAGAGGAAATCATCCGTATTCGTACCGACGAGCGTGGCGAAGCCGCCGTTTGAACGCGATTTGAAGTTACGAACCGGCTGCCCAAAGGCAGCCGGTTTTTTTGTGCGCTGATGAATTTCACTATCGGAAATCCGGTTTTTTTAATGAGTCCGCTGCATGGCACAGCGGCTGCTTTAGACATGGCACTTGCCTATGAAATCCCTCCTTAACCTGACTCGCTTCCGTCTTGGACTGGCAGCTCTGCTGCTTGTTACAGGCTCAATCTGGGCCCAAACGCCCACCACTGCGCCCGCGACACCGCCTCCGCCAACGGCGGAAGAACGCATCGCTGCGCTTGAAGCATACGTGACCAACGTCGATCCGGCGAAGGGTCCCTTGGTCGGCTCCCCTGGACCTGGGCACAATGCTTGGATGATGACTAGCTCGGCACTCGTGCTTTTCATGACACTACCCGGCCTAGCACTTTTCTATGGCGGGCTTGTTCGTAAAAAGAATGTGCTCTCTGTCCTCGCTCAGTGCTTAGGCATTACGGGCATGGTCACGATTATGTGGTGGGCCTTTGGCTATAGCTTCGTGTTTGGAAAAAGCTTCGGCAGTCCGTTTCTTGGTGGCTCAGAGTATTTCTTTTTGAAGGGAGTCACCAGCGCGCCTAATACCGACTACGCTTACTGGGTCTCTCAAAACGTGTTTTCGATGTATCAGATGATGTTCGCGATCATCACGCCTGCACTGATCGTGGGGGCCATTGCTGAGCGTATGAAATTTACCGCGATCATGCTTTTCGTGGCAATTTGGATGCTCGTCGTTTATTTCCCGCTCGCTCACATGGTTTGGGGTGTAACCGGTTACATGAACGGCGTCTGGAATGGCGATGCTGCAATCGCTGCGATCGACTTCGCCGGTGGCACGGTAGTGCACATGTCCTCGGGTTGGTCGGCCTTGATCCTCTGTTTGATCCTCGGGCCCCGTCTTGGCTTTGGTAAGGAAAAAATGGCCCCGCACAGCATGGTGTTGTGCATGGTCGGTACCGGTATGCTCTGGGTCGGCTGGTATGGCTTTAACGCTGGTAGCGCCGCCGCCGCGGATGGTGTCGCGGCCAACGCCTTCATGACCACGACGCTTGCCGCGGCCGTTGCGACGTTTGTCTGGGGTGCGATTGAAAAAATCTTCCGCGGTCACGCCTCTATCCTTGGCATGTGCTCTGGCGCCGTAGCCGGACTCGTGGTGATCACGCCTGCGGCCGGTTTCGTCGATTCGACCGGTGCAGTCATGATCGGCGTCCTCGCCGCTGTTGTGCCCTATGTTTTTGTGACTAAGATCAAAGCGATGTTCGGCTACGATGATGCACTCGACACCTTCGGGGTGCACGCGGTCGGTGGCACCCTCGGTGCCATCATCACGGGTGTTCTCGCTACGAAAGAAGTGAATGCCAATTTGGTCGCGGCCCCTGCTGTTAAAAACGGCCTCGCTAAGCTGGTGACCGACGGTGGCCTCTGGCTTGCTCAGGCTAAAGCGGTGGCTTTTACGCTCCTACTCTCCGTGGTGGCCACCTTTGTAATCGCCATGTTGGTAAAAGCCCTCATCGGTCTGCGCCCCACCGCTGAAGCCGAGTCCCAAGGCCTCGATATCACCGATCATGGCGAAGAAGGTTACATCAACTAAGAATTCAATCCTATCCCTACACTTATGAAATTCATCACTGCTATTATCAAACCGTTCAAATTGGATGAAGTGAAGGAAGCGCTCAGTGCCGTCGGCATTGAAGGCATGACGGTCACCGAGGTCAAAGGCTACGGTCGCCAGAAAGGCCACACTGAGATCTATCGGGGTAGCGAATACACCGTCGATTTTCTGCCTAAAGTTAAAATCGAAATTGCGGTTACCGACGACCTAGCCGGTAAAGCCGTGGAGGCGATTGTGAAATCCGCCAAGACGGGCAAGATCGGCGATGGTAAAGTATTCGTGATGCCGCTCGAGGAAGTCATTCGCATCCGCACCGACGAGCGCGGCGAAGCAGCGGTCTAATCGGCCACTGTTTACGCTCGAAAAAGCAAAGCCGGCTTCATGGGAAGCCGGCTTTTTCATGCTTTGGTCTGAGGCCGTGGCTTTTTAGTGCCCCAAAAATCAAACTAGGCGCGTAGCCTGAAAGCGCAGTTCGCGTTGATAAGTCGTGATGCCGGGATCTTCGGAGGTGTCGACGAGCGCGAGCAATAGAAGCTTTATCGCTTCGGTATGTTGGCCGAGATTATGCGCCGTGAGAGCGAGAAAGACGTCGAACTCGCGGTGGTCTGGAAATAAATGTTGGCCGGAGCGAAGGATTTCACTCGAGCGAGCGAACTGGCCGGTGGTGCGCAAGGTCGAGCCGAGGCCGAGAAGCGCGCCGGCGTGATCGTTGGGAGCGAGACCGAGCGTGATCGCTCGTTCGTAGTGAGGGATGGCCTCGGCTGCGCGGCCGAGCACCGCACAGGTCCAGGCGAGTTGGTAAGCGATTTCGGCGACGTTGGGGTAACGCTCGTCGAGTTTTTGGAGCAAGCCGAGCACGTGCTCGACCTGTCCTCCGTGGCGGGCGCCGATGATAGCTTCGAGTTCGATTTTCCAGGAGGACATAAACAAAAAGCAACGTGGTGGTTAATCCGCGTAGCCGATGGGTTGGGGGCGAAAATCAGGCGCTTGGCGCGGCGCTGACAGCAGCGGGTTTCACCGTTTTCACGGCAAGCGCTCGGGTGGTGATCTCGGTCTTGAGGCGGGCGAGATAATCGGCGAAAGGCATAACTCCTTCGTCGCCTTTCGCACGGCTACGGACGCTGATTGATAGGGTTTCGGCTTCCTTGCCGCCGAGCACCAGAGTGTAAGGAACCTTGTCGATTTCGGCGCGGCGGATCTTGGCGCCAAGCTTGTCGCTTTGTTCGTCTAGTTTAGCGCGGATGCCGGCGGCTTTGAGCTGTGCGAGTAGTTGGGCGCCATAGTCGTTGACGCGATCGGTGATCGGCACGAGGCGGACTTGTTCGGGCGCGAGCCAGACAGGGAAGTCACCGCCGAAGTGCTCGATGAGCACCCCGCAGAAGCGCTCCATCGAGCCAAAGGGCGCGCGGTGGATCATCACGGGACGATGCGATTGGTTGTCTGCGCCCATGTAGTGCAGATCGAAGCGCACGGGGAGCACGTAATCGACTTGGACGGTGCCCAGTTGCCACTCGCGGCCAATCACATCTTTGATCACGAAGTCGATTTTCGGGCCATAGAAGGCAGCTTCTCCGGGCTCTTCAGTGAAGGGCACGCCGAGAGTTTTGGCGGCTTCGCGGCAGGCGGCTTCGGCTTTGTCCCATTGCTCCGGATTACCCGTGAATTTGCTGCTGTCGGGATCGCGGGTGCCGACGCGCACGCGGTAGTCAGACATGCCGAGCGTGGAGAGAACGGTTTTGACCAAGGAAAGACAGCCGAGGACTTCGGCTGCGACTTGATCCTCGGTGCAGAAAAGGTGGGCGTCGTCCTGCGTGAAGCCCCGGACTCGCGTCATGCCGTTAAGTTCACCGGATTGTTCCCAGCGATAAACGGTGCCGAATTCGGCGAGGCGCACGGGGAGGTCGCGGTAGCTGTGCGGCTGCGAGGCGAAAATCTTGATGTGGTGGGGGCAGTTCATCGGCTTCAGCATGAAGCCGTCGAGGAGCTTATCGGCGTCGAGGACGCGGTTAGCGGCGATAACTTCTTTGCCGGCGCGGCCGTTGATCTCGGCGGCAAATTGGGCGGAGACGCCTTCGAGGCGCGAGGTGAGCTCGGCGCAGGTGCAGCCCTCGCCGGCGAGTTTCATGAGCGTATCGGGCTCGGGGAACGCGGTGAACTGCGACTCTTTGTAGTAGGGGAAATGCCCTGATGTTTTATAAAGCGCTAGTTTGCCGATGTGCGGGGTGAAGACCTGTGAGTAGCCCTGTTTACGGAGTTCGCCGCCAATGAAATCCTGTAATTCTTGGCGGATGATGGAGCCGTTGGGTGTCCAGAGGATGAGGCCTTGGCCGACGTCTTCATCGATGTGGAAAAGTTTCAAGTCGCGGCCGAGTTTGCGGTGGTCGCGGGCTTTGGCCTGCTCTTGGCGCTCGAGGTATTGGTCGAGTTCTTCGCGCGTCGGGAAGGCTGTGCCGTAGATGCGCTGGAGCTGTTTGTTCTTCTCGTCGCCGCGATGATAGGCGCCGGCGATAGATAGAAGTTTGAAAGCTTTTAGCTTAGAAGAGTACCGCACGTGAGTGCCGGCGCAGAGGTCCATGAACTCGCCGTTTTGGTAAAAAGAAATTTTTTCCTCGGCGGGAATGTCTGCCAGGCGACCAAGTTTATAGCGTTCTTGACCGCGGGATTTGATCAGCTCGATGGCTTCTTCGCGGGAGAGCTCCTTGCGGTAAAAAGGTTGGTTTTCGCCAGCAACTTTTTTCATCTCAGCCTCGATTTTGATGAGATCGTCGGCGGTAAATTTATGGTCGAGGTCGAAGTCATAGTAGAAGCCGGTGTCGGTGGGCGGGCCGATGTCGAGTTTTGCGTCGGGGAAAAGACGTAGGACGGCGGTCGCAAGGATGTGCGAAGCCGAGTGGCGGAGTTCTTCGAGGGGAGACATGACGTGGGACATGAGCGGAAATTATTTTTTTAGCGGTTCGAGTTTGTAGTCGGTTTTGCTATCAAGCATGGACCAGCCGGCGGCGGCGAGTTCCTTGCGGAGTGTATCGGCAGCAGCAAAGTCTTTAGCTTGTTTAGCGGCCCAGCGTTTTTCGGCGAGGGTGGTGATGTCGGCGGGGACTTCAACTTTGGGCGTTTGGGGTGCCGTGGGTTTGAGTCCGAGCGCGTAGAGAGCTTTTTCGAAAGCGGCTTTAGAGGTGTTGTTCGGGCCGCGTTTAACAATCGTGAAAAGTGCTCCGAGAGCCCCAGGCGTATTGAGGTCGTCGTGGAGTGCGGCGAAGACGGAATCGCAATCGTGGGCGTGACCGACGTTATCTGGGATCGATTGCCAGAAGGAGTGAAGGGTCGTCATCGCGCTCTCGGCCGCATGCAGAGAATCCAGCATGAAGTTGAGCTGTTTGCGTGGGTGGCCCATCAGCAGGGCGTAGCGGAGGGCCATTGGCGAAAATCCTTTAGCGACGATATCGTCTAGGGTGTAAAGATTACCGAGGCTCTTGCTCATCTTCTTGCCGTCCACGAGCAGGTGCTCGCTGTGGTACCAATGGCGGGAAAAGGTCGTGCCGTTGCAGCATTGGCTCTGAGCGATCTCGTTTTCGTGGTGCGGGAATAGAAGGTCTACGCCGCCCGAGTGCAGATCAATAGTTTCGCCCAGGAGCGCTTTGCTCATAGCGCTGCACTCGATGTGCCAGCCGGGACGACCACGGCCCCAGGGACTATCCCAGGCGTTGGCTCCGTCGTCTGGTTTGTGAGCTTTCCAAAGAGCGAAGTCGCTGACGTCTTCTTTTTCGTCGGCATCGGCCGCGGTTACTTTACCGGCGAGGGCAGAGCCGACCTGAAGTTCGCGTTCTTTAACGCGGGACAAGCGGCCGTAATCTTCGAAGGAGGATACTTTGAAATACACCGATCCGTCAGGAGCGCGGTAGGCGTTACCTTTGCGCATAAGCACCTCGATCATGTCGACTTGCTCGCGGATGTAGCCGGTGGCGGTGGGTTCGACATGGGGCGGGAGGCAATTCAGCGCGGCGCAATCAGCGTGAAACTTGTTGGTCCATTGCTTGGTGACCTCGGCCAGGGGGCGTGCTTCTTCGCGGGCGCGGCGGATGGTTTTATCATCAACGTCGGTTAGGTTGCGCACGTGTTTTACTTTGTCGGCGCCGAACTCGAGCTCGAGCAGGCGACGGATCACGTCGTTGACTACAAAGGTGCGGAAGTTGCCGATGTGCGCCGGGGCATAAACAGTGGGTCCGCAGTTGTAGAAGCGGATTACACCGTCGAGCTGCGACGAAGTGATCGGTTTGAGGCGGCGCTCGAGAGAATCGTAAAGCTGGATGGCCATGAACAAAGAAAGAGAGAAGGGGATTAACAGAGATTCCGCCAGTGCGGAACGTTCTTTTTATCGGCTGGGGGCCGACGGGTGTTTCTGCCTATCGGCGCGGCAAGGCGCCGGCGGTTGCGGTCAACAACCGCAGCCGGTAGTTCGCGCCGTTAAGGTGCGGAGCGGAGTGATGTAAAAAGGGATGGCGAGCCGGAGCATGGAGTGCTTTGATGGCAGAAACACGAATATGGCCGATCACTTCAAGCTCGATCTCATCCAACGTCCGCGACGGCTGCGCCGCACTGCCAGTTTGCGAAGCATGGTCGAGGAGACGGTTTTGCGGCCGCAGGATTTTATCGCGCCTCTGTTTGTAGTGGACGGCAAAGGTGCGCCGGAGCCGATTCGCTCGATGCCGGGCGTGATGCGTTATAGTATCGTTGATCTCGTGAAGGAATGTCGGGCGCTGGCTAAATTAGGCGTGCCGGCGGTGGCACTTTTTCCGAAACTAGATGCTAAATTTAAAGACGAAGTTGGTGGCGCCGCGCTGCATGAAGACGCCCTCATTTTACGCGCGGTTCGAGCGGTAAAAAAGGCCGTGCCGCACATGACCGTGATCACCGACATCGCGCTTGATCCATACACCTCACACGGCCACGACGGCGTGTTAACGGCGGATGGCTTGGACGTGGCGAACGATCATACCGTGGCGATTCTCTGCCAGATGGCGGTGTTGCATGCGCGAGCGGGGGTCGATCTGGTAGCGCCGAGCGACATGATGGACGGGCGCATTGGGGAAATCCGGCGCGCGCTGGATACGGCGGGTTTCACTGGAACGGGCATTTTAGCCTATGCGGTGAAATTCAATTCCGCGTATTACGGTCCATTTCGTGATGCCGTGGGCAGCGCGAAGGCGGCCGGCACGAAGTTATTGAGCAAGGCGACCTACCAGCTCAATCCGGCGAATCGGCGCGAGGCACTCGTGGAGTTGCGCTTGGACGAAGCCGAAGGGGCAGACATCGTCATGGTGAAACCGGCAGGGCTTTATCTTGATATCATCCGCGAGGTGCGCGATGCGACGCACAAGCCGGTAGCCGCCTATCAAATCTCGGGCGAATATGCGCAGATACAAGCTGCGGCGCAGCTGGGGTGGCTCGATCTGGCGCGATGCCGGCATGAATCGCTCTTGGCGATCAAGCGGGCCGGGGCGGACCTAATTCTGACTTATTTTGCTAAGGACATGGCGCTGGCTTTGCGTTAAAAAATACTCCAATCGTTTATTCTATGAGCTCTACTCCCGTTCAACCTCCACGCAGTGTCGGTCAATGGATTGTGACCGTAGTCTTTGGCCTGCTCAGTGTGGCGTTTCTTTTTCGCACGGTGCAGTTCGGCTACAAGTGGCTAGCGCGCGTGGTTGAGGGTGACACAAATTTCAAGGCGATGACGATTTGGGCGTTGGTTTATGTGATCGTGTGTGCGGCGATTGCGGCGGTGGCCTATTACATGCCGCGTGAGAGCGAAGAGGACCAAACCGAGCAAGACGCTGAGCGTGGCGCTTGATTGATTGGCTGGGGGGGGCCTCCGAGCACAAAAAAGCGGCGGTCTTTGGGACCGCCGCCTGAAGGTGGCTTAGCTTATTTTTTCTTGGAGCTACGGGCGGATTTTTTTGGCGCAGGTTTTTCGTCGTCGTCGTCGGACTTCGATTTTTTGCTGCCGCCGTCCTCGTCCTCGGAATCCTCGTCGTCGTCGCCTTTTTTCTTTTTCTCTCCGTCGTCGTCCTCATCGGAGTCTTCGTCTTCATCCCACTTGAGGGATTCGTCGTTTTTGAGTTTTTCTTCTTCGTCGGCGTCGATCTCGGGGAGGTCGGCATCATCGGCCTCATCTTCGGCGTCTTTAGCGGGAGCTTCGTCGTCGGCGTCGTAGCCGGCGGGCATGAAGTCGAGGATGGCGGTAAGTTCCTCGAAGGTGTGGATGGCTTTGCCTTCGATGAACTGGGTGTTTTGTTCCTCGCGGATCTCGTCCTCGACTTCGTCGACGGAAAGTTTGGATTCGAATTTGAAGAGGTCGTTGAGCATCTTCACGCGGCAGCGAGTGAGATGGTCGAGGAGGTCGGCGTAGGGGCCGTTTTCTTCGTCGAGGGTGTCGGCGAGGGCGAAGAGTTTGTCGTCGGATTCGACGATGGATTCTTTGACGCGCTTGAGGCGGACCTTGCCGTTGCCGAGATCTTTCTCGATACGGAAAGGGATGAAGGCGGCGTCGAACATCTCTTGATCGAAGCCGTAGTCGCGCAGAGGCTCGACGAGTTCGATGAGATGGGTGACTTGGCGCGGGTCGATAATGCTGAGGCCGTCGACGTCCCAGCGCACCGGGTCGCTGGTCTCGTTGACCCACCAATTATGATCGTCGCCTAGACGAACGTTACACCAGCTGAGAGTAGAAGTTGCTTTAGCCATGAGAGCGGAAATTTTTCGCAGCGTGCGAGCGGTGTTTCAAAAAACAAGCACAAAACAGAAGGAATTGTTCGGACTCGGGCTGAAGATTTTTTCTGTGCAAAACACAGAGGGCGACGAGGTTCGGCGCTGGTTCTTGCGTTTTGCGAGCGGGTTTGCAGCGTCGCGAGGCATGTTCTCGGTTTACGAAAAAATTATTCGTCCGGTGTTGTTTCGCCAGGATTCAGAGCGAGCGCACGAGCTCGGCGTGGATGCGTTGGCGCTTTTGGGTCAGGTCGCGCCACTGCGCGCATTACTGGAGCGGCACACGCGACTGGACGCCGAGCGGTACGCTCCGGTTCGGGTGCTAGGCTTGGAGTTTCCGAATCGGGTGGGGCTTGCGGCGGGTTTTGATAAAAACGCGCGGGCGTGGCCGGCAGCGGCCGCGCTTGGTTTTGGCCACGTAGAAATCGGTACGGTGACAGCCCTGGCACAGGACGGCAATCCGAAGCCGCGAATGTTTCGTTATCCGGCGCAGGAAGCAGTGATTAACCGCATGGGCTTCAACAACCAAGGTGCTGCGGCGGTCGCGGCGCGCTTGGCGACACAGCCAGGGCGCGGGGCCCGTAAGATCCCGCTGGGCGTAAATCTTGGTAAATCGAAGGTCGCTGATATCGATCGGGCGACGGAGGATTATTTGGCGAGTTTTACGAGGCTGGCAGATTTCGCAGATTACTTGGTATTAAATGTTTCTAGCCCTAACACGCCGGGTCTGCGGCAACTGCAGGATGAGTCGCGACTGCGGGAGTTGCTCGGTGCGATTACCGGGGCGAATCGTGCGCGTGCGGTACGGGTGCCGGTGTTGTTGAAAATAGCACCGGATCTAACGTGGCCTCAGATCGACGCAGTACTGGCGGTGATTGCGCAATTCGGGCTGGATGGCGTGATTGCGACGAATACGACCTTGGCGCGTCCGGGCTATTTTTCGGCCGTCAGCGAGGCGGGTGGCTTGAGCGGTGCACCGGTGCGCCGGCGCTCGACAGAGATTGTTGCTTATATCTCGCGCGCGACTGCGGGAAAGTTGCCGATCATCGGCGTGGGGGGGATTACGGATGTGGTCGGCGCAGCCGAGAAACTCGATGCAGGCGCGGCGTTGGTGCAAGTTTACACCGGAATGATTTACCGTGGGCCGTTTTTTGCGGCGGAGTTGGCGAAGGGCTTGGCGGCGCGCGATGCGCGCTGATCGGCGCACAGGTGTAGGAAGATTTTAAATCGACCAGCTTTCACTTTTGCCCTCGAAGTTGGCGGCTGCGCTAGGTTCCTGTTTGCGGCGGGGGCGCACGAGCAGGTTGTCGCCTTTTTGTTGGACGATACTGTGGGCGGGGACGGATTGCAGGAGCCAGACGTTACCTCCGACGATCGTATGTGCGCCGATACGCGTGTCGCCGCCGAGGATGGTGGCGTGAGCGTAAATAGTGACATGGTCCTCGATGTCGGGGTGGCGTTTAACGCCTTTGATCGGGTGACCGTCGTTATCCACCTCGAAAGATTTGGCGCCGAGGGTGACGCCCTGGTAGATTTTGACGTGATTGCCTATGGTGCAGGATTCGCCGATTACAACGCCGGTGGCGTGATCGATGAAAAAATGAGTGCCGATGCGGGCGCCTGGGTGAATGTCGGTGCCGGTGCGTTCGTGGGCGTACTCTGTAAGCATGCGCGGCAGGAGTGGGACCCCAAGTTGGTAGAGCACGTGCGCGAAGCGTTGGATCGAGATTACCAGCACACATGGATAGGCGAGGATGATTTCCTCAACACTGCGCGCGGCGGGATCACCTTGGTATGCGGCGGTCACGTCGGTCTGAATGATACGGCGCAATTCCGGGAAACGTCCTAGGGCCTCAGCCGCGAGAGTGGCTGCGCGGGCGGCGGCTTCCGGTTGACGGGCGAAGCGCAGGCATTTTTCGAGTTCGGCGGTGAGGCGTTGTTCGAGATTGGAGAGAAGCCGCATGACGTGGGCGGACACGGCGTTTTTCTCAAGCGCGGTCGCTTCGAAATAACCCGGGAAAAGCAGGTGCATGTAATCGCGAGCGAGCGTGTTGACCGATTCTTGCGCGGGCAAATTTACGCCATCGAGGTGGTTGATACCGCCATCATTTTCATAGGAGGCGAGCAGGGCGGCGTGGACAGCATCAAGAGACATGGCGGCGATGCGGAAAGGTTCGGCGGCCTGAGAGGAGGGTCAAAGCCAATTTGGGTCTTTTTGCTTTCGGGGCTTTACAAGGCGCGGGGGATTTCACTTATTCCGCCTTCCTCTGTTCATTTTTGCTCGGGTGGTGGAATTGGTAGACACACACGTTTGAGGGGCGTGTGCCGTAAG
>CANHAH010000028.1 GCA_947458705.1 Opitutia bacterium | reverse complement strand
TGGGTGGGTGTGATCCCGTATTCTGAGGCAAAGTAGCTCGCGTCTGAATCGGTAACAGCAAAGGGCAGGCCGCGATGATTGACGAGTTGAGTGAGGGCCATGGAGACAAAGGATCCAGCGTCTAACCCGAGACGCTTCAGGACTTCGTCGCTTTTTTTCTTCAACTTACTATCGATGCGGGAGCGCATTTGAATCGTGGGCATGCCTCAAAAGTGTTCAACCCGCCTCAGCCTGTCAAGGCAGTGACCTAAGGTGAGGCCGGGTGGGGCTAGCTGGATTTACTCGGACGGCGCGCCCAACGGTGCGCCCTTCCTTGGGTGGCAACGCTCAGTCTTCGGGCTTCAGCGTGTGGAGCGCGGGGAGGCGGCGGAGGGCGGGGACTTGCTTGGCCACCATCGCCGCGACGGCGATCGTCCCGAGTCCACCCCAGATCACGGCGGCCACGGGTCCCATGACGGCCGCCATGAGGCCGGCCCGGAGGGCGCCGAGTTCATTCGAGGAGCCGATGAAGATCTGGTTCACCGCGGTCACGCGGCCACGGAGGGAGTCGGGCGTGAGCAGTTGCACCAACGACTGGCGTACGACGACGCTGATGTTGTCGAACACACCGGTGAAGAACAACGCGACCAGCGAGAGCCAAAACCACGTGGAGAAACCAAAGACCACAATCGACGCGCCGAAGCCCGCGACTGTCCACAAGAGCGCCCGACCCGGATGCTGGAGGGGCGCACGGTGCGCGAGCCACATAGCCATACCAAAGGCCCCGATCGAGGGAGCCGCGCGTAACCAACCCAGACCAATAGGCCCAACATGGAGGATGTCGGCCGCATAGATCGGCAACAACGCCGTCGCGCCGCCGAGCAACACCGCAAACAGATCGAGCGTACTCGCGCCGAGGATCACGGGCCGGCGCCAGATGAAGTCGGCACCGCCAAGCATGTCGCGCCACGTGCGGTGACCTTGGGCTGGTTTGGGCGGCGTGAAATAGTGCACGCGGCGCAGGAGTCCCAAAAAGATGAGCTCAAGGACCACGGCGATGCCGTACACGGAGTGAAACCCTCCGAAGGCGATGAGGAACCCGCCGATGGCCGGCCCGACCATGGTGGCGATCTCAAAGGTGCTCGAGCTCCACGTGACGGCGTTGCTCAAGTGCGCGCTGGGTAATAATAGCGGCGGCAAGCTGCTACGCGCGGGCCAGATCAAGATGCGGACCGTTGCCAGGGCGAGGAGCAGGAGGAAAACGAGCGGGAGCGCGGGATCGGTAAAGTGGAGCGACGCCGGATCGGCGTGGCGTTCAAAGAGCAAGGCGGTGGAGCGGAGCACGCCGTTGACCCAGCGCAACGGGGCGAGGTCGGGCACGCTGCTATGATAATAGGACAACACGGCGAGGGCCGTGCCGAGCAGCGCGGAGACGCCCGTGCCGAAGGCGATGATGCGACGGCGGTCGTAGCGATCGGCCAGCGCGCCCGCGGGCAACGACAGCGCGAGCAAGGGCAACATATTGACCAAGCCGACGAGGCCGAGGGCGGTCGCGGAGTGCGTCCATTGGTAGATCTCCCACGTGACGGCGACGCCGACGGCTTGACGACCGAGCAAAGCGAGAAAGCTCCCGATGAGATAAGCTCGGTAGTTGGGCACGCGCAGGGCGGCGTAAGGGTCGTGCGGCGCGGAGGAGACGGTCATGGCTTCTGGTCGGACGTTTTAGCAAACGGCGGGCGAGGCAGCGACGGCGGGAGGTGGATTAAAAAAAGACCCCGTCCGAGGGGGACGGGGTGGGAGGAGGAGCCGGACGGGTGAGTTAGGCGCGCTTCCAGGCTTTGTGAAGTTCGCCGCGGAGGACGGCGGCATCGGGCCAAGCGGGCGGGAGGCCGGTGATGTTGTAGCCGCCACCGCCGGGCCAGTAAGGTCCCATTTCGGGGCAGGCGAACATAGTTTTATTTTTATTATGCGGGGCTTTCTTCCAGAGACGCATGAGGGCTTCGACGAAGACCAAGTAGCTCTTCACCTCGGGGGTGAGGGCGCCCTTGTGGGTGACGGGCACTTGGCAGTGGTGACCGTTGAAGGGGCGGAAGTGGACCTGCTCACTGTTTTGGACGAGCTCGGGATGATCGAGGAGACGGGCGATGTAGTTGTCGGGCCCGAGGTGCTTGACGATCGCCAAGTGCGAGAAGTCAAAATTCATCTTAATGAGGCGGCCCGTGGCGCGGTGGTAGCGCTCGGCGATCTCGTAGGTCTTCTCGGGCGTCTCGGTGCAGCAGTCGCGGTGAATCTCAAGGGAGCAGACGACCCCGCCGACTTTTTCGGCGGCGCGCTCGAGTTGGAGCCAGTGCTTAGTCGCGAGGGCGGGCGGCGTGTCGTGGTTGTCCATCTGCACGTTGATCTGGACGGCGCCGGATTCCTTTTGAGCGCGGATCAATTTCTCGAACTCGGCGGGTTCGTCGCTAGAGATGAACCCAAGGATGTGGCGAAGTCCGTGTTTCTCGGCGAGGCGGCGGTGCTCAGGCGTAACGGCGGTGGTGATACCATCGAAGCCGGCGGCGGCGACGGCTTTGATCTTACGCTCGAGGGACCATTCCTTGAGCGGGGAGGGGTGGCCTACGAGGGACCAGAGGTTGGCGATGTGGGCGATCTGGGGCATGGGATATGACGTGGAGTTTTTTCAGAAGGTGCAGGCGGGGATTAGGCGTTGCGGCCCTTAAAGGTGAGTTCGGCTACGCCGCTCTTGTCGAGACCACCGAGACCGAGGGCGACCATGCGGTCGAACTGTTGTTTGGTAGCGCCAGCGAGGGGCATGGCGAGACCGGCTTCGGCGCCGAGGACCCAAGCGATGGTGGAGTCTTTGGCGGCGTGAGCGCCAGAGAAGAAGCAGGAATGGTCGCGGTTTTGCATGTCCTCGCCGTCAGTCTTGAGGACTTGGGAATTGGCGCCCGTCTGGGAAAACACCTCGCGGAGCATGGTCAGATCAAGCCCGAGCGCGGCGCCGAGGCCGAGGCCCTCGGCGAGACCGGCGGTGTTGATGTTCATGACCATGTTGACGAGGGCTTTTACTTGGGCGGCTTGGCCAGTGGTGCCGATGTAACGAAGGGCGGTGCTGAGGTTTTTTAGGATGGGCTCGACTCGATCGAAGGCGGCGCGCTCGCCAGCACACATCAGATAGAGCGTGCCGTTACGGGCTTGGGGAATGGACGAGGCCATGCAACCCTCCAGACTGACGGCGCCGACGGTGCGGGCGCGGCGCTCGACCTCGACGTGGATCTTCGGAGTGAGGGTGGCGCAGTTGATGAAGATTTTGCCCTTGGCGCCGAGGAGGAGCGAGTCGCCGGACTCGCCGAAGATGGCGAGCTGCGAGGCGTCGTCGGTGACGACCGTGATGATCACATCGGCGGCAGCGGTGACAGCGGCGAGGGAGGTGGCGTGAGTGGCACCGATCTCGGTGGCGAGGGCGGCGGCGCTAGGGGTGTGAACGTCGTAGACGGCAGACACGGCGTAGTTACACTCTTTGAGACGGCGGGCCATGTTGGCGCCCATGCGACCGACTCCGACGAAGGCGATTTTTTCAGCAGGCATGTGGAAGGATGTGTTGGGGGTTAAAAAAGTGGTTAGCGGGCGAAGTATGGATTATGGAGGCGCTCTTGGGTGAGCGTCGTGAGCGGGCCGTGGCCGCAGGCGAAAACCGTGTCGCGATAAAGTGTCATGAGCTTGGTGCGGTTGTTCTCATATTGCTCGCGGAAGTGAGTGGGACTGCCGCCCATGGAGCAGGAGAAGATGGAGTCACCCACGATAGCGAGGGGCCAACTGAGGCCGGTGACTACGTAGGAAGTCATGCCTGGGGAGTGGCCGAAGGTGAGGAGGGTTTTGACAGAGAGTTCGCCGAAGTGGAAATGGGCGTTCTCCTTGAATGTCTGCGCGCCTGGCGAGTCCGAGGTTTCAAGTTCGCTAGTCCAGACCGTGGCGCCGGTGGCGGCGACGAGTTTGGGCAGATCGGCGATGTGGTCGTCGTGGGTGTGCGTGAGGAATATGGCGCTGACGCGGAGTTTCTCGGCGGCGATGAGGCCGAGCATATCGTCGCAGTTGGCGCCGGTGTCGAAGACGGCAGCCTCTTTGGTGCGGGAATCCCAGATCAGGTAGCTATTAACCGTCATGTCCTCGAATGGGGTGTTGAACATAGCAAAACCACGTTTGAAGAGCGGTTGCTCGGGATACCACGAACGATGGGCGAGAGCTTCGAGAGCGTCGGGCGAGAGCCGGAGGTGGCGGGCGACGCGGCGGATGACTGGGACGTTGACCGTGCCGCCCTTGACGGCGGCGAGCTCGGGCAAGGTGACCTCGGCGCGGGAGGCGAGGTCGGCGTCGGTGATTTTCATCCCGCGCTGGGTTTTGTTGATGACGTCGTTGAAATTATCTTCGAGCGGGATGCGGGCCATAGGTTTGAAACGCTGCGCTGACGGAAGGAGCGCGCAAGCTGAATGGCGCTGAAAATAACAGTAAGGTGCGGGTGATTGCACGGGGTGGCGGTAGGTGAATACGTGAATTCTCGGAGAATGGATTGGCGTTGGCGTGGTTGCGTGGCGCAGAGTGGGGTGACTTTTAAGGACGAAGCCATGGACTATCTCTCCCTCATCGATCGCAGTCGGACGATTTACAAACGCTCGGATGTGACCCCGATCTTCGCGCAACCGGCAGCCTTTGCGGCGCTGGTCGAGGATATGGTTAAACCTTATCGCGACGAGCGCATCGACATCGTGGCGGGGCTGGATGCGATGGGATTTATCGTGGGCACGGCGTTGGCCTTAAAGTTGGGCGCGGGCTTCGTTCCCGTGCGTAAAGGCGGGAAATTGCCCGTGGCGCATGACCGCGAGTTGACGACGGATTACTCGGGTGCGGTGAAAACGCTGGAGTTACGCACCGGGGCGTTTGCACCGGGCAAACGAGTGTTGTTAGCGGACGAGTGGATTGAGACGGGAGCGCAGGCGCGCGCCGCGATCACCTTGATCGAGCGGGCTGGTGGCGTCGTCGTGGGGATCGTTGCGATCGGATTTAGAAACAACGAGAAGACGGCGGCGCTTTGGTCGCGCTTCCGTTGTCACGGGGTGTGGCCTGAGCAGGTCTGAGTGGCACCGAGGGCGGACTGGGCAGATGATAATCAGGCCAGATGTTCGGCGCGCTGAAGTACATCGATCAGCACCTCGAGCGATTGGCGACCGGCGACTTTGAGGAACGTCTCGTTAGGGCCGTG
This sequence comes from Opitutia bacterium, assembly GCA_947458705.1. Taxonomy (GTDB): domain Bacteria; phylum Verrucomicrobiota; class Verrucomicrobiia; order Opitutales; family Opitutaceae; genus Tous-C4FEB. The sequence continues at coordinate 21,032 of CANHAH010000028.1, read as the reverse complement.
CGTAAGCCGTGGAGGTGAGGCGAGACGTTGCGAGCGCGTGCCAGGCCCATAAACTAACGGCAACAACTGCGCCTGATATGCGGCCGGCAGAGACGACGTGATGATCGTGGCGTCAGATGCACCGGGATTGCGATCGAAGCCGGCTCGACCCGAGGTGACAGCCGCGATGAAGGCTGCTCCCACGGGTGTATCGGCGCAACGCGCGGCAACGTCGAAGCCGGCGGACAGCGCCAAGGGTTTGACGGCGGTGTATTCAAAGGTGGCGAGTTCGGCGAGGACGTCGGGCAAAGGAAAATGACCGCGCTTGGTGAGCGTGAGACGATGAGGGACATCGGCCGACGAGCTGGGCGCGAGCCCGATGGCGGCGGGAACGGTGCCATGGGAACGTTCGTCGCCGGCTCGGATTAGCGTGCGCTCATCAGTAACAAGGAGCGCGGCGAGCAACGGGTTTTTGTCAGCAGGCGCGGTGCACACGTGGCCGAGGGGCGTGTGGTGCGTCCAGGTGAAGTCCGCGATGAGGGTCGTGGTGGGGGTGATGGAAACGGGGCGCCACTCCGCGAGGGTGAGTTGGGCGGCGCGGAGTTCATTGAGCGTGCCGGTGAGACGGATGGTGTAGCTGCTGCTCTCGGCGGTGTAACAAAGCGGCAAGTAAGGAGCGTCGGAGCGCACGGTGTTTTCCAGAACAAGCAACGTACTACCTGCGGTGGGCGCAGGGAGCGCATGACCAAAGGCCTGACCGAGCGTGACGCCCGTCTTGGGGCCGGCGCCTTCTTCTTTGAACGTGAAGGTGAAGATGACGTTTTTTAGCTCGATCATTTTGTTATTCGCCAGGTGCGCGAGCCAGAGCTGGGTGGCGACGCCTGCTTTGCAGTCATTGACGCCTTGGGCGACGATTTGGGCCTCGTCTTCATAGGCAGGATGTGGCGCAAACGGCGCGGTCCACAGAGTTGCTTCGCTTGGGACGGTGTCGAGGTGGGCGCTCAGGTAAAGAAGTGGGCGAGTGGTGTCGATCGTGGGCGGCACGCAGGTAAGGTTTCCTGCGACATCGACGGTGCAGGTGTAAGAGGGGAGCAGTCGCTGCATCCTCGTGCGGACTTCTCCCATGAGCGCGGTGACAGTGGCGGGCTCGGTGAAAGGTGACGGCGTGTTCACGAGCCAACGCAGAGCTGCGAGGTAAGACTCGAAGTTGGCGGGGCTTAAGGGAGGCAGCATAGTGAAGGGACCGGTTGAAACGCAGCGGTTACGCTGGTAATAACCGTGAAGTGAGGCTTAAGTGCGTCAACTGTGCGTGTGGGGGTGATAGTTTTCGGGGTCGGTGAGCCACGGAGTTCGGTCTGGATTTTAAGAGGTGGAGCGAACGTAATGGTTGAAACACCGTACCCCTCATGATCGTCCAAGGCATCCTCAATCCTCAGTTGCTCGCCCTGCTAGCGCGGGTGCGTCACACTAATACGCTCGTGATCGCGGACCGAGGTTTTCCTTTTTGGCCTGGGATCGAGACGGTAGATATTTCTTTGATCGACGATGTGCCTACGGTGTTGCAGGTCTTGCTCGCAGTGCGGGCTAATTACACGGTAACGCAGGCGTTCATGGCTAAGGAGTTTGCGCTCGAGAATTCGGCAGCGACGCGTTCGGCTTTTGCGGCGGCGCTAAAAGGAGTGAAGGTGGCGACCGAGTCTCATGTTTTACTCAAGCGCCGGGTGCCAGGGGCGATCGGCTTGATCCGGACCGGCGATACGACCCAGTACGCCAATATGGTATTGGTGTCGGGCTGATTAGTTGGTCTTAGGCGTCTTTTAAATTGATCACGGACAATTGTCCGGCCTTTTATAATATCTTTATTCTTTAACTAACATAATATGAGCACCTCCCCTGATTTTCTTAATTCTTTGTTTTCGCTGCGCGGTAAAGTCGCGGTCGTCATCGGCGGCACAGGTGAGTTATGCGGTGCGATGGGCGAAGGCCTCGCGGCAGCCGGCGCTGAAGTCGTGCTGGTAGGCCGCAATGAAGAGAAGGCCAAGCCCCGCCTCGATCGCATCCATGCTGCGGGTGGTAAGGGCTACTTTGTCTCAGCTGAAGCCAGTGAGAAGCAGGCGCTCGAGCAGTTATTGGCTACGGTGTTAGCGCGCTCGGGTCAGGTTGATATTGTCGTCAATGGTGCCGGCGTGAACTCGGCGACGCCGTTTCTCGATATCGCCGAAGACGAATTTGATCGGATCGTGCGGATTAATATGAAGGGTGTTTTCTTGGGCTGTCAGATTTTCGGCAAGTATCTGGTCACACGCGGCCAAGGCGGATCTATTATTAATCTTGGCTCCATGTCGGGCGTGGTTCCGCTCTCTCGCGTGTTTACCTATTCGGCGACGAAGGCCGCGGTGCATAACCTTTCTAAGAATCTAGCTCGAGAGTGGGCGACCCAGAAAGTACGCGTTAACACCTTGGTGCCCGGATTCTTCCCCGCGGAACAGAATCGTAAGATTCTCTCCCCAGAGCGCGTGACCTCGATCATGGGTCACACCCCTATGAAACGCTTTGGCGAAGCCAAGGAGTTGGTGGGTGCGACGCTATTGCTCGCTGGTGATGCCGCGGGTGGCTTTATTACCGGATCCGAGATTATTGTAGACGGAGGTTATCACGCGATGACGATCTGAGTTTGCGGTAATATATTGTATTAATCGGCTATATAATCCTTGCGGCTGAATTATAAATGACCCAATACAGGCCTGATGATCACCGAACAAATCAAAGAACTTGAGGCGACCCGAGCGAAGCTCGCGTCTTTGGAACAGTCGATTGAGCAAGAAATGGAAGCTGAATTGGCGGGCTTGCCCGGCAAGTACGGTTTCGATTCGATGCAGGCACTAATCAAGCGCTTGAAGTCGATCGGCGGCGTCCGCGCTAAGAAGACCCGCGCCCCGAAAGCCAAAGCTGCTCGTCCTGCCGCCGGTCAAAAGCGCGCCCGCGCGACGATTACCGAAGAGATGAAATTGCAGGTCAAGGCGTTGACGGAAGCCGGCAAGACCGGTCCAGAGATCGCTGCGGCCGTTGGTATCTCGATGCCGAGTGTCCAGAACATCAAGAAAGCCTTTGGTTTGGTGAAAGCTCGCGCCTAAACCTCAGTTGCTTTTTATTATTTGCAAACCCCGTCATCTGACGGGGTTTTTTGTTGGCCTAATACAAGAGTGCTCTGGGTTCGTCGAAGCTTTGCGGAATAATATTATAGGTCGCGCCCACCTGATTTAATAACGAGCCAAAGTAGGATCGATCTGTTGGGCCCAAGCATCGATGCCGCCCGCTACATTGCTGACGCGGGTGAAACCTTGCGAGCGCAGGTATTCGGTAACGCGCAGACTACGACCGCCGTGGTGGCAGTGGATGAGCAAATGCTTGTCGCGCGGCAGCACGGTCAACTGCTCAGGAATCTGTCGCATGGGAATCGCTTGCGCGCCGACGATGCAGCAGATGGCGCACTCATGGGGCTCGCGGACATCAATGAGCAACGTCTCGGCGGGAGCTGCAACTAGAAGACGTTGAGTTTCTTCAACGGAGAGTTCCAGCGGTACGGCGGTTTGGGACATAGGAGTGGGCGTGGATGCGGGAGGACAGGTGAAAGTGTAGTTTACTGGATTGAGTGCGTGGATCGCGGGTGAGGGTGCGCAGGAGTGGCACGTAGGTGAACGCGAAAATTTGAGGTCAGAGAATCTTTGGTTCAACGCGTCGTAGATGAGCAAGCGCCCGCGCAGGGTTTCCCCAATGCCTGTGATCAGCTTAATCACTTCCAGCGCTTGTAGGCTTCCGATGACACCGCACAAAGCGCCGATGACTCCGGCCTCGCCACAATTTGGCACGGTACCCGGGGTCGGTGGCTCGGGGAACAGGCAACGATAACAGGGCGCCCCGTGCTTCGGATCGAAGACGGTGACCTGCCCCTCGAACTTATAAATGCTGCCGTATACGAGCGGCCGGCCCGCTAGGGTGGCGGCATCGTTGTTGAGGTAGCGCGTGGGAAACGTGTCGGTCCCGTCGACGATGATATCGTAAGCTTCGAAGAGGTTGAGGGCGTTAGCGGCGGTGATCCCCTCGTCGTGCTCGACGACGCGAATAAAGGGATTGGTTTGGCTGAGGCGCGCGGCGGCGGAGGAGACCTTCGGTTGGCCGATGGAGGCGTCGTCGTGGAGAAGTTGGCGTTGGAGATTGTGGGCTTCAACGCGGTCGAAGTCAGCGATGCCGAGCGTGCCTACGCCGGCGGCGGCGAGGTAAAGCGCGGCGGGGCTACCGAGTCCGCCCGCGCCGATGACAAGCACGCGCGCGGCGGCGAGTTTTTGTTGGCCGGCGAGCCCGATCTCGGAAAGCAAGAGGTGCCGACTGTAGCGCGTGAGTTCAGCGGGGGAAAGGGAAGGCGAGGCGGCGGCCATAAGGCAAAGAGAGTCGGGCGCGGGCAGGTCGCAATTGAAATTGCACCGTGGGTGTGGGCCGGTCGAACTTGCGGCATGCGTTTTATCGGAATCGACTATGGCACACGCCGCTTGGGTCTCGCTTATGGCGATGAGCTCGGCGTGGCGACGCCGTTACCGGCGCAAGTCGAACTGGAGCCGGAGCGGCGCTGGGCAGGATTGACGGCGATGGTGAAGGCGCGACGCGCGACGGATCTAGTACTCGGTTACCCACTCAACATGGATGGCACGACGGGATTTAAGGCGAAGGAGGTTGATGCGTTTGCGGCGCGTTTGCGCGCAGAGCTGGGTCTGCCGGTGCATCTGGTGGACGAAACACTCACGAGCCACGAGGCGGAATCGACTATCGCTAAAGGCCGGCGTCGCGAAATCCGGGCGAGTGGCATTGTGGATTCGCGGGCGGCGACTTTGATTTTGCAGGATTATCTCGATCAGAAATTTCCGCAGAATCCACCTGATGAAAGCCGCTGAACCACCGGTGCTCCCACGTTGGAAATGCGTCTGCGCCTATGATGGGGCGCCGTTTAGTGGTTGGCAAAGTCAGCCCGGCGGCAACGGCATCCAAGATATTATAGAGGCGCGGTTAGCGCAGATTTTTGGCGGTCCGGTGCGCACGCATGCGAGCGGGCGCACAGATGCCGGCGTGCACGCGCGGGCTCAGGTGTTTCACTTCGAAGCGGCGTGGCGGCACGCCCCGGAGCGATTGTTGGCGGCTTTGCGGGCGGAGTTGCCGCCGGCGATCCAGATCGCCACGGTGCGTGCGGTGGCTGCGACGTTTCATGCGCGGTTCTCAGCGACGGGAAAAATCTACAAGTATCACGTGCACCTCGGCGACGCGGATCCATTTACTCGGCCGTATGCGTGGGCCGTGTTTCGGCCGTTGGATTTGACGGCGATGGAGGAGGCGGCCGCGGTATTGCGCGGCAAGCATGATTTCAAGGCGTTCTCGGCGTTTAACGGCGTGGAGCGCGAAGACACCGTGCGAGATTTGCGCCGGCTGGGGATTGCACGTCGAGGTGCGCACGTGAGCATCACAGCGGAGGCTAACGGTTTTCTCTATAAAATGGTGCGGAGCCTGGTGGGCGCGCTCGTGGCGGTGGGAGAGGGTAAACTTACGCCGGCCCAGGTGCGGGAGATTTTGGAGTCGCGGATTCGAACGAATGTCGTGCAGACGGCGCCGCCGCAGGGTTTGTTTTTGGAAAAGGTGTTTTACCGGTGAGCACGGCAGGTCCCTTTCCCCCGTGCGTTCATGACATATGTATTGTAAAGCCTTCAATCGAGGATACGAACCATTCCATGGCGGCTAGAGCTGTCGCGATGCCTGCCTTGGAACGGACCCAACCCTTTTTAGCAAAAGAGGAACAGATAAGCGGCATTTAGTTCGACCGAGAGTTTTCCACGGTGGCACCTGGACGCGCTTTTAGCATTCGGAATTTGGCGCAGGGCGCACCAAGCATACCTCAAAAATGCCTTTGCACTGGGTGCGGGAGCCCACCTTACTCCCGATCTGAAATATGTGCTCGCCGACGATGTTTTTACTACCGGTTCCACGCTCCATAGCTGTGCGCGCGTCCTGCGCCATGCGTGGGCGTTGAATCTGGACATCGTGATATTTGCCAACGGTTAACTTTCTCCTTCGCCATGCATTTTGATAAACCGACCTACAAGGTCCGCAAAACCGCCAAGAAAGAGATCCCCAAGGGTCTTTACACCAAGGATCCGCTGACTGGCGAAATTCTCTTCAATAAGGAGATCGAGGACAATCAGATGGTTGTGCCGCGCAGTGGGCACCATTTCCCCATCGGCGCGCGGGCACGCATTGATTCACTTTTCGATGAAGGCACATTCGTGGAGTCCGATGCGGATGTGAAATCCGGCGATCCGTTGAAGTTCGTCGATTCCCAGCCTTATCCGGAGCGGATCAAGCGTTACGAGAAAGACAGCGGCTTGCCTGAAGCGGTGATCTGCGGCACGGGCAAGATTTACGGCATTAAGGTGTCTGTCGCGGTGATGGATTTTCGTTTCTGTGGCGGCGCCATGGGTGCAGCGGCGGGCGAGAAGATCACTCGCGCTATCGAGACCGCGCTTTCTAAAAAGACGCCATGCATCATTTTCAGCGCCTCGGGCGGCGCGCGCATGCAGGAAGGTATTTTCTCGCTCATGCAGATGGCCAAGACCAGTGCGGCGTTGGGTCGCTTGGCCGAGGCGAAGTTGCCTTTTATCTCGGTACTTACGCATCCGACGATGGGCGGAGTCACGGCCAGTTTCGCCACGCTTGGGGACGTGATCATTGCGGAGCCGGCGGCTTTGATCGGCTTTGCGGGTGCGCGCGTTATTAAGGATACGACCAAGCAATCACTTCCCGCAGGTTTCCAGACTGCAGAGTTTTTACTCAAACATGGCTTGATCGACCAGATTGTGCCGCGCCTCGAAATGCGCGAGCGACTCCGTGATATCCTCGCGGCTTTGCACACAAAAAAGGTGCCCGCCTCGCTCGCGGCTAAGAACTAAAACTGCGACCGCCGGCTAGCTGCGGTGGTCTGTTTTCTTGTCCGTCCATGTCTGTCGAACCCTCCCTGACCGACTATGCGGCGGTGCAGGACTATCTTTTTAGCCTCAAGGCCCAGGGGCTGAAGTTCGGTATTGATCGCATGCGTCTGCTTGCCGCCGCGATTGGTCAACCCGAGCGCTCGGTGCCGTGTGTACATGTGGCGGGGACTAACGGTAAGGGCTCCGTTTCGGCGATGTTGGATGCGATTTTTCAAGAAGCGGGATTGCGGCGCGGACTTTACACCTCGCCTCATCTCGTGCGCCTCGGTGAACGCGTCCAAGTGAACCGCCAAATTTTGACCGAATCGGAAATCATGGAGTACGCGCGGGAACTACGACCGATCGCAGCGCAACTCGCGGCCGTGGGCGGCGTGGATGATCATCCAAGTTTTTTTGAGTTTATGACAGCGATGGCTTTCCTGCAATTTGCGCGGAAAGGTTGCGAGGTGAACGTGATCGAGGTCGGTATGGGCGGTCGCTTGGATGCGACCAACATTGTTACTCCGGTCGTAAGCGTGATCACGTCTATCGGGCTAGATCACTGCGAAATGTTGGGCCACACTGTCGAGCTGATCGCCGCGGAGAAAGCCGGGATTATCAAACCCGGGGTGCCGGTCGTGATGGGACGCGTACCGTTGGCGGCGGAGCGCGTGATTCGCGCGCGTGCGGCGGAATGTGGCTCACGTCTCGTCAGCGTGAATGACGTGTTTGGCGCGGAACTCGCGGCGTATCCGCCGACCAATCTGGAGGGTGATTATCAACGCTGGAACGCGGCGACGGCCACGCTTGTCGCGCGCGAGTTAGCTGGGCGTTGGTCGATCCGCGAGGCACAGATCGCGCGGGGCTTGCTGCACGTGGATTGGCCGGGACGTTGGCAACGCATCCGCCTCGGCGGACGGCTCGTTGTACTCGATGCTTCGCACAATCCCGAGGGTGCGGAGATTCTTGAAACGAGTTTGGCCCATTTGGTGAAAGAGACGGAACGTGCGCCGATTGTGGTGACGGGCGTTTTGGGTGCGGTGCGGGCGCGGCCTTTATTGGAGACAATCAGCCGCTACGCTGCAGAGATTCATTTTGTCGTACCGCAGCAGGCTCGCGCGTGTGGCTATGCGGAAATGGAAGCGTTGGTACCGGCGGAGTTCGCCGCGCGCGGCGGACGCATCGTGCGTTCGAGCGTGGATACGATATTTCCGGGCGAAGATCGTTGCAATGTGGGCGGCCCTGACGACGTCGTGGTCGTCACGGGCTCGATTTATCTGCTCGGCGAAATCATGGCGAGATTGGCGCCGCAACGAGGTCCCGGTGAGGGCCGATTGCAGGATTTTTGAACCGCGGCGAGTTTCGCCCGGATCAAACGAGTTTCACCAGATCAGCCGTGTCGGGCACGTCTTTGATGATCTGTGAGGGTTCGGGGCCTACGCCGAGGTAGCGAAGATTAGGTAACTTATCGGTGCCGGGCCAAGGTTCGCCGGCGTAGGCGACGTCGAGTGTAGCCTTCATCATCGCAGCGACGTAGCGTTGGGCGTTGCGCGGGAGTGCGGCGAAATGACGGATTTTCGAAATATCTTCGCTCCATCCGGGATGCGCGGTGTAAACGGGCTTGAGTGTTTTGCGCACTGCCTCGTTGCGAGGGACGTGGCGGTAGATTTTGCCGCTGGAGTCTTGGTAAGAGGTGCAGATGAGCAAATCGCCTGACCACGCGCCAGAGTGCGTAAGTGCATCGGACTTGTTGATCATGACGTCTTGAAATCCGCCATAGCGGAGAGCGTCGCCTTTTTCTACGGCATCGAACCAGCCGACCATACGTTGGCGACCAGTGCTGGTGCCGAATTCGATTTGCTTGAGCTTAATGGCGAGCGGGTGTGCGTCGTCCATTTGGGTGATGAAGGTGTGGGTGCCGACTTTGGTGTCGTAGGCTTTGGCAACGCCGAAGGTGTGGATGCGTTGCACAGGGATGCCGGCGCTCTCGAAGAACTCGGGCGTGTAAGTGTGCGAGGCGGTGACGTTGGGCGAGAAGCCGTGGCGCTTATCGAGCCAGTAGGCTTGGCCAAACTCGCCGATGATGGTGCGGCCGGCGTGGAGCTCGCGGAGAATCAACTCGCGGACTTCGCCAATGTTGGGCGCGAGGGCTACGCCGGCGGCCCAGGTAACTTGCGTGAGGGCTTCGAGGTTGAGCGTGAACGGCGCTGCGCCGCGGAAGCGCGTGAAATCAAATTCTTCTTTGTTGAAAACCCCGAGTTCGATGGCTTCGGCATTTGCGCGGAGCTCGGCGGTGGTGAGTTTGTCAAAAAAGCCGGCGAAGGTTTCGGGGCTGACGCGGCAGACGTGTTGGATGACGCGGAGGGCGCGGTCGGCGCGTTGAGCGAGTTTGCGCGCAAAGAAGTTGGGGCCAGCCAGGAAATCGGAGAATGTCATTTGCCACTGGCTGATTTCGTCGGCGTAAGCGGGTGTGATACCGCGGCCAGTTGAGCCGCGGGGCTCTTCGGCGAGGACTTTTTCCCGGTAATCTTCCCAGGCGAGATCAAGGAGGCGATGCGTGAGGTCGGTGACCATCGTGCGCTCATCGATTAGCAGGCGGGAGAGGATGGCGTGACCTTTTAGCTCGAGGGGCTTTGTTTCCCACCAGATTTTGCGCGGATCGGCGACGACTCCGGCGCCGATGCAAAGATGCGCCGCGTCGCGGACGACGACGCCGGCGGGCAGGAGGTTCAGTTTGACCCCGCCGGCGGTGTGGCCGGAGTTGGCTCCGCCGTTGACCTTGAGCACGACGGAGACCGCGTGCGGAGTGCCGCGAAGTTCGTCGGCGACTTCGGGTATAAGACGGCCTTTGCCCTCGTCGCCGAGCGAGATGCCGACATCGGCGATGAGTTGGCTGGAAAAAGGAAGAAGTGACATGGGTTGCGGTGCAACCGAGTCAGGCCCGCGGGCGGAACGTCCCCTGTTGCCGAAAAGGAAAAGCGCGGCGGGAGGGGGGACGGCAAACAGAAAAACGGTCGGCTTGGACCGTCACCAAGCCAGGCGCGTTACGGCGCGCGAACAAAGACGACGCAGACGGGCGAAGGAACGGCTAGGTGTTGTCCGGTAAGCGTGAGGCGGCCGGTTTGCGGGTCGACGTGAAAGACGGTGACGGTGTTGGAGTCTTGGTTTTCGGCAAGGAGCCACTTGCCGCCCGGGTCTAGGGCGAAGTGGCGCGGAGTCTGCCCAAGGGTGGGGACGCTTTCGAGGTAGGTGAGCTGGCCAGTTTTTTGGTCGATGGCATAGCTAACAAGCGTGTTGGCGCCGCGATTGGAACCGTAGAGGAAGCGGCCATTGGGGTGGACTTGGATTTCGGCGGTGCTGGTTCCTTTTGGGATGGATTCACCGGGAGGGAGAGTGGAGATCGTTTGGAGGTGAGTGAGCGTTCCGGACTCTTGGTAGCGAAACACATCGATGGTACAGAACAGCTCGTTGATGACGTAGTTGAAGGGTTGATCCGGATGAAAGGTGAGGTGTCGAGGGCCGGAGCCGGCTTTGATTGAGGTGCCTGGGGCTAATGTATTGCGCGTGAGCAGGGCAGAGGGTGCATCAAGGAGGTAACAAAATACCGTATCGAGTCCGAGGTCGGGGACGAAAACGTAGCGGTTATTGGGCGAGGGATAGACTCCGTGCGGGTGTGGACCGTTTTGGCGATCAGGGTTAACGCTTTTACCTTTGTGCTGGACGAGCGAGGCCAGCGCGCCGAGTCGGCCGTCGGCGAGGAGGCTCACGGCGGAGACGCTGCCGCCGCCGTAATTAGCCACCAGCAGAGATTGGCCCGTGGCGTCCACCGCGAGGTGGCAGGCGCCAGAGCTGCCGGTGGGGATTTCGTTGAGGAAAGTGAGTGCGCCGCTTGTGGGGTTGAGCGCGTAGGCTTTGAGGCCTTTGCCGGGAGTGCGTGTTACGTCGGCGCTCTCGTCGATGGCGTAGAGCAACCGGCCGTTAGGATGGAGAGCTAGGAATGCGGGGTCTTGAGCGGGTGCCGCGATTTCGGCTGCGGAAAGTTGACCGGTGGTGACATTAAGCCGCGAGCGGTAGATGCCTTTGCTCACCCCCGCGGTGTAGGTGCCAAAGTACACGAAGTAATCAGTTTGGGTCGCAGCGTGGATCGAGGAGAGCATGACGCACATGGAGAAAATCACGCGTAGCAGGTTCATAGAAATGGTGGTTTACCAACTCAGCTCGAGGACTCGACCTGGAGTCATGGGCCGGCCGGTTTGCGTGCCGATGGGGCGGGTGTATTCGAGAATGTAGAGTTTGGCGCCGACTTGGAGTAGATCGATGGGGCGAGCGAGTGGGGCGATGAACGTCTCGGTGCGGGCCTCGTAGAGGCCGTCGCGGTTTTTTTGGAGCTCGACGGTGAGCAGGTCGAAGCCGACGTCGGGTTGACCGAGAAAATTACCGAAACGACCGAGGATAAATTTTCCGTGATAGGAGGCCGGCCAATTGGAACCACAAAAAATCATGCCCGCGGGTGACGAGTGGTTATTAAACGAGGCTAGGGGGCGATCGGCGGTACCGCCACCCGCTGGGCCATAGTTGCGGATAGCGGGCGTGAAGGTGAGGTCCGCTGGGGCCGTGGGGGTGTAGGGATAAGGTTTGGAAGTAGCGGGAGCGTCGCCGAATTGATAGGGAAAGCCGTAGTGTTTACCGCGCTCCACGAAATCGAGTTCCTCGGGAACGTTGGCGTCTGGTCCGTTACTTGCAGAAAATAATTCGCCGTGATCATTCCAAGCGAACGACCACGCGTTGCGGATGCCGCGGGCGAAGACCTCTATTGTGGGAGCGTCGCTGCGCGGATCGACGCGCCAGAGTGCGGCGGTGATATCGGTTTCACCGCCTTTCCAATAAATCGAAGAACGGCCCGCGCCACCACCGTCGGTTTCACCGCCATCGGTACGAGCGCCACTGCTCACGTACATAAATCCATCCGGCCCTTCGGCGATGTGGCCAACCCCGTGGTTGTAGTAGTTGTTACCCCAAGGATAGCTCGTGCGCAGCCAAGGCTTGAGCTCGGTGGGTTGGCCGGAAGCATCGAGCGGGGCTGAGCGGAAAATGATCACGCGGTTAAGGTGGTGCGGCTTTTGGGGGAATTGTTGATTGGTGACCACGTAGAGCCGACGGGCAGAGTCGACGGTCAGGCCGAGCACGGCAAAAGAACCGGCGGTCACTTCAGCGTAATCTTTGGCTGAAACAACGCGATCGACTGTGCCGGTGAGGGTATCCAAACGATAAAGATCCCCGCCTTCGTTGAGCACTAGAAGCCAATTGACGCCGGGAATCGTGGCCAGGCGAACGCCGTTGGCTGGAAGTTGGGCCACCTCGCGCAGGCGAAAGCCGGCCGGCACCGCAGGTAACGGTGCAAACGGATCAGGCTTTTGTTTGGTTCCGGCGTTGATGTCGGCACGGACCTTTGCTACCTCTGCGGGTGTCACGGCCTCGCCTGAGTTGCCCCAAGCATTGCGCACATAAGTGAGAATCGCCGCGGCTTGCTCGTCATTTAGCGGCTGAAACAGGTTCATGACGCTATTGTACTCGACGCCATTGACCTTGATCGGACCGCTGAGGCCTTGGAGCACGATCTGGATGCTGCGAGTTTTGTCGGCCATTAGATAATCCGACCGTGCAAGCGGAGGGAACACTGGGGCGATACCCTGGCCATTGGCCTCGTGGCAGACGGCGCAATGGACCTGAAATAACGTTGCGCCCCAATCACGGCGCGTCGTGTCCTCCGCGGCGGAGATGTTGGGTATTAGGCCGCAGAGTAGGGCTACCAATAAGACGAGGACAAGCGCGAGGGGTCGCATCCACCGTGGATAAAAGAGCCTTCATATGGGGCAAACTCTAACCGTCGCCCGTTTAAACAATGGGCTTCGCATGAGGCTGAAATTTTTTCCTAATTGCCGGCTGGGCCCTTCGTGGCCCGATTTCCTCCACACCATGTCGCGTCTCAATTTCCAGTTGCAGAAAGAATCCGTCGGCTCGAAAGCGCGCGCGGGCACGTTTACTACGCTACACGGCGAAGTGCAGACGCCGATCTTTATGCCCGTCGGCACTCAGGCGACCGTGAAAGGTCAGACGGTCGAGTCGCTCAAGGCGACTGGCGCGCGGGTGTTGTTGGCAAACACCTACCATCTTTTGCTTCGGCCGGGACCGGAGGTGTTTAAGAAATTTGGCGGAATTCACCGTTTTATGAATTGGGATGGTCCGGTCCTGACAGACTCCGGCGGGTTTCAGATTTTTTCACTCCCGGGTGAGCGCCATATGAATGAGGAAGGTGCGCGGTTCAAAAGCTACGTCGACGGCACGCACTACATGCTTTCCCCTGAGTCGAGCGTCGCGATGCAACGGGCTATCGGTAGCGATATCAACATGGTGCTCGATCAATGCATTCCATCGACGGCGCCCTACGACCAAGCCGAAGCGGCGATGCACCTGACGCACCGTTGGGCGGAGCGCTCGTTGCGCGCGCGCGGCGACGGCCCGCAAGCGATGTTTGGAATCGTGCAGGGCGCCTGTCACCACGACCTGCGTAAAAAAAGCGCGGCCTATCTCACTAAATTACCCTTCGACGGCCTGGCCATCGGTGGACTTGCCGTGGGCGAGACGCATGCGGAGCGCTATGAATTTACCGGCTTCGTGACAGACTTTCTCCCAAAGAACCTGCCGCGTTATCTTATGGGAGTCGGCACGCCGATTGATATCCTAGAAGCGGTACACCGGGGCGTGGACATGTTTGACTGCATCATCCCCTCGCAGCTCGCGCAGCGCGGTACAGTGTTTTCTTCGCACGGCAAACTGCGGATGTCGCGTGCGTGCTACAAATTCGATGAAGCTCCGCTTGATACGAAGTGCGACTGTCACACATGCAAAAATTTCTCGCGCGCTTATCTTCATCATCTTGTGAAATCTGACGAGATGCTCGGTTGGCATCTGCTGGCGACGCATAACATGGCGTTTTATCACCGTCTTATGCGGGAGATGCGCGCGAGCATTCTTGCTGGAGATTTCGCTGCTTACTATGAACGTCAGCGACCGGAGCTCGCACGTTCGGACGACGACAATCCCAGCGTGCCGCAAAAACGGCAAAAGCCCGCCACGCTACCCAAACTCGGCGATTACGACATTGTGAAATCGCCCGAAGGTTTCGCCAGCATTCGCCAACTTAGCTCGGGCGAAGTGATGCACTCGGTGAATCGACCCAGCGACGAGGCGGAGCGAGTTTACGTGCAACAATCTGCGCTTGGCCGTCGCCTCTTGCATCAACCAAATCAGACCGCGACGAGCGATGAACTCGTGATTTGGGACGTGGGTCTTGGTGCCGCTTCCAATGCGATGGCAGCGCTTCATTGTTTCGAAAAAGTGCTCGAAAAAAATGGCGTAGATGTTCTGCGGTCCGTGCGGATGGTGAGCTTTGAATGCGATCTTGATCCGCTGCGATTGGCGGCGAAACACGCGACGTTTTTTCCGCATCTTAGACACGGTGCGCCTCACGCGTTACTGGAGCACGGACGCTGGTCGCACACCTCGGGTAAATGGGCGTGGGAGTTGCATCATGGGGATTTCCTTGAGAAATTTTCAGCCACGCCCGCGCCGGACGTAATTTTCTACGATCCGTTTTCCACCAAAACGGATTCGGCGCTTTGGGTGCCGGCGGTATTTGAGCGAATGTACGCGCACTGCGGTGCGAAGACGGCGGAGTTGTTTACGTATTCTTCGGCGACTGCGGTGAGAGTGGCCTTGCTCGCCGGAGGTTTCTTTGTCGGCGAAGGCGTGAGCACAGGGCCACGTGCAGCCACGACCGTGGCGATGACGCGACTCGATGGGATCCACCACGACAAAGATAACCCGAAGCTGCTTGGCGCTGATTGGCTCACTCGCTGGCGCCGCAGTGACGCCAAATTTCCGGTCAGTCTGCCGGTGGAGGCGCGTGAGCAGTTTGAACGCCGCATTGAGCAGCATCCGCAGTTTGCGCGGCTAGCCTGAAGAGACGGATAGCGCCGGTGGCCTAGTTTTTCCGCGTCGAAACTTCGATCACGTCGTGCGGGGCTGCTTCTTTTTGGCCGGCAGGGCTGACGCGGATGTAGCGGGCCTTTGAGCGCAACGCGGGGAGTGTCGCGGCGCCGAGGTAGCCCATGCCGCTTTGTACGCCGCCGATGAGGTTGTCGATTGTGTCATCGAGCGAACCGCTGACTTCTTTGAGAGCTTCGATGCCCTCGGCGGTGACCTTGCGGGCGGCGTCGTTTTTGTCGTGGCCATAGCGGGCGGCGCTACCGGCTTTCATCGCGGAGAGGCTACCCATGCCGCGGTATTGTTTATAAACTTTGCCGCTAATCTCTATGATCTCGCCAGGAGCTTCACGGCAGCCGGCCAAGATGCCGCCGCAGATAACGGCGTCGGCGAGGGTTAGGGCTTTTACGATGTCACCGGATTTGGTGATGCCTCCGTCGGCGAGCAGTTTGACGCCTTTTTTCTTGGCGGCGGTGCTGGCGACGTAAAGCGCGGTGAGTTGTGGGATGCCAACGCCAGCGACGATACGCGTCGTGCAAATTGAACCAGGGCCCTGGCCGATCTTGATGGCATTAGCACCACAATCGGCAAGGAACTCGGTGCCGGCTGCGCTGGTGACGTTACCGGCTATGATGGTGAGATCAGGGAAGGCGGCTCGGACAAGTTTCACCATGTCGCCAACGCCGGCGGTGTGTCCGTGGGCGGTGGATACGGCTACGGCGTCGATTGATTCGTCGACGAGGTTGCCGACGTGAGTTAGGATTTTTTCGCGATCAAGCGAGCCATCGGGCAGACGGATCGGCGAGAGGGCGGCGCCGACGACTAGGCGGAAATGTGTATCGCGGGCGGGTTTGCGGCGGGCTTTGGCTTCCGTGGTGATGCGTTCTACGTCGGAGGCGGTGATCAGTCCGCGCAGACGATCATCGGGGTCCACGACGAGCATTTTGTTAATACCAACGTTGGCGGTGAAAAAACGATCGGCGGCGGAGATCGGATCTTGGGCGGCGGCGGCGGCGGACTCGGTGATGAGGACGGCACGCGGGGTCATTACTTCAGAGACGCGTTTGGATTTGTAGCGTTCCTTTACGACATTGCCGGAGAGGAGCCCGGCGAGACGTCCAGCGGCGTCTACAACCGGAAACGTGGAAAACGAGAAACGCTTGGCCTCAATCATGGCCAGGATGTCACCAATGAGCAGATCCGGTCCGACCGAAATGGGATCTTGGATGAGGCCGTGGATGTGGCGTTTGACCCGGGCGACTTCTTTGACCTGCTCCTTAGCCGGCATGTTGTAGTGAATGAGGCCGAGGCCGCCGTTGAGTGCCATGGCGATGGCCATGCGGGACTCGGTGACGGTGTCCATGTCCGAGGAGATGATCGGAATGTGGAGCCGAAGAGATTCGGAGAGGGAAGTGGCGGTGTCGGCCGACTTGGGCAGAATCTCGGAATGAAGCGTGGCTAGGGAGACGTCGTCGAACGTAAGTGCCGTGGGCAGGTTGGCGCGGAAGAAAGCGTCAGCCGGGAGATAAAATTCAGCATCGGCCGCGGCGGCGTCGAGCGAGGGGGGCGTGGCAACCTGGGTCATGATTGCCATGAACGGAGTAGGGCGGGATGGGAAGAGGGCAAACAGAAATTCGGTCAAATGCAGAAATGCGGATGAAATACGGTGGACGGACCTAGGCAGGCGCAGGGGTTGGGGAGGCGAAAGCAGTTGCTACGGAGCGTTGCGTTGGTGGGCGCGGTGGGTTTGTTGGGCTAGTAATTTATGCGACTTAGGTTTCAGTTTCGGCGGTATCGGTTGAGGTTTCGCACGGCGGTGCGGACGGCTCATGGCGTATGGGCCGAGCGCGAAGGCCTGATCGTGCGACTCACGGATGAGGCCAGCCGAGTCGGTCTTGGTGAGGCGGCGTGTTTGCCGTGGTTTGGGACGGAGACGGTGGAAGCGGCGGAGGCGGCAGCAGGAAAACTCGGCGAGTGGATCGAGTCGGAGCACTTGGCGGACGTGTCAATTAACCTAGCTTGCCTGCGCAACGCTTTGTCGGCGGCGCAAGCGGCGTGGTCGGAGCCCATTGAGGGGCTAAACGAGGCTCGTGGCGTCGCGGCGCTCTTGCCGGCGGGCGCCACGGTACTAGAAGCTATCAGGCCGAAGGCGGAGGCGGGATTTCGCGTTTTTAAGTGGAAGGTCGGCGTCGGCGATCTTGCGGATGAACTCGGTCTTTTTGATGATGTGTGCGCGGCGCTGCCTAATGGCGCGAAGTTGCGGCTCGATGCGAACGGCGCTTGGGACCGGCGCAAGGCGGAGCGTTGGTTGGAGCGATGCGCGGAGCGGCCAGTGGAATATGTCGAACAACCCGTAGCGGCTGATGCACGCGGGGCGCACGATTTGTTGCGGGGCTTGGCGGAAGATTGGCCGACGCCGATTGCACTGGATGAATCCTTGGCTAGTGGTGCGGATATTGAACGCTGGATCGGCGAAGGCTGGCGCGGGGTCTGGGTGGTCAAAACGAGTCTTCTAAGCGATGTCGCGGGGGCCCTGGAGCAGCTGAAAAAAGCGCAAGCTCAGGTCGTTTTTTCCTCAGCGCTAGAAACAGCGGTTGGAGCAAAGGCCGCACTGCAATGGGCGATGGCTTGGCCGGGCGAGCCATGCGCCTTGGGCTTTGGGGTATGGCCGTTATTTCAAGATACACGCTGTGATGGTCCGTACGTGGCGCCGTTTATCCGGCCGGCTGACGTGGCCCGCATCGATACGGAGGCTGTATGGAACGCGATTCACTAAAAGCGCTCCTGCGGGCAAGCGGTGGCGCGATCGAGCGTGGCGCCGTTTTTTATCTCGGTGATCCCAGTCTCGCGCCGGCGAGCGAAGACCCTGCGGAACTTTTATGGTCCGCGGCGGAGGGTGTGGCAGAGGCGAAGGGTCGCGGTTGGCTGCGCGTGGCGACGGGCGGTACGAGTGGCGAACGCCGTTGGGCGCGACACGATGAACACACGTTGACGGCGGCGGTGCGTGGATTTTGCGCGTACTTTGGGCTGACGCGTGTGAACGCCGTGGATGTGTTGCCGGCGTATCATGTCAGCGGGTTGATGGCGCGGGTGCGTTGTGCGCAAACCGAGGGTCGGCACGTGGCTTGGTCGTGGAAACGACTTGAGGCGGGCGAACGTCCGAAACTCGATTCGACGCAGGGTGACTGGGTGCTTTCGCTCGTGCCGACGCAAGTGCAGCGCTTGTTGGTTTCGCCGGAAGCGGTGGCGTGGTTGCGTGAGTTTAAGATGATTTTTGTCGGCGGAGGGCCGGTGTGGCCGGAGTTGGCTGACTCGGCGGCGCGGGCAGGGTTGCGGCTTTCGTTAAGTTACGGGATGACCGAGACAGCGGCGATGGTGGCGGCGTTGCGGCCCGAGGATTTTTTGGCGGGCGCGCGCAGTTGTGGCGGAGTATTGCCCCATGCGAGGATCACATTGGATGAGGATGGTCGCATTGGTATTGCAGGTGAATCGATTTTTCTTGGCTACGGATCAAGCAAACGAACGGATGAGATTTTTTGGACTGAAGACCTTGGGCGATGGGATGAGTATGGGCATTTGGAGATTCTGGGGCGGCGCGACGCAGTGATTATCACGGGTGGAAAAAAAGTGCAGCCGCAAGAAGTCGAGGCCGCATTGAGGGCGAGTGGGGAATTTAATGATGTCGCGGTTATTGGTGTGCCTAACGCGGAGTGGGGCGAGATCGTCGTGGCGTGCTATCCGGCGGGTGGTCGGGCGCCAGATTTGGCGCAGGCCGTGGCGAGTGTGCGCGGAGCGATGAAGCCGAAACGTTTTCTTGCGGTGGCGGATTGGCCGCGCACGGCCCAGGGAAAAATCAATCGCGCGCAGCTGAAAGCTTTGGCGTTAAAATGAAAATTACGATCAGCCCGCGCTGCGGCGGATGAGGCCGACGACGACGCCTTGGGATTCTAGCCCGCGAGTGGGAATGATGTCGGCGTAGCGGGTGTTCGCGGCGCGTAGGATGAGGCGGTTGCCAACCCGCACGAGGCGCTTGAGAGTGGTTTCGGTGTCGTCAACAAGGGCGGCGATGATGTCGCCGGGGCGGGGTTCGCGGCGTTCGAGCGCGACCAGGTCGCCGTCGAGGATGTGAGCGTCGATCATCGAATCGCCGCGGACGCGCAGAAACCAAAAGTGATCGGGGCGGGCGCGGCGGACACCGAAAAGGGTTGGATCCACGGTGATGGTTTCGTCGGGCGACTGCTCTTGCATGGCGGGCAGGCCGGCGGGGATGGATCCGTAGATAGGCGCTTCGAAAAGGTGGGTTTGGACGCCGGCGGCCTTAAGACCCCACTTACCGTCGGCGAGTTTTTCGAGTTGGCTTTTTTTAGCGAGGGCACGGAGGTGGCCCATAACGGTGGCTTGGCTGGCATCGAGCTGCCGACCGATTTGTCGCGTGGAAGGCGGTACGCCGTGGGTGCGTTGGTGGTTTTTTACGAAGTCGAGAATCTGGTCTTGGCGTTCGGTGAGCATGGGACGTTCGATTGAGTGCCACTCATTTGAGTGGTATCGAACTAAAGATCAAGTCTGGCTTTGTTCTGGGGTGCGGCGCTTGGGATCGATCAGCGCGCGAAAAAAATCAGTAATCAAGCGCCTTGAATCCAGGTGGCGAGGGCAGGTGGAAATGGGTGGCGTTCGCGCGTGGCGGATGCGATGCAGACGTGTTCGGTGCGGATGCGGGCTGCGAGTTTTTCGGGTGGGCCAAGGCGGAAAAGTTCGTAACGCAGCTCGAAGGAGTGAGCTGTGAGCAGAATTGGGGTGACGGTA
Organism: Opitutia bacterium; assembly: GCA_947458705.1. Lineage (GTDB taxonomy): Bacteria > Verrucomicrobiota > Verrucomicrobiia > Opitutales > Opitutaceae > Tous-C4FEB. The sequence goes on along the minus strand of CANHAH010000028.1, from coordinate 1,200 downwards.
ACCCGGAGTTTGTCGCCGCAGACAAGGGGGCGAAGGTATTCAGCTTCGCTTTTGGCGATGGGAACGACCGTGCCCGTGTCAGCGAAGAACGTGCGAAGGTTGATGCCGTTGGCGGCGAGCGCCTCTTCGTAGGCCTCGTGGGCGATGGCGAGGTAGTTGGCGAAAAAGACCACGCCGGCGGCGTCGGTATCAGGAAAGTGAATTGTGCGGGCGTAGCTAAATGGCATAGGTAGATTTTCAGTTTGGGATTTTGAAATTTCGATTTAATTGTGCGGCATGAATAAAAACGAGATCGCCGAGGTGTTACTGGAGATCGCGGTGTTGTTGGAGTTGAAGGGTGAAAATCCTTTTAAAATTCGCGCGTATCAAAGTGGCGCTCGAGCCCTCGAGGCGATCGAGGAGGCGGAGTTGGTGCGGTTGATTCAGGAGGAGAAACTTGGTACCGTGAAAGGATTTGGTGAGGCGCTCGTGCAGAAAGTGACGGAGTTGCACACCACGGGAGGCTTGGAATTTTTCGAAAAGTTGAAGGCCTCGGTGGAGCCGGGTTTGGTGGCGATGTTGGAGATTCCCGGGCTTGGGCCAAAGAAGATTAAGGCGCTCCACGACAAACTCGGCATCACCTCAATTGCCGCGTTGAGTGAGGCGTGCGTAAAAGGGCTCGTAGCGGATCTCGATGGTTTCGGCGATAAGACGCAGGAAAAAATCTTGGCCGGAATCAAGAACCGCGAGGCTTATGGTCGGCGTCATTTGTGGTGGGACGCGCGGGCGGAGGCGGAACCGATTGTGGCGGGATTGCGGGCCTTAACCGCGGTGAAACGGGCGGAGGCGGCGGGAAGTTTGCGCCGTGGGCTGGAGACGGTGGGCGACCTAGATTTCATCGTGGCGGCGGAGGAGGTCGCCCCCGTGGTAGAGTGGTTTACGACGATGCCCGGCGTGAAAGAAGTGACGGCAAAGGGGGAGACGAAGGCGAGTGTGCGCTTCGAGAGTGGGTTGCAGGCTGATTTAAGGATCGTGCCCGAGGATCAATTTGTTTTCGCCTTGCACCATTTCACGGGTTCGAAGGATCACAACGTGCAGTTGCGTCAAAGGGCGCTGGCTCGTGGGCTGAGTCTGAGCGAGTGGGGTCTGGTTCCGGCGGAAGGCGAGGGGACCGCGAAGGCTAAGGCCGAAGATTTAAGTCTGCGCACGCGGGCGGACACC
>CANHAH010000027.1 GCA_947458705.1 Opitutia bacterium | reverse complement strand
GGTTACGAACAAATCGTCGCCGACGAGCTGGACCTTGTCGCCGATGGCGTCAGTCAATTTCTTCCAGGTCGCCCAGTCATTTTCAGCGCAACCGTCCTCGATGGATACGATTGGGTATTTGGCGCAGAGGTCCTTGTAATAGGCGACAAATTGGTCGCCGGTAAACGAGCGGCCGTCGGATTTTTTGAAGACATAGGTCTTCTTCTCTTTGACGTAGAACTCGGAGGAGGCGACGTCGAGGGCGAGGAAGATGTCTTTGCCGAGTTTGTAGCCGGCACCTTTGACCGCTTCGGCGATGGCGTCGAGGGCATCGGTGGTGGAGGCGAGGTTGGGGGCGAAGCCACCTTCGTCACCGACAGCAGTTTGAAGCCCCTTGGACTTCAGAACTTTTTTGAGGGAGTGGAATACCTCGGCGCCGGCGCGGAGGGCTTCGGAGAACGAATTGAAGTTCTTCGGCACGATCATGAACTCTTGGAAGTCGATCGGTGCATCGGAGTGCGCGCCGCCGTTCATGATGTTCATCAACGGGACGGGAAGCACTTTTGCGTTTGGCCCGCCAATGTACTTGTAAAGGGGCACGCCCGCGGCGCTGGCGGCAGCTTTGGCGGTAGCGAGGGAGACGCCCAGAATGGCGTTGGCGCCGAGTTTAGCTTTAGTGGCAGTGCCATCGAGCTTGATCATGGCGCGGTCTACACCGGTCTGATCGAAAGCATCGAAGCCGATGAGAGCTGGGGCGATTTTACCTTTCACGTTGCCGACGGCCTTTTGGACGCCTTTACCACCGTAGCGCTTTTTGTCCCCGTCGCGCAGTTCGATGGCTTCGTGTTCGCCGGTTGAAGCGCCGGATGGTACGGCGGCGCGGCCAAAGTGCCCGGAGGCAAGTTTTACGTCAACTTCGACCGTGGGATTACCACGGGAGTCGATGATTTCGCGGGCGGTGATAGCACTGATGGTGGTATTCATGGAAAATAAATAGTGTCGATCCTCGAGGAAAGCAGCGGACGCGCCGAGGGAAAGGCGAAAGTGTTGCCTTTCGCGATCTCCTTGGGGTGAGCCCGGGCACGAGTTTACTTCGCGGCCGCTGCTTTGGCTATCGGTAATACGGTAACGCGGAAGGCTTGGGCGGCCGGAAAATACAGCTTGGCCAAGGCAGAAAGCTCTTCGGCTTTCATGCCTTCAATGTCGGCTAATCGCGAGCGGGACCATTCGAGGACCTCAGGTTTTTCCTGCGCGCGGCTTAGTACAGAGCTGAGCCAATAGTTATTGTTGCGCAGACTTTCTCGGGTTGCGGTGAGAACCGGTTGTTTGGCGCGCTCGAGTTCCTCAGCGGTTACACCGTTTGCGGCGAGATCAGCGGCGAGGGCGAGGATGACCTCGGAGATTTCTTTGGCCTTGGCTGGTTCGACAGTGACTTGCGCGGCGAAGAAGCCGTACCCGGGATAGTTTTCGCTTGGTGAGCTGCTCGCGGAGGGGCTATAGGCGCCACCTATTTCTTCGCGGACTTTAACGCGTAGGCGGTCGCTGAGCACGTTTGCTAACATGGAGAGTCGGCGGGTGCGTTTGACCTCGAGGGCGTCGGTCGAGGGCCAAAAAAGAGTAACGAGACCTTTGGGGATTTCAGTTTCGACCGTGTAGTTTTTCGTGAAAGGCTCTGCCGGGAAGGCGACCTTGCGTAACTCGGCGTGAGCGGATCGCGGTGCTCGGGTGGGCAATGCACCAAGGGTTTTTCCGACCGCAGCGATGGTGGCTTCGAGATCGAAGTCGCCGACGACGGCGATTTCGATCGGACCAGTGGCCAATTGCGGGGCGAGCCAAGTGCGGACTTCGGCAAGAGTGCGTTGGTTCATGATGGCTTGCGCAGGGGTGCCGAAGCGAGAGTCTCCGTTGGCGAGGAGGCGTAACACCTCAAGGTTGATTGGGCCGGAGGGAGTGTGGGTAAGCTGTAGATACATTTGCTCCATGCGCTTGGTTGCTTGCCGGGCCGATTCTGCGCGGTAGCCAGGATCGGTGATGTGTGCAGCGATGAGTTGGAGCTCAAGGAGCAGATCCTCACGGTTGGTCGCACCGCTTAAAATAAAAGCGTCACCGGCTATGCCGAAGCCGGCGCCGACCGTCTTGCCAGCGAGGATGCGGCGTAGTTCGTCGCTGCTGTGTTTACCGAGGCCGCCCGCGTTGAAGGTGCTGCCTGCGTAGGCCGTGAGGCCGGGCTGGGATTTAGGCTCGGTGATTTGGCCGTCGCCGATGCGAACATTGACGCGGATGCGGCTGGCTTCGAAGTCGGTGGGCTTAAGGTTCAGTCGGACGCCATTACTGAAAGTCACTAAGGTGATACCGAGGTCGGCCACAGTTTGGCGCGAGGTGACGATACCCGGCGTGCCGAAATCGGTGTAGGCCCAGGCTGCGTCGGTCTCGATTGCGGGTGCAGCGACCGCGATGGCGCTGGATTTTGCGTAAGCTGCGCCTAGATGGGCGGTGGCTTCGGCGGCGGGGATTTGGGCGTTGCCAGTAACCGACACGTAGCGGCCGGTATCAGGCCACGCCGCGCGTAGGCCGGCAAGACAGTCAGCGGGAGTAATTTTTTCGAGCGCGGGCTTATAAAGTGCGAGGTCGGCGGCGGGGTGCGTGAACACTTCGCGGTCATTGAGGCTGGAAACGAGACTGGATGCGAGTTGGCCGGAGCGACGGGTGGGCGCGGTTTTGACCGCTTGCTCAAGCGAGTTGACGAAGTTTGCAGTGATCTCGCGCAGTTCAGCCGCGGAGAAACCATGGGCGAGTGCGCGACGGAGCTCTTGATCGGCGACGCCGAGAGCGGCAGACCATTGATCGGATTTGCAGGTGAGGTCGATCGAAGCCTCACGGAATAAATCGTAGCTCTCGTTTATATTGGTGCGGCCGGCAGAGAATGGGGCGTTTTCTTTTTTGGCTAGGATCGCGAGGCGGCGGTTAATGATGGCTGTGGCTAGGCTGCGGGGAAGTTCTGCTAGACGCTTAGCAGCGGTGTCAGGTTCGAAGCCGCAGGGAGTTAGGGTGGAGATAGAAACTTCGGTGGCCGGAGCTTCGGGTTCGCTGTGATAGAACGCGCGGATACCCTTAAATGCAGCGACGTGACCGCGATCCGGAGCGGGGCGCGCGGGAGCGCGAGCCTTGAGGTTTGCAAACGTGGCAGTGATCTGTTGCTCAAGAGCGACGACGTCAAAATCGCCGACGGCTACAATGGTCGTGAGCTCGGGGCGATACCAAGTGTTGTAAAAATCCAAGAAAGCTTCGCGCGGGGCTTTTTCGATCACGGGCACCAGGCCGATCGGCAGACGTTTCGGTAGCAAAGTATCGGCTAGGACGTATTCAAACTGGGCTACGAGCGTGCGGAAACCCACGGAATCGCGGGTACGTTTCTCGCTTAGAATAATACCGCGTTCTTTGTCGATTTCGGTGGGATTTAGCAGCAAGCCACCGGCATAATCAGCAAATACGCGCAAGCCCTCGGCGAGTGTGGGTGCATCGGTCTTGGGGAGCTCGAGCATATAAACGGTCTGGTCAAACGAGGTGAAAGCGTTGGTGTCCCCGCCGAAGCTCATGCCCATACGTTGAAAAAATTCGACGAGCGTTCCGGCCGCGTAGTGTTCGCTCCCGTTAAATGCCATGTGTTCTAGAAAGTGGGCGACGCCGCGTTGAGCTTCAGTTTCATTAAATGAGCCCGCCCCGATATGCATTCGGATGGAGGCACGGTTTTTTGGCTCGTTGTTGTGGAGTAGTGCGTAGCGGACGCCATTGGGCAAAGTGCCAAAGCGAATCGACGGATCGGGGGTGAGGTCGCTGCCAATGTGAGCAAAGGCTGCGGCGGGAACCGCGGATGCTGTCGGGTTGGCGGGCGCGGATCGGAGCTGCGCTCCAAAAATCCCTGAACTTAGAATTAAAACGCAGGCGGCGAGGCGGGTAAAGTAGTGAACGTATTGGGGCGAAGAGGGTAAAAGGCGCATGGGTTGAAGCTGCAATATTGCGAAAGGTAAGGAAGGGTAAAATTATTCGAATAAACAGACGCGGATGTAAGTAATTCATAATATTTTAGATAGAGTAGATTGGGGTAAAAAATATGTGCCGATTTGAACCTGCGCTTGCGCGGGGCGAAGGGTTTGGCTGAGTGCTTGGCAGTGCTCTGGCTTTATCGAATAGTTTTCCCCTTGGCTTTATTTCTCGCGCTACCCGCGTATCTGCGGCGGGCGTGGCGACGGGGCGGATTGCGCGAGAAATTCGGTGAGCGCTTGGGTGCACATCCGAAACAGTCGCGTGAACGGCGGAGTGGACCGCTGATTTGGTTGCAAGCGGTGAGCGTAGGCGAAGTGCTCGCGATCTCACCGTTGCTTGAGCAACTGCATCGTGCGGGTGTTTTGGTTTACTTAACAACGACGACGAGCACGGGTTACAAGATCGCCGCCGAGCGTTATACACCTTGGGTGGTCGGGGTGGGATATTTTCCGGTAGATGCTTGGCCAGTTTCCGCGCTCGCTTGGCAGCGGATTGATCCAGATATGGTGATTTTAACGGAGGGTGAACGCTGGCCGGAACACCTCCAACAAGCCAAACGACGCAGAGTGCCGGTGATCGTGATTAACGCGCGGCTCTCGGATCGGAGTTTGCGGCGCATGCAATGGTTTCGGCCGGCTGCGAGTCTCATGTTGGCCGGCGTGGATCGGTGGTTGTGCGGGTCCTCGCAAGATGCTGTGCGCTTGCGTGATTTGGGCGTGTCGGAAGCCACTTTGGTGACCACGGGGAATCTTAAATTTGACGTGGTTATCCCGCGGCTCACAGCTGCGGAGTTGCTCGCTTTGCGGCGGGAGTTGGGTTTGCCTGCTGGACTCGTTTTGCTCGGATCTTCCACGTGGCCCGGAGAGGAAGCGGCTATGATCGAGGTTTTGAAGGCGACACGGGCCCGCGGACTGGAAGGCTCACTTTTGCTGGTGCCCCGGCACGCAGAGCGGCGCGGGGAGATCGAGCGCTTACTCGTAAAAAGCGGTTTGAGGTTTCATTTTCGCTCGCATGGTCCGGCCGCGGCTGAAGTCGATGTTAGCGTCGCCGATACGACGGGCGAATTGCGCCGGCTTACGCAGGTGGCGGATTTAGTTTTTGTCGGCAAAAGTCTGCCACCACACACCGAAGGCCAGACGCCCCTTGAGGCGGCGGCGTTGGGAAGGGTGATTGTGCTCGGTTCGGGAATGAGTAATTTCCGGGTGATCGCTAGCGAACTCATCCAGGCCGGTGCGGCGGTACGGGTCGATTCAGCGGAGCAGTTGGTGACGACGGCAGTGAGTGTACTGAGCGAGGCTGGACGGCGAGAGCAACTCGCGCAGGCCGCGACCGCTTGGCATGGGCGCAATGCCGGCGCGGTGGCGCGCACGTTTGCTATCGTCCAAGCGGTGCTCTCGCTTCGTCCGCCCGCTTAGGTGTGGATGCTTTTGTGGTGACGAAACTGATATAGGCCGTAAACAACGGCCGCAAATCCAGTGCCGGTGGCTGGGATCAAAAGCGTAGCGTAGCTGAGTTTTTCAAAAAAATACGCGCCCACTATACCGCCGCAGAGAAATCCGCTGATGATGATCAAACAGAGGTTTAACCGACGCGTGTTAACGGGAAGCCCGCGCAGGCGGTGGCCGATGAAAATGCCCAAGTCGGTAAACATACCAGAGACGTGGGTGGTGCGCACCACCGAGCCGCTGTAAGTGGTGGCCATGGCGTTTTGTAGGCCGCAAGCGCAGGAGGCGAAATAATCGCCAAGATAAGCTTGGCGATTAAGAAGCGGAACGGCGAAGGCGAGCAAAGCGGATTCGATCGCGAGCGCGACGCCGTAACTATGTCCGAGTTTGAGGGTCGAATCTTTAATAATAAATCCGCTAAGCGCCGTTCCGACTACAAAGGAAATAATCACCGCCAGCAAATGTAGTGCATGGGCACCTTGGAAAGTGCCGAGCGCGGCGCCCAGAAGTGAGGTCGTGCCCGTAAGATGCGTGATTGCTTGATGCTCGAAACCGAGTAGACCCACCACGTTCACGATACCCGCAATAAAAGCTAGGGCCCAAGCCCCAGTCCAAACCCAACGTGGGAGTTGGTTGATCATGCCCACCAGAATATGCGGGCTATCTGATTTCGCGACTTGTTTTTACCTAGGCGGGGATGAGTTCGGATTCTGGTGCTCCCTCGCTGGGCAGTGGGAAGGCGCGCAAGAAATCGTTGTAATGAATCAATTCAAAGCGACCGTCGTGGTGTTCCACGATGGCAGTGAGCGACTCAACCCAGTCGCCACTGTTAAGGTAATGAATCTCACCCAACATTTTATCCGCCGCGGTGTGAATGTGGCCACACATGACACCAAGGCAGTCACGTGATTTGGCCAGAGCGGCGATGTGTTCCTCGAAGTTGGATACATGGTTCACGGCGGATTTCACGCGTGCTTTGATAGCTTTGCTAAGCGACCAATATTCGAGACCGCGCCAAGCGCGCCATATGTTGTAGGCGCGGTTCAGTTTGAGCAGAGCGCGGTAGCCCCAGTCGCCAAGATGGGCGAGCCAAACGAAATTCTTTGTGACTGTATCAAAGACATCTCCGTGGAGTACGAGGTACCTGCCGCGCGGACCTTCGTGGATGTGTTCTTCTACAATCGTTAAATTTTCAAAATCAAGAGGTAGAAATTGAGTCAGGATGTCGTCATGATTGCCTCTTAAGTAGACGACTTGAGTGTCTTTCTTTTCTAGTTTTTTTAGTACGATGCGGATGAATCGCGTATGGGCTTTGGTCCAACTGCCGCCGCGTTGGAGTTGCCAACCATCAATGATGTCACCGTTGAGGATCAGTTTTTCGCAGCGCACGTGGCGGAGAAAATGGTTCACTTCGGCCGCTTTGCTTTCGCTGGTGCCGAGGTGGACATCGGAGAGGATAACGGTACGAACGCGGAGCTTGTTCATGGCAATTGAAGAGCGAAACCGGAGGGAGCTTGATCCTCGACGCAGGCCTGTGCGCGGGAGGTGAGCGGTACAATGAGCCTTAGGCTTTGGGGGTGCACACGGACCTCGAGGCGGGTTCCAGTCGCGTGTGTTTCTCCGTCGGTGTGGACGATACCAGGGGTGGGCCGCTCAATGAGGAAACGGGCACCGCGAAGACGTCGGACCGAGGGGCTGTGATCGAGGTTGCCGAGAAAAAGTCGGGCTCCTAGTCCGACTGCGCCGAGCAAACTGACGGGCCGGATGGCGATAAGATCGAGCTGGCCATCGTCGACGCGGGCGCCTGGGGCGATGAAGGCACGATTGCCGTATTGGTCGGAGTTGGCGATGGCCAGTAGCAGGATCTCGGTGGTTTCGGTATGGCCGCCTAGAGTGATGTGGCATTTCTCGCTGCGACGCTGGCGGAACGCAGTCCAAGCGGTGCGGGCGTAGGTGGGCAGGCCGCGGGTAGTGAGACGGTTAAAGCGCTCGCTCACATCGGCATCCAGGCCGAAGCCCATGGCGTTAAAAAATGGGCGCCCGTTGACGGAGCCGGTGTCGATGGCGGCGATGCGGCCGCTGTTGTGCGAGGCGAGCTGCAAGGCTGCGATCGGAGCCAGGGGTAGGCCGAGGTGGAGAGCGAGGCCGTTACCTGATCCGCAGGGAATGAGCGCGAGTGCCGCCGGCGTGTCGATAAGCGCTTGGGCGACCTCGTTCATGGTCCCATCACCGCCGATGGCGACGATGCGTTGGCAGCCGGTTTGAACGCCTTCATGGGCCAGCACGGTCGCATGACCGGGCCCTTCGGTCGGGTGAAGTTCGGCGTCGAGCGCTTGGCTGCGAATGAAGTCGCGTAACAACGGTAAGAGCCGAGCGCTACGCGCATGCCGACCAGAGACGGGGTTCAGAATGAAGCGAATTTTCATGGCAACGCGGCTTCTGTTGGGCTGGCAGATTTTTCACTGGACGCGCTGGCTTTGATCAGGTGTCGGGCGATCTCATTAGCGGCGTCATTGCGTACGATGGGGGCGAGCGCGTTGCGCCATTGCTGCCATATGGCGCCATTGTGTGCGAAAGCCTTGCGCAGACTTTGAATCACCGCGTTGGGGGTCGTCGCTAATGCGCCAGCGCCGGTGCGGCGCAGAAGCTCGTAGTTGCCCTCCTCTTGGCCGGGTACGATCTGGTTTACGATCATAGGGCAACGAGCGGCAATGGCTTCTTGGGTAGTAGCGCCGCCGGCTTTGCTAATTACTACATGGTGCGTCATTAGCAGGTGCGGAATCTGGTCGGTCCAACCTAGGATATGCGCAGGCAGCGCGCGGCCGGCTGCGAGCCTCGAGAGCTCGCTTTGAAGCGCGACGTCACGGCCCACCGCGATCGTGATTTCCCAAGCCGTTTCGGCAAGTAGTAGGCGTGCGGTTTCTGCGGCGTGATTGGTGCCGGAGTTAATGATGTAAAGAATCCGGGGGGCCGAGCTAGCGTTTGCTAGGTCGGGGGGCGTGAGCCGGCTGGCGTATTCACTAAAAAATGCCGGTACGGGGAAACCGGTGATGTGGAGATCTTCTGGATCCAATCCCGCAGCACGCATGACGGCTGCAGAATCCGGGTTGGGGACAAACCAACCAGCCGCGCCGGCTCGCCACCACAGCGAGTTGATGCTGATCGAATCCGTCACGACGTTGAAATGCGGTGGGAGGCTATTACCCTCGTTTTGCAGACGCGCGATTAGGAACGCGTAAACAGGATACGTGCTGCAAATGACGTCGGGTTTTTCTTCGGCGATGATGCGAGCAAGTAGGCGGCGTTCGCGGCCGAGCAGCCAAAAACACCGGGGGACCAAGTTGGAGCGATCGATCCAAGCGTAGAGGCTGCTCCAGAGTCGCGGGGCGCCGTTGATGATCGCTATATAGGCGCGGCGACTGATTTGATTGAATCGTGGTCGCGACAAGGCGAACAGATCAACAACCCGCGCCGTGCCAGACCCGTAATTCGTGTCGCAAGCGGCGGAAAGCGCGCGGGCGGCGGCGTTGTGACCTTCGCCATAGCCGGCGGTTAAAATGAGAATCCGAGCGGGCATTATGGTTTACGGGGTAGAGTTGCAGGGCAGCGTAGCTCCGCGGGTTTCGGCGATCACGTGGGCGAGATCGGCTTCGAAGCCGGCGATCACCGATGACCACGATTGTGGCTCTACGGTCGCGCGCGCGGCGAGACGCAGCTGCTGGCGGAGCTCGGGCTCGCACGCGAGTTGGACAGCTGCTGTGATGAGGGCGGTGGGTTGATCGCAAGGAACGCTGAGCCCGTTTTCGCCATGCCGAATAAATTTTAATGCCGCAGCGTAGTTGAAGCCGGCCACGGCTAGTCCGCTGGCCATGGCCTCCGTCAGCACATTCCCAAAGGTCTCAGTGAGGCTGGCGTGGATGTAGATATCAGCAGAGGCATAGTAACGGCCGATTTCTTCGCGGGAGAAAAAGCCCGCAAATATGCATTCCGGGTGTTCGCGAACGAGCCGAGCTTTGAGCGGACCATCGCCAGCGAGGACGAAACGACAACGTGGATTCGCGGCGCGCATGGCTGCAAAGGCCCGGAAAACAAGTTCGTAGTTTTTTTCAGCTGCCATGCGCCCGACGTGGAGCACAACCGGCGTGTCATCCTCTGCGCCCCAGCTAGCGCGAAGTTCGCGCGAGCGACGTGAGGGATCAAATTGGGATGTGTCGACGCCTCGCGAGAGGACGGCAAGATCGCGAAAACCGTACGTGGCGAGCTCGGCACACAGTTCGGGAGTAGGGGCAAAGGTGCGTAGCGTGCGGTTATGCACGTAGCGGAGCCAAGCGAGGGTAAGGCGATGAAAAGCGCCGTAGCCGTAGGAGCGCGTATACGTGTGGAAATTGGTGTGGAAACTCGAGCTCACTGGTAGACCAAGCGCGCGCGCGGCGGTTACGGCAGTGGCTCCCAGTGGGCCCTCCGTGGCGACGTGGACGAGATCAGGTGGGTCTTCGCGCCAAAGTTTTTGTAGAGTGCGACCGGCGGGTAGCCCGAGTCGCAGTAGCGGGTAACCTGGAATTGGCAGGCCGGGCAAACTCATGACTCGGTAGGAAAGTCCACTCTCAGGCTGGGGAAGATCGTCGCGGCGGGGCCGATAAATAGTCAGGTCGTGACCCCGGGCAGAGAGCTCGCGTGCGATCACTCCAAACGTCATCGCCACGCCGTTGACCTCTGGAGGAAACGTTTCGGTGACGAGGGCTAATTTCACGTAATTGTGTTTAATGCGATGCGCTAGTGGGTGGCGGACTACTTGTACCTTTAATCGCCCTGCGTGGCGAAATGATGGCAGTTGCGTTACGATTTGGCGAAAGTCGCTTGTGTGCACTTTGATCGTAATTCGTGGTTGCAGAGTGCTGGGTAGATTCTAGTTTCGATTCTTTCACGCGAATGCAGTCTCACGGCCCGAAGCGCGTCTACACACCGCACTCCCTCGAGTTTTGGTTTGGAAAACTCGAAAACGACTGGTCCGAGCGTTTCAGCTCCACCCAGCTGGAGTTGGGTCGACAAATCTATCGAGACGGTCAGGTGCGTGAATTAGAGCTGACGGATCGTGATGCAATCGTGCACCGCCGAATCGATAAAAAAGATGAATACGCGGTGATTGAGTGGGCATCGGACAGTTTCTCGGTGCGTTCTTCGACAACCGACTTAGAGATTGCACACGCCTTGGCGGTGGCCGGTTTGCATGAGATCGAGGAACTCGTCGCCGACGAGATTTCTCCTTTGCCCGAGGATTTACCAAGAGCCGCCTCAAGCGAGGCTCCTCGTGGGGCTATCACCGGTGGCGCGGCCGCGTCTGGTGCGACAACGGGATTTGTTCGACCCGGCTCACAACATGTTTCCTCCTCCTATCCCACGCATGCTTTTGCCCCCGGTAATGGTCACCCGCCGGCGCGTCCACACGTAGTGCCCGCTGCTCGTTTGAACAGCCCTTCGCGGCCGTTGTTACTTGTATTTAAAACACGCACCGCTGGTTTGCAATTCCAGGCGTTTTGGGTGGAAGCGGATAAGAAAACGCGTCACCCAGCCCTTGGGCCGGATGCACATGCGAGTGGATCGAGCCATGTATCCTCGGGCGAACGCGCTAAGCTCATCGGACTCGCTGCGTATGCTCGTAAAGCTCACTTTCATTATCAGCACGACACCGGTGCGTATTTGTTGGAGTCGTTGGTGGAAATACCAAATTTCCTCAAGACCACTCTCGCCCCTTGGCGGCGGATGTTTGCGATCGAGCTGGATGACAAGGCGGCCAATCTGATTAAGGGCACACGCGCGATCGAGATCGAGGCGGTGGCGGAACGCGCCACTGTCCCCGCGGGCGCGGGCGAACACGCCGCGCTAAACCTGCGTTGGATCTTCCGTGCAGGTGAACGGATGCTGACGGACAGCGAAGTAAATTCTCTACTCAAGCGCGGTGGACAGCCCGTGATCATTCCGAGTTTAGGCATTGTATCCCTGCCGGCTGATCGTTGGGACTCTTATCAATCTTGGCAGAAAAACATCACTGAGACGCAAGGCACGCAGCCAGCAACCCAAGGTGGCGGCATCTCGCCGTATTTGGTGTTTTCTTTGTTCAATGACGCCAAACTAAAACTCAGTCTTTCACCCGAGATGGAGGCGTGGAGGCACCGGGTTTTGGCACCGCCGGAAACTACGCCGGAGTTGCCCGAGTTGCTTCGGCCTTATCAACGCCGCGGCGTGGAGTGGATGCACCATTTGTGTGAAGTCGGTTGTCACGGTTTGCTCGCCGACGAGATGGGTTTGGGTAAGACGCTCCAAGTGCTCGCATTACTCGCGACGCGCCGAGTTCCGGATCGAGCGAGCCTAATTGTCTGCCCGGCCAGCGTGGTGCCGGTGTGGCGTGAGGAAATCGCGAAATTTTTTCCGGCATTGACGGTCGATGTGCTCAAGAGCGGCCACGATTTCACCAATCAACCGGCTGCGGCGGTGTGGATCGCGAGTTACACTCAACTGCGTAAGCATCGAGCTTTGCTGCCGGGATTGGAGTTTGGCTACACGGTCTTGGATGAAGGACAGTTCATTAAAAACCCTGATGCCAAGATCACGCAGACCTGTTTTGCCGTGCGTTCACGTCATCGAATCGTTTTGACCGGCACCCCCCTGGAAAATCGTCAGCTCGATTTGTGGAGTATTTTTCGGTTTTTGCTCCCGGGCTTGCTCGGTTCCCGCGCGGCGTTTGAAGCTTCTTTGGTGGCGGATCGTGAGGGCACGCTCGGTCGATTGCGTGCGCAACTGGCGCCGTTTATTTTAAGGCGCACGAAAAACGAAGTCGCTAAGGAGCTCCCGCAAAAAGTTGAAATGGATCTTATTTGTCCGCTCACCGCGGTGCAGCGGACCGAATACGCGCGGATCTGCTCCGAGGGACTCGACCGCTTGGGCGACGATGTCGGTTCCGCTATGAGGGAGAAATCTTTTGGTTTCCTCGCCTTGCTGACGCGTCTGCGGCAGACCTGTTGCGATCCGGATATGTTACCTTGGATGGAGGCGCCATTGACCGATTCTGGGAAAATTAATTTATTACTCGAAAAATTGGCCGAGATTGTCGGCAGTGGCCACAAGGTGGTGATTTTTTCGCAATTTGTGATGTTGCTGGATCGGGTACGGTTGGCGTTGGCGGCGCAATTTCCGGATTTACCACGCTACGAGTTGACGGGTATGACGCTCGACCGCCTGAAGCCTGTGCAACAATTTCAAGGTGCTCAGGGGGCGGCGGCAATGTTGGTGTCGCTTAAGGCTGCGGGCACTGGCATTACCTTGCACGCGGCGGATTACGTTTTCTTGCTAGACCCCTGGTGGAATCCCGCCGTCGAAGCACAGGCGGTCGATCGCGTGCACCGTATCGGGCAGACGAACACGGTCTTTGTCTATCGTATGGTCACCGCCGGTACGATCGAGGAACGCATCCAAGCTTTGAAGGCTTCCAAGCGCGATTTGTTCGACAAGCTCATCGGCGGGCTGGGTGGAGATTTCGATCTGAGCCAGCATTTTAGCTCGTTGAAGAGCTTGGTGGCTTTGACGGCTCACGCCGAACAGGAGCCGGATCAACCTTACACGCTGGATTAAAGGCAATGTCAGGCTTGCTCACGGCCTAAGTAATTTTGCGTTAAAGAATCATTAACCCACGCTTGTTTCATTGGCCGACATCCGCACGCTACCCTCTACTTGAACTCTCCGATTGAACTCATCGCCTCGCCGGATGCCGTTGTGACCGATCTTCGGGTCAACTCCGGTGAAGAAGCGATCCGGGCGCTTCACCAGCGTCTACGGGCCGCGACGCCCGAGGTGCGTGATGCGGACCAATTCATGCACGATTTGCTCGAGCGCGCAGCCCTTTCATCCGTTTGTATCGCCGATGATGTAGCCTTGCCGCACGCGCGTACGACCGCCGTAGGCCGAATCGTGTTGGCGGTGGCTCGCACGGCTACTCCGGTGCTCTTCGATGCAGAGCATCCTCGGGTGCGACTAGTGTTTTTAATAGGGACGCCCAAGGCGGCGGTGAGCGAATATTTGCAAACGGTAGCGGCGTTGTCGCGCATGTTGAAAAATGCAACCACGCGAGCGGCTTTGCTCGGCGCGCCGACGGAGGCGGAGTTCCGGGCGGTATTGTCACGGGCTCAGCTGCGATGAATGTCGTCACAGATCCAGCGAAGCTTCTGTTGGAGCGGATGCTGCGGCTATTGCGTTGGCGGGTGTGGGTGCAGGAAAAATTGCAGCCCAGCGAGTGGCAAATCACGTTGTTGTGGGCCGGATTTGCGGGCTTTTTGGGCGCTTTAAGTTCGCTCGTGTTTCAAGCTTTGGCCGAAGGGGCGCACCAGTTGTTAACGGGTTCGAATGAGGGTGTCGTCGAATCGATGAAGCAATTGCCGTGGTGGGCGGTGTTAGCGTTGCCTGCAATGGGCGGTTTGCTCGCCGGTATCGTGCTGATGCTCGGTAAGCACCTCACCAAGGGACAAAGTTCGACGGATTATATGGAGGCGATTTCCATCGGTTCGGGCCATGTGCCGATTCGGGCTAGTTTGGTGAAGAGTACTGCAGCTTTGTTTTCCATCGGTTCGGGTGGCTCGATCGGGCGGGAGGGTCCGATGGTGCAACTTGCGGCAGTGATGGCTTCGTTTATCGGGCGTTGGCGTCAATTTACGCCACCACAATTACGTCTAATGGTGGCGTGCGGCGCCGCGGCGGGCATCGCTTCGGCTTACAATGCGCCGATCGCGGGATCGTTTTTCGTCGCCGAAATTATTCTTGGGACGATTGCGATGGAGAGTTTGGGGCCGTTGGCGGTTTCTGCGGTTGTTGCGGCGATGACCGTCCGTGTGCTTACAAGTGAGGCGCAGCTTTATAAAGTGCCGGAGTTTCGTTTGAGTTCGCCGCTGGAGATGCCCGCTTACATAGCACTGGGCGTGATCGCCGGGATTTTGGCGCCGTGGTTTTTGCGTTCTTTGAAGCGGGCGGAGGCTATTTTTATCGCCACAAAATTACCGTTGGTGGCGCGAATGACACTGGGCGGATTGATCGTCGGTGCGTTAGCGATCCAGGTGCCCGAGGTGTGCGGGAATGGTTATTCGGTCGTCGTCACCATATTAAAAGGGCAAGTATTGTGGACGACTTTGTTGCTCTTTGTGGCGTGTAAGTGGCTCGCCACGGCCTCTTCCTTCGGCTCGGGCGCGCCGGGTGGTGTGTTCACGCCGTCATTGTTCATGGGGGCCGGGGCGGGTTTTCTTTTTGGACAAGCCGTCCACGCAATCTGGCCGGGTGGGGCGGTGGATCCACGCGCGTTTGCGCTGGTCGGAATGGGGGCTTTCCTCTCGGCGGTGAGTCACGCGCCGGTGATGGCGGTGATCATGCTTTTCGAGATGACGTTAAGCTACGATATTATCCTGCCTTTGATGTTATGCAGCGTTGTGGCTTATTACACCGCGAAGGGGCTCGAAGGCCGTTCGCTTTACAGTGAGGTTTTGAAAAAGAAGGCGGCGGAGGTTTCAAGCGATGCAAGTTTTGGTCGCGGCCATGTGGCTGAGTTGATGAAGGGCAAACCTCCAACTCTAAGTCGCAACGCTCATTTTGCTGAAATAGCTCGGATGTTTCTGGCGACCCGGGTGAATAACCTTTACGTGACCGATGAAGATGAGCGGTTTCTCGGCGCGGTCTCCTTGCATGATATTAAACCTTACCTTGGTGAACCGGAGTTGGCTGAACTCGTGATCGCTAACGATATTTTGCGAGAAGAGTTTCCACGCGTAGGCCCAGAGTCTACGTTGAGCGAGGCGCTCGGACGCTTCTTGAATTTTGAAGCGGAGCGCCTGCCGGTAGTTGATCCCAGCGGCAAATTACTCGGCAGCTTATCCAAGGGCGATTTGTTACTCGCCCTTGTCGAGATGCGCAAAAAACCCCTCGTGGTTTGAGACGAGGCAACCTAATCAGCCGCGACCGCCAAGGCCGCGCAAGTAAAGCTCTTCGACTTTTTGGCGCGCCCAAGCTGTTTTGCGCAAAAACTTGAGACTAGATGTGATGCTTGGGTCGTAGTTGAAGCAACGCACGTCGATGCGGCGGCCTAGTTCTTCCCAACCATGCCGGGCCACTAGCTCTGTTAGCAGTGCTTCAAGGGTGACTCCGTGGAGCGGGTCGTTGGAAGGCGGGCGGGTTTCGTTCATGCGGTGGCGTGCTGTTGGAGCAGGGACAATGGCACAACTTCGAGCGAGCGGAAATGCGTCGAAGCCAGCGCCACTGGCGCCGCCACGCCTGCGTCAAGCGCCTCCTGCCAGCGCGCAGCGCAGACGCACCAACGGTCGCCGGGTTGCAACCCAGGGAAATCGTACTCGGGGCGTGGCGTGGAGAGATCGTTGCCGGCAGCGCGGCTGTAGTCGAGAAAGCCTGCGCTGACTTCCACGCATACCGTGTGGCATCCATGATCCTCCGCACACGTGTCGCATTGGCCATTACGGAAAAAGCCTGTTAGAGGATTAAGCGAGCAGGGTTTGAGCGGACCGCCGAGAACGTTGAGCGAGGTCTGAGGATGCACGTGATAATGGTGAGGGAGTCGCGACTAGGTGCAAGACCGCGGCGTGGTTGCCGTCTCGACAAGGTCGCCCTGTGCGCCACGCTTCACGCATGTCCTCCATTTACGAAACCCTCCGTGCCGACATTATTGTCGCCATGAAAGCCCGCGACAGCGTCACCACCACTGCGCTGCGCACCGCCGATGCCGCGATCAAGCGCGCGGCCATGGACAGTAACAAAGAGATCGACGACGTGCTCTCGCTCGCGACGTTGCGCAAGGCAGTAAAAAATCTCACTGACGCCAATCTCGAGTTCGCCAAAGGCGGTCGCGCCGACTTGGTCGCCACCAACGAGATTGAGATCAAGATTCTGCAAAAATATCTGCCCGCCGGCCTCGACGCCGCTAAACTCGACGCTCTGATCGCCGAGGCCATAGCGAGCACGGGGGCAACGACGAAGAAGGAAATGGGAAAAGTCATCGGCGTACTCAAAGCGCATCCCGACTCCGCCCTCATCGACTTCGGCGCGGTCAGTAAACTCGTCCAGTCGAAATTGATCTAAGCTTGGCGCTACAAATTAAAACGGCGCCACCGGTTTTTATCCGGGGCGCCGTTCATTGATATCGATCAATCGAAGACCTTACGGCTTCTTTTTCCGACCGGTCTTGGCCTCGATATTCAAGTAGGTCTTGTTGAGCATCTGGCTTTCGTAGAGTTCGAGCAGGCGGACGCCTTCGCGCGGTTTTACGATATCTTTCTTCGTGGCGAGATCGATCTGGGCCTTCATCTTTCGGCAGAGCTCTTCCTGCTGGTACTGGACTCCTTCGAGGACGTCGGCGATGCGACTACCGCTCAACGCTTCTTCGATGTAGAACCCGTTAGGTTCATCGTCCTCCAAGAAGACGTGGACCTCGTTGACACGGCCGAATAGGTTGTGGAGGTCACCCATGATGTCCTGATAGGCACCGGTGAGAAATACTCCGAGGTAGTAAGGTTTCCCGTTAAGCGGGTGCAGCGTGATGTAATCTTTGGTGTCCTGTAGATCGATAAAACTGCTGATTTTACCGTCGGAGTCGCACGTGATGTCTGCGAGGATCGCGTTGACCGTGGGCTTTTCATTCAAGCGGTGGAGTGGGGCGACGGGGAAGAGTTGCTTGAGAGCCCAGTGATCTAGGAGCGATTGAAATACCGAAAAATTGCAGACGTATTGATCGGCGAGTAGCTTGTTGAGATCGTGGAGTTCCTCGGGTTGATAGCCTGCTTTCTGGCCTTCCTTAGCTATCTGTTCGCAGATTTTCCAAAAAAGAGATTCGGCGGCGGCGCGGTTTTCGAGATCGAGGTAACCGAGATTAAAGAGCGAGAGCGCCTCTTCTTTTTTCTGCGTAGCGTCGTGAAAACGCTCCAGACGGCCGAGCTTGGTCTTGTTTTTCAACATGACCTCAAGGTCTTCGACGACCTTGTTTTTCACCTTGGGTTGGTGCTGTTGGCCTAGGGACTCGCGCTTGTTGATACGCTCGAAGACCTCGACGACGAGTAGCGAGTGGGGAGCCACGATGGCTCGGCCGGATTCGCTTACGATGTCAGGTACGGCGACGCGCGAGGCGGTGCAGATTTCACGGATATTAAAAACGACATCGCGGGCGTATTCCTCCATCGAGTAGTTCATTGAACTCTCGAAGTTCGTGCGAGAACCGTCGTAATCGACACCGAGACCTCCACCGACGTCGAGGTAACCCATCGGGAAACCCATTTTCGCAAGTTGGCAATAAAACCGCGTGGCCTCTATGACCGCGTTCTTTATGGTGATGATGTTGGGGACCTGCGAGCCGATATGAAAATGCACGAGGCGCAGGCAGGACTCGAGTTTAGCTTCGCGTAGTTTTTCGCAGGCAAAAAGAATTTCGGCGGTGTTGAGGCCGAACTTGGCATTGTCTCCAGTGGACATAGCCCATTTTCCTTCGCCGCGGGTCTGGAGTTTGGCGCGGAAACCGATCATGGGCTTCACGCCGACTTCTTCGGAAATTTTGATGATATCGTCGATTTCTGAGAGCTGTTCGACGACGAGGATGATTTTTTTTCCCAGTTTACGGGCGAGGAGCGCGAGGCGGATGTAGTCGTGATCCTTGTAGCCGTTGCAGATGATTAGGCGGTTGGCGCCTTCGTGCATCGCAATTGCGATCATGAGCTCGGGCTTGGAGCCTGCTTCTAGCCCATAATTGAAGTCCTTGCCGGCGGCGACGATCTCGTCGACGACCTCGCGCAGTTGGTTGACCTTGATGGGAAACACTCCGCGGTAGCTACCTTTGTAGCCTTCTTGTTTGATGGCCTTATTGAAAACGCCATTGAGCTGAGCTACGCGGTGGCGAAGGAGATCTTGGAAGCGGATCACCAGAGGGGCTTTGAGACCCATGCCAACGGCTTCGTTAATCACGTCAAGCGCGCGGATGCCGCGGCCGTCGGCGAGCGGTTGGACGTTGAGGAAGCCGGCGTCGTCGACTGAGAGGTGGCCGGAGCCCCAGCGCTTGAACCCATAGAGTTCTTCGGACTTGGCGGCGGACCAGGAGGAGGCGGATTTACTTTTCAATGCGGAACAGGGGAGGTGATAGGGCTTGCTTTTGCAGTCTTAGAATTGATTTCCTATACGTTTCTTTTTTCAAAATCCGCAACACGCAATGACGAATATGCATTCCTTCACCGCTTCCTTCATTCATTTCGCTCAAACCGCCACCCCTGGCCAAGGTCCCGGAGCGGCCGGCCCTTGGTGGCAGATGCTGCTTTTTTACGGCCTCATCGCCGGCGGATTTTATTTTCTCTTCATCGCCCCGCAGCGCAAGAAACAGAAAGAGCATGAGAAGATGCTCGCTTCGTTACAATCCGGCGACGAGGTCCTCACCAACGGTGGTATTTATGGCGTCGTCACTAATGTGAAGGACGACCGATTCATCGTACGCATCGCCGATAACACCAAGATCGAAGTCGCCAAGGGCTTCATCTCCGCGGTCACAAAGAAGAGCAGCGCTGAGGAAACCAAGTAAATCGAGCTCGTTCCTTTGCCCACCTACCGGCAATGCCCATGCGCGTGCATCGGCTCGGCTGCCGTTCTAACCCCAAAAAAATTTAAACCAATACGACCATGCTCAAACGCAACCTCTGGAAAATCGTCCTGTCCGTCCTCATCGCGGCCTGGGCGGTTGCCGAACTGATCCCGCTTAATGATGTATCCTTCGCCGTCTACGCGAAAGAGCACGCCACGGCGAAATCCGCCGATTTCAATAAGCTTCTCGACGAAGCCCTCGCGCGCAAGAAATCTGGCGCCGCTCCTAGCGAGTTTGTCGCTCTGAAGCAGATCGGCCTCGAGCGTAAGCTTGATCTCACGGTCTATTTTCCCGAGATCCGCCTAGAGGACTCGCTCAAAAATATCGGCAAGCGTAACGAGATTCTCCTTAACGAGCTTCTCCGCCGTTCCAAGGGTCGCCTCCAGCTCGGTCTCGACCTCAAGGGCGGCGTCGCCTTCACCCTCGAAGTTGACGAAAAGGCGGTTGCTAAAAACGACCAAACAACTCGGAAAGAAGAGTTAGCCAAGGCTATTGAAATTATCAGCGCTCGCATCAATGCCTTTGGTGTGGCCGAGCCCGTGATTCGCCCGATCGGTAATAACCGCATCGAAGTGCAGTTGGCCAACGTCAACACGAAGGATAACCCCGAGGTAGTGGACAATGTGAAGAAGCCCGCCCAACTCTCCTTCCGCCTCGTCAACGTAGCGCAATTTCCCAACCCGGCTGCCCCCACCGATGTTCCTCCAGGCTATGAAATCCTCTCCCTCGACTACGAAGGTCGCGGTGGCGAAAACACCAGTGAGGAGTTGTTCGTAAAACGCATTCCTGAAATGACCGGCGAGATGATCTCTGCCGCGTTCGCTCGGCCTGATCTTTACGGCAAACCGGAGGTCATTCTTCAATTTACGAACGAAGGCAAAAAGCGCTTTGCCGAGGTTACCCGCACCATTTCTCAGTCCGGCCAGCAGGCTGGTCGCCTTGGTCGCCTAGCTATCGTGCTCGACGGCAAACTCTACTCCGCGCCCACAGTTAAAGAGGAGATCAACAGCGACTCTGCCGTCATATCCGGTAACTTCACGGACCGCGAAGCTATCAATCTTTCGAATGTACTGAATAACCCGCTCGACCTACCGCTTATTGTTAAAGAGCAGTATGAGGTCACGCCCACGCTCGCCGAAGATGCCGTGCTTAGCGCGCGCAATGCTTTTATCGTGAGCACAGCACTGACGATTGGATTTATGCTCCTTTTCTACACTGTCGGCGGTGTGGTCGCAGCGATCGGCATGGGTATCAATGTGCTGATCACGCTTGGTGTGATGGCCTCCTTTGGCGCGACTCTCACGATGCCAGGTATCGCTGGTATCGTCCTCACGCTCGCGATGTCGGTCGACTCGAACATCCTGATTTTTGAGCGTATGCGCGAGGAACTCAAACTCGGTAAATCTCTACCTGCGGCGCTGGAAGCCGGTTTCGACAAAGCGTGGTCCGCGATTTTGGACTCCAATATCACCACGCTCTTGGTGGCTTTGATCATGTATTTTTGGGGCACCGGTCCGGTCAAAGGCTTCGGTTTGACTCTCGGAGTCGGTATTTTCACCACCATGTTTGCCGCCATCGTCGTCAGCAAGCTGTTGCTCGAAGGCGTGATTTATGGCGGTGTAATCAAGTCGATGAAGATGTTCTCGGTCTTGCAATCGACGAACTTCGATTTCCTTAAATACACTAAAGCCGCCGTCATTGGAACGGTCCTGATTTTGGTCGTCGGCGTCGGCGCCGTAGCCTATAAAGGAAACGCCATTTACGGTATTGATTTCGCTGGTGGCGACATGGTGACCCTCGATTTTGCTCAGAAAATCGAATTAGCTGAACTTACCAAAACCAGTCAGAAGATTGGAATCAAAGAGGTTAATTTTTCCTACCAAAAACCACTGGGCGGTGCTCGCGAAGTTTTACGTATCACCACCCCAGTCGACCAAGGACGGGCGGTTTTGCAGCAGCTTCAAAAGGCGCTACCGCAGGCTAAGCTAGTTGTCGTTGGCGAGAGTCGCATCGGTGCCTCCGTCGGCAAAGAAATTCAATGGAACGCGGTCGTCTCCGTCATCTTGGCCTTGCTTGCAATCCTTGGCTACATCGCCTTCCGCTTCGAATTTGGTTACGGCGTGGGTGCGGTGGTATCAACGATCCACGATCTTATCATGACCGTCGGTATCTTTGTTTTATTCGACCGACAATTCAACGCTTCGATGGTCGCGGCGATCCTGCTCATAATTGGTTACTCGATTAACGACACCATTGTTGTCTTTGACCGAATCCGCGAAGAGTTGAAGATGAATCCCGCCGGCACATTGCGCCAGGTCATCAATCGCTCACTCAACCTTACGCTCTCCCGCACTATCATCACGGGTGGTACGACCTTTCTGACCGCTATCACGCTGATCGTTACGACGAGCGGCGATGTTAACGACATCGCCTTTACGCTACTGATTGGTGTTCTGACCGGCACTTTCTCATCCTTGTTCATTGCTACGCCAGTGTTTTACTGGTGGCACAAGGGTGATCGTAAGCACGTCGAGGCGCATCACGACGTAGCGCCTAAATACGAGTGGACCGGCTCCAGCAAGGCTTCGGAATAACTCTGCCAGGGTAGGGCGGATCCTTGTGCTCCGCTGCGGTCTTCGGACCGCGTTCGTTCACCGTGGCGCGTTCGGTACTGCGCGCCCTACCTCGGAGTCATCCCACCATGCGCTGGATTTACACGCCGCGTCCGGCCACCGAGATCGAGACCTTGGGCCAAGCCCTCGGTCTCAAACCGGTGTTGGCCGAGCTTTTACTCGCTGCAGGCATCACCGAACCCGGTTCGGCAGCCGAATTCATGCAACCCGCACTGGCGGCTTTGCGTGATCCCTTCCTGCTGCGCAACCTTGAGGCTGGCGCCACCCGGCTGCGCGTTGCCATCGCTGCACAACAATCCGTTGTCGTCCTCGGCGACTACGATGTCGACGGTGTGAGCAGCACCGCGCTGCTCGTAATGATTTTACGGCGTTTCGGTCTGAATCCCCGTTTTGTCGTACCGCGTCGCTCCGAAGATGGCTACGGCCTCTCGCGCAGCGCAATCGATCGAGCACTCGAAGGCGGCAAGCCCGCTCTGTTTATCGCTCTTGATTGCGGGACGAATTCTCATGACGAGGTCGCGTACCTGCGCGGCCAGGGGATAGATGTACTCGTCGTGGATCATCACCGCTCTAAAGAAGCGGCGCTGGCCGACGGCATATTGATCAACCCCCACGTCGATGCCGATGAAACCGGCGCCGATGCGGCCTGGCGCAACCTCTGTACGGTAGGCTTGGTCTTTAAGTTGGTGCATGGGCTTCTCAAGCAGCTCCGCGTCGAAAATCACCCCGTCGCCTTTCGCATTAAATTGCGCGACCACTTGGATCTGGTCGCACTCGGTACGATTGCCGACCTCGTCCCGCTGACCGGCGAGAATCGTCTGCTTACGCGCCACGGCCTACGCATCATCGAGGAATCGCCCCGCCCAGGCCTCGCGGCGCTCATGGAAATCGCTGGCGTGCGCCCCGGCCAAGCCGTCAAACCTTCCGATATCTCCTTCCGCCTCGGCCCGCGTATCAACGCCTCGGGTCGACTTGCCGATGCTGCGCTTTCCGTTGAATTACTCCTCAGCGATGACCCGGCTTTTTGCGCCGAGACTGCGCGCCAACTTGAGGGCTTTAACCGCGAACGCCAAGACATCGAACGCGGCATCACCGAAGAAGCTGAGCGCATGATTGAGTCCGAGTTTGCCGCCGAGCCCGGCATCGTCCTTTTCAGCGAAAATTGGCATCCGGGTGTCGTTGGTATCGTCGCTGGTCGCGTCACGCGTAAGTACAATCGCCCCTGCGTCGTGCTCGGTAACGAAGGCGATACCGCCAAAGGCTCCGGCCGCAGCGTCGATGGCATTAACCTAGTCGCGGTACTTGGCACCTGTTGCGAACGTCTTTCCAGTTGGGGCGGCCACCCAATGGCTGTCGGCATCGCGCTCAATAAAACTCACCTGCCGGAATTTCGCGCTGCATTCTCCGCCGCCGTTCGAGCTCACGCCGGCGGCGACATCGCCGAGGCCAAACTCAAGATCGCCGCCTGGCTAACCCCTGGGCAAATCCGCGATGCTCTCATGGAAGAGCTCGAGTCGTTGCAACCTTTCGGTCAGGGCAATCCAGAACCCGTGTTTGGCGTGAGCGGTGTTGTCCTGCGCCAGCGCCCAGTCATCTTCAAAGACGTGCATTTCCGTTTCACCCTCGAGGACCCGCAAGGCCGCCGCTTGCACGGCGTCGCCTGGAAGATGGCGCACCGCATGCCTCCCTTAGGCGTACCGTTGGATTTCGCCGTCGAACTCGCTTGGAACCATTTCAACGATCGTAAGCTCCTGCAACTCGAGCTTATCGACTGGCGTGAAGCCCAGCGCTGAGGCGCCCTCGCTCTGGTAGATCCTGCATCCACCGAGGTGGGCTCGGCGAACCCGGCAACCTCAGAAACGGGCATTGTCCGGGTTGCCCCCAAATTGATTTTCACTTCAGGGTAAATTCTCTCTTGCACTGCGCGTGGATTGTTTGCTTCTTTTCGCCCTCTGCTACGCGGCCATAGCTCAACTGGATAGAGCGCCAGACTACGAATCTGGAGGTTTGGGGTTCGACTCCCTATGGCCGCACCATTTTAACCCACCCCTAACGCATCAGTGCGTTAGGGTTTTTTTGTGTCCGGTTTCAGGACAAAAACTTCTGCGGTTATGCAGGAGCCCCCTCCCTATTTTAGCCCTCTGTTTGTCCTAGGCCGAACGCGGGTGAGGTGGGCAGGCCACAATCAGTCCCCATTTTCCCCCTCCGGGCCAATACCGAAGAACTGGGGTATGGGCAGCGTTGAGAGTTGGGTTGTGGGGGCGGTGCAGGCCTAGCCCACGCGCACGTCACGATCGACAGGCCGTTTCGTAATCGTGCGCAGCGATCCCCAAACGCAGGAGCTGCAAAAAATCTAACAGAGAGGTATGACTTTCACCCCTGAGGTGAATCGGCCGCGGGATCTAAACTTGGCAGACTGGGTTGGTTCCGCGCCCGTAACCCGGGCGCGGTTATTCTACCTCTTATGCCCAGCCTTAGAATTTCTTCGTCACGTCCAAGTAAATGAAGCGTGGGAGAAAGGAGCTCGTGGATTCGCCGTATCCGGTGGAGGAGGCGGTGAGCGGCGGATTTTTGTCGAAGACATTGTTGGCGCCGAGGGTGACTTTGGTCGAGTAAGGGAGGTCGTAACTGAGTTGCACGCCAGTGATCGTCTGCTGTTTTACGCGCGTCACGCTCGGGGCGAGGTCGGGGAATCCGGCGATGTAGTCGGCGGTTACGCCAGCGCCGAGTTTGCCGCGCTGCCAGGATAGGCCAGCATTGCCGCGGAAATTGGGGACCTCGAAGGTACTAACAGTTTCAACGGTGGGCAGATCGCTGCGGGAGCGGATCTTCGCGTGGTAGGTGCGACTGCCGGCGGCGCGGACGGTGAACTGGCCGAGGGCGGCGGTGGCGAATTTGTATTCAGCGCTAATATCAAGGCCACTAGTCTCGGCGGCGCCGTAATTACCGGTAACCGTGCGGATGCGAAGGACTTCGCCGGGCAGCCCGTTGGCAGTGTCGCTCGCGGTGGGAGCGGCGCGGTCCACGAAGCCGGGGAAGAGGGTCGGGTTGGCGAGGATGATTGCGGCGGTGGCGGGTGCCCCAATTCGGTTGCGCACTTCGACATCGTAGTAATCCACGCTGAGGGAAAGGCCTTTCAAGAACTTGGGCTGCAGAAGAATACCGTAGTTACTCGAGGTGGATTTCTCGGGACTCAGGTTAGGATTGCCGCCGGAGGTGATGATGCGCAGGCCTGTGGCGGAGTCGTTGACGTTGGAACCGGGTCGACCAACACGGAGCGGGTCGGGAATATTGAAGAAATTCCCCGTGCTTTGTGGCTGGTAGAGCTCGGCGAGGGACGGGGCGCGATAGCCTTTTCCCCATGAGCCGCGCAAGGAGATCTGCGAATCAAAAGGCTGCCAGCGGAAGCCTACCTTTGGGACAGCAGTGTTGGTGAAGCCGGCGTCGCTGTAGCGCTCGGCGCGGCCCGCGGCATTGAGCTCGAAAGTCGATAGAAGCGGAATTTTTTGCGACGGCGCCGCGAGCGGAAGGCTGAACTCAGTGTAAAGCGCCTGGACGCGACGGGAGCCTTTGGATTGGGGAACCGGGGTGCCTTGGCCGATGAGCTGGTCTTGGTCGCGTTTATCGCGGAAACGTTCCTCCCGTGCTTCGACGCCGGTGGCTAGGTTCAGGGTCCCTGCCGGCAGTGAGAAAACAGAGCCGTTGGCCTGCGTGTTGAACGAAGTAAGTTCCGTGTAGGCCTCGCGGATGGCTTTGGAGCGGATCTTTTCGATCACAGCAGAGGAGTTGACGATACCTCGGGTTGGGTTCGTGAAAAGGTTGAGCGCGGTCGCGCGGTTGGTGTCGGCGAGGGCAGCGTTTACGCCGGCCTGAGAGATCCAACCGCTGGGCAGCTCGTTCTTGGAGTTCGCAAGATTGTAAAGCAACGAGGAGTCCCAGGTCCATGTTTGGCCAAATTTGCCCTTAAGACCGCCTACGAGGCGCTTGAAGGTGTTGGTTGTCTCGGTGGCGCGGGGACCGGCCTCTAGGAAACGGTAAACGATCGTGGCCCCAACCGTTGGGT
Source organism: Opitutia bacterium (assembly GCA_947458705.1). Classification (GTDB taxonomy): domain Bacteria; phylum Verrucomicrobiota; class Verrucomicrobiia; order Opitutales; family Opitutaceae; genus Tous-C4FEB. The sequence continues at coordinate 2,134 of CANHAH010000027.1, read as the reverse complement.
TATTGACGACCTCCACACCGAAGGGATTGAACGCGGCGTTGGCGGGCAGGGTGATGGAGTTTAGATTGCTGATGGCAACGGCAGAGAGGTATTCAAGGTTGGTGTTCGCTTGATAGTTCACCTCTCCGTAGGCCGTGATATCGGGAGTGAGCTCGTAGCGGGCGGTGGCGAGGGCTCCATAGCGCGTGACGCGAGGCTGCGGGGTGAGGGCCTCGTTAATATTGTGGCGGTTTTGGGGAGCAGTAGCCGCAGTCGTATTGAAGATTGGGGGAAAAGCACCCGAGGAAAAATCAACGGTGAAGGTGCGGGCCCCTGCGGCAGTGCCGACAGGGATGACTGCACCGGTAATGGGGTTGGTCGCGCCGACGGGGACCACGAAGGTTCCGGGGGTAGAGCCATTGGAGAGGGCGATGAGTTTCGGGGAGAGTTCGCCGTATTGGATTTTTGCCTGATGCATGTAGTTCGTGAGGGCGAAGACGCGGAGCTTGCCACTGGTGGCCCCAGTGTAGGCGCTGCCGCGGAACGTGTTGGCGGCGATGCCGCCGGGGAAATCGCCATAGAACGCGCGAACGGTGGAGCCTTGAACATTGTCCTTCAAAATGACGTTAAAAACGCCCGCGACAGCATCGGCGCCGTAGATGGCGGACGCGCCGTCTTTGAGCACTTCGACGCGCGAGATGGCGTCCACGGGGATCATGTTAAGGTCAACAAACTGGGTGGTGCCGAGCGCGGCGGCGGTACCTCCTTGGGCGAAGGGCGCGGGGGTGACGCGGCGGCCATTGAGAAGCACGAGGGTCGAGTTGGCGCCGAGGCCGCGCAGGGAGACGGAGGCGGTACCGGGCGAGGAAGTGTTGACGCGGTTCTCGCCTAAACTGCCGGAGCCGACCTCGGGAATTTTCTTCAGGAACGAGTAAAGACTGCCCGTGCCAGCTTGCTCGACCTCGGCGCTGGAAAGCACACGGAGGTTGACCCCACCGGTGGACTCACCGGCGCGCAGGTTGGAGCCAGTGACGGTGAAAGCTTCGAGCTTCACGGTATCATTTGCGGGAGCCGCGGAAGGCGCTTGGGCGAATGCCAGGGCGGGCAGGGCCGCGATGAGGACGAGGAATCGAATCGATTGTTGCATGGTCTGAATGTTTAAAGGGTCACGAAGAAACGGAGTGATCGGGCTTAGGCAAACGGAGAATTAAGATTTCTTGGCCCACGCCATGCGCAAGAGTCATGGGCATTCTTTAAAAAAACGCCGCTACTCCTGCGAGTGGCGGCGTGAAGCTTTAAGCTAGGCTGCGGCGCTTATAAATCGAACGAAGCCGATAAAATAAACTGTCGTGGATCGATGATGCGGTACGTCGATGGTCGGCCGTCGAAGAAGGCGCCTGTGGCTTGTAAGCCTCCGCCTGATTCTCCAGCGTTTTTGACGTTCAGCTGGAAGTTGGCGCGGATCTTGTCGCCGAACAGGCGGGTGCGATAACTCACGAATAAATCGACGTAGGTTTCGGCGGGCGAATAAATCGGCCGATTGGGATCGAGCTGCAGGATTTTATTGGAGGCGAGTGTGAGATCTTTACTGGAATCATAGCCGAGGCCGTAGAAACCGATGGAGCCTTTGTCGCTCCAGCGCAGCGAGCCGCCGACACTCATGGCTTTGAGGACGGGGTGATCGGAGATGCCCGCAAGATTGTACTTCGTGTTGAATTTAGCCGAGTATTTGCGGACTTGCGGGCGGGGACGGCCAATCAAAGCGCGGAATACCGCCATCGGGGCATCCACGTTGCTCGCGAAGTTAGTCGCGGCTGAGTTGGTGGCATTGTAGCCGGCCACGGTGCTGAAGGGGGTGCCGAGGATGTTCCACCAGAGTATGCGGCCGGTGGCGCCCGTGGGCAGTGAGACCGGGCCGGTCGTGTAGGCCGAGGTCACGCCGCCGAGGGTCTGCGTGGTTTGGGTGAAGCGCGGGTCTTCAAGGGATTTCCAGATGGGCATACGTGCGGCGATGTAATCGTCGACCGCGGAACCCACTGCGGTGTTGATCGCTTCAGTCTTGGTGACGGAGGAACTCACCGTCCAATTTTTCGTGGGGTTGAAGTTGATTTCGAGTTCATCGCCCTTGGACTGCGCGTCCATGACCGCGGCGTAG
>CANHAH010000026.1 GCA_947458705.1 Opitutia bacterium | reverse complement strand
GTTTAGCAGGTGATTTTTGGCTGCTAGTGGTGCACACGTAGGCCAAGCCCAAGCGATCGCCCTGAGCTTCAATTCATGAGCCCGGAGAGTTCTGCGGTGTCCAGTCATCCGGGGCAGGGCACTCGCGTCATGAGTGCACAGATCGAGCATCAGAATTCTTAAGGGGCGCTTGCCCAGTCGGCATCCACTCCTTAAGTTTTGAATTATGAATGAACTCGTTTTTCAGATCACCCAGGAGGCAGACGGCGGGTTTGTGGCCGAGGCTTTGGGCGAGAGCATTATCACTCAGGCAGAAACTTGGGAGGAATTACGCGCCAATGTACGCGAGGCTGTGACGGCGTTTTACTTCGATCGCCCGTCCCCATCACGCCTGCGTCTGCATCTGGTTCGTGACGAGGTTTTGGCTTGAAGCTGCCTCGCGATCTTTACGGCCGTGAGTTGGCGCGAATATTGTGCGCCCGATGGGGCTATACCAAGGTTCATCAGGTCGGTAGCCATATCATCCTTCAGACAGAAACGCCTCGGCATCACCGTATCGCAATTCCCGAACACAAGCCGCTACGTATAGGCACGCTTAATGCAATCCTACGCGAGGTCGCTGCCGCCAAAAATGTCACCCGCGAAGACATACTCGATACGCATTGAAAGATTGTGACCTAGGCGCGGTCGTGCACCGCTAACGGATCGATTGATCCTCGCCTACGTGAAGCCTTCGTGAAAAGCACTTCGGAGTTATTGCGGCGGAAATAATTTTTCACAGAATGATAGGGCTCTTGCTCACACGGTTTCAGTATCACCCCGCGCTACATTTCCGCTTCCCGCCAGCGATCTCACTCCCGGTCGCACGCCGGGTACGTTGAGTAACTCCATTGGCTTGAACGGGCCCGATGGGTTATAAAAATGGTGGAGGTGGCGGGAGTTGAACCCGCGTGCCCCTGACCTTCGCACGCCGCATCTACCGGTATAGCGTTATATTAATCTCGTCGGGGCTATGCGTAAACGCGCGCTCAGCTCCCAACCAACTCCCGGATGAAGATACGGTGCGCAAACCGCGAGTCGCTCCGCGCACTATACCTGCTGTCGACGTTCGTTCCACCTAGCAGGTGTTGGTGGACAAACGTGGCTGTTAATTAAGCAGCCAGGGGCATTTCTTCGTAGTTGCCTGTTATTTTTTTGAAGAGGGATTTGCGAGAGACCTTCACTCTCGACCGGCAGCAGCGCACTCCAACCAAGGGTCGAATCCAGAACACCCCCAAAATGGGTTGTAACGACGCGGCCCTAGGGCCGCGTTGATTCGATTGGGTGCGATACCAATCAAAGAACAACTCACACCATGCCTCGCTCGGCCAACATTGCAAGGGCCGCTTCGAGTACCTCTCGAAGGCTCAGCGCGCTCGGCGCTTACACTTGCCCTGAGCTGGACTTAGACGGTGCGTTCGCGGGAGTCGCCGCGCAGACGGATGGTTTTGTGGCGTAAGTCGTGCACAGTCTCGATCCTGCGTACGCTGCGACTTTTCGCCCGCATCAAAATCGAATGCGTGATCGCGCGGTGGCCGCTCACGCGCACGCCGGGCAACAAGGGACTATCGCTGATGCCGGTCGCGCAGAAGATGGCGCTGTCGCCGGTCACCAGTTCGTGGGCGTGGTAGATTTTTTTCAGCTGGGCCTCGGTGACGCCGCTTTTGGCTAGATCAGCGCGTTCGGCCTCGTCGCGGGGCCACATGCGTAGTTGGATGTCGCCGCCGAGGGCTCGGAGGGCCGCGGCAGTAAGGACACCTTCAGGTGAGCCGCCGATACCGAAGTAAAGATCGACCGCGGCGTCGTGGAGCGCGGGGGCAACGGCGGCGGTGATGTCGCCATCAGAGATAAGACGTAGCGCGGCGCCGGAGGCGCGAATTTCCTCGATGAGTTTGGCGTGGCGGGGCCGATCCATCGTGCAGACGACAATTTCGCGGACGCGCTTACCGAGGGCGAGGGCGACGATGTCCAGGATGTTGGTGAGCGGAGTGTCCAGGTTGAAGGCGGGGACGCGGCGCAGCTCCATCTGTTCGACGACGCGTGGACCGTAGGTGAGTTTTTCGGCGTAGAACGAGGGTAGGCTCATCATCGCGCGTGGGGCGCCGGGCGGGGCAAAGGTCGCGGCCATCACGGAGATGGAGTTGGGCATGCCTTTTGAAAGATTGGTGGTGCCGTCGATGGGGTCGACTGCGATGTCGACGTGCCAACTGCCGGGGGCCCAAGTACCGAGCTTGTCGCCGATGAAGATACCTGGGGCGTTGTCCTTGATGCCTTCGCCGATCACGCACTCGCCGCAGATATCGACGTATTCAAGCACGCCAAGGATCGCGCGACTGGCGGCATCGTCGGCGGTCTCTTTGGCATTGCGGCCGAGCCACGGTAGACACGCGAGGGCTGCATTTTCCGTAGCGCGGACAAATTCAAATTGCAGGGAACGCTCAGGGTTGCGCTCGAGGTCGCCGATAGCGGAGAGATCAGTGGGGGGCGTGGGCATCGGGGGCGATTGGATTTTAAGGTAGACTGAACAAAATCAGCTATTAGCCCAAAGCTAAAACCATCTGAAGGAGCCGAGTATAAGCACCAGCAATTTAAGATCGGTTTACGGAGATAATCGGTGACGACGATAGCGGGTTGGGCGGTCTCGGCGGTCAAAGGCCACCTTGAGGCTTTCACCGGGCTTTGATTAATCCGCTGGTTTCGCGTTGAAACCAAGCGGTGAACACGGCGACAACCTACGTTCATGAGCATCAAAATCGGTATCGTTGGGGCGGGGCAATTTGCGCAGCATTTTATTCCACTGTTTAATGCGCACCCGCAGGTGAAGAGTGTACTGCTCGCCGATCTCGACGAAAAAAAACGCACTGCCGCGGCTGCAAAGTATGGCGTGGCTGCGACCTGTGCGACGCTCGATGATGTACTCGCCAGTGATGTCGATGCGGTGGCCTTATTCACGCAGCACTGGATGCATGGGCCGCAAGCGATGCAGGCTTTGCGCGCGGGTAAACACGTTTACTCGGCGGTGCCGTGCGCAGCTTCCATTGAGGAGACGCAGGCGCTCGTGCGCACGGTCGAGCAGACGGGAAAAATTTATCAGATGGGTGAGACGAGTTATTATTATCCGCATGTGTGTTGGGCGCGCGAGCAACAGCGCAAAGGATTTTTTGGCGATATCACCCTCATGGAGGCCGGTTATTATCATGACTGGGATATTACGAGTATCGACTCCCGCGGGATTATTGCGGCCCGCACCACGCCGGAAAATTTTATCAAAATCGCGGGCTCCCCGCCCATGCATTACCCTACACATACGATGAGCCAAGCCATCGGCGTAACAGGGGCTCACATGATGCGTGTCTCGGCGCACGGCTGGGTCGATCACCATCCCGATGGTATCTATGACCCGAAGGTTAATAATTACGCCAACGCCTTTAGTAATCAAACGGCACTGTGTGTGATGAGCGACGGCGCCGCGGCGCGCATCAATGAATTTCGCCGCGTCGGCCATCCCGGAGGTGAGTTTATGAGCGTGTGGGGCACGCGGGCCTCACTTGAATACTCCATGGCTGGCGCTGTCGTCATTGGCCACTCCTTCGGCGACACGCGGCGCATCGACGATCTATTTAAACTGCGTCCCGAAACGCACGGTGGCACGGCGCTCGCGCAACCGGTCGAACGTCTACCGCGTGAATTTGCCAAGCTGCCCAACAACCACTGGGGCTCTCATCAATTTCTTGCTGATGATTTCGTGCGCGCTTGTGTAACGGGCGAACATCCACCGACGAATGTTTGGCAGGCTGCGCGTTACCTCGTGCCTGGCTTCGTCGCACATGAGTCGTGCAAACAAGGTGGCGTGCAGCTGCCGGTGCCCGATTTTGGGGCGGGTCCGAAATAATTTCTGCATTAATTGGCTATGGGGTAGGTGGGGCTTAAGCGCTGGGCGCTCCCAGTCTTTGGTTCGTACAGAAATCTCCAGCGGCGCGAGGCCTGCGTTTTTTGCCCTGACTCGTGGGGGTGGGGTACGCATCTTAGCACTGAGATGTCTCAACCCCTCGCTTTTCATGCCGTTGGTCGGTTGCCTGCGCCCGGTGACAATGTTGCGATCGCGATTCGTTCGCTGGATGCTGGCACCAAGATTGAACTCGTAGGTGGCGCATGTACGTTGCCTTACGCGGTGCTTGAGGGACATCGTTTCGCGGTGCGCTCTATCGTGCGCGGCGAGGCGCTACTTTCCTGGGGTCTGCCGTTTGGTCATGCGCTCGCACCAATTGCGCCCGGTGACTACGTCTGCAACGCCTCGACGCTTGAATCCCTTGCGGGCCGCCGGCTGCCTTTTTCGCTCCCGCCGCAGGCTAATTTTGCCGATCACCTCGTGCCGTTTGTTTTAGAGGAGGCCACGTTTGCACCGGCGCCATCGGTCGAGCTCGCTTCGGAGCAGCGTACTTTTGCTGGGTTTCGTCGTCCGGGAAAGCGTGGCGTGGGCACACGCAACACCATCGTTATCCTTGGTACGACCTCGCGCACGGCCAGTTTTGCGCGTCAACTCACGGCGCGCTTGCAAGGGCTCGCGCGGCTTTACCCAGCACTCGATGGCATCGTTGCGGTTGCGCATACCGAGGGCGGGGGGCCGACGGAACCCAACAACGCCGCCGAAGTGTTGCGCGCGCTCGCAGGATTCATTGTGCACCCCAACGTCGGCGCGGTGCTTGCCGTGGACTACGGCGTGGAGCCTATCACCAATTCCCGCCTCCGCGAATTCATGGTGGAACGCGGTTATCCGCTGGCCGATGTGCCTCACGCGTTTCTTAGCATCGATCATGGCCTCGCGGCGGCGCTGGCCGAGGGTGAAGCGATCGTACGCGCGTGGTTACCCAAAGTCGCCGCGCTCGTGCGCACGCCGGAGCCGGTGCGTGCATTGCGCGTGGCGTTGCAGTGCGGTGGTTCGGATGCGTTTTCTGGGGTCTCGGGTAATCCGCTCGCGGGCTCGATCGTGCATGAAATCGTGCGCCACGGCGGTATCGGTGTGTTGTGCGAAACCGACGAGATCGCTGGCGGCGAAGCTTACATGATCAAACGTGTGCGCGACCTGCCAACGGCGCGCGCGTTGCTCGCTTGCATCGATCGCTTTCGCACGCGCCTGTCTTGGCACGGGATCACGCCTGAAAGTAATCCCTCTGCCGGCAACCGTTTCCGCGGCCTCTACAACATCGCACTCAAATCTCTTGGCGCGGTGCACAAAAAAGATCCGCGCTCCCGCGTGGATCACGTTATCGACTACGCCGATCCGCTGGATGCACCCGGTTTTTATTTCATGAACAGCCCGGGCAACGACCTCGAGGGCATCGCTGGTCAAGTCGGTGCGGGGTGCAATCTGTTCCTCTTTGTTACGGGTAACGGCTCGATCACCAACTTCCCGTTTGTCCCCACGCTGAAACTCACCACAACTACACGCCGCCACCAGTTGCTGATCCACGAGATGGACATCAACGCTGGCCGTTATCTTGACGGGGAGTCCATGGAGGCGCTCACCGCCGAATCCTTTGATCTACTCATCGCGACCGCCTCGGGTCAAAAAACTCGCGGCGAACACGCGGGGCATTCGCAGGCCTCGCTTTGGCGCAACTGGCGGCAGACAGATTCGTCTCGTGTCGCTGCGATCCGCGCGCGCCCCGCGCCTGATGGTCTGCCCTTGCGGGCTTCGTTGCCGACTGCCGCGGGGGATGTGCTTAACCTGGGGATAAATCGGGAACGTATCGGCCTCGTGTTGCCCACCAGTATGTGTTCGGCGCAGATCGCGCGCCTCGCCGCCGAGCGCATGAACGCTAAAGGCCTCGCGCCCAAGCTTGGGTTTACGCGGTTTCTAGCCCTCACGCACAGCGAAGGCTGCGGCTTTGGCGGCGAGTCGATGTACCAACTTTTGCTGCGCACTTATCGCGGGTATGCCACGCACCCGAATGTCGCTGCGACGCTGTTGCTCGAACATGGCTGCGAAAAAATCCCGAACGATTCGATGCGCCGCCAATTTGAAAACGCCGGCTTGCCGCTGGAGCGTTTTGGTTGGGCGAGCGTGCAGCTCGACGGCGGTATTGATAAGACACTAACTAAGGTCGAGACGTGGTTCACCGAAAAAGCGCCGCGTCCCTCTGCGCCTGCGCTTGCGACCGGGCCTGCGAGCTCGGCCGCAGCGGGAAATGAAAATACGGCGACAATTTTAGCTCGGCTAAATCTTGGTGTGCTTACGGTTGGTCCGTTGAGCGAAGCGAGTCTGTCGGCGCTCGTCGCGTTGGTTGAAGAGGTGTTGCGCGGTGGCGGCTCGGTGCTCGCGCCGGAAAGCGACGCGTTGTTGGCGGATGCGCGTTTTGTCGGCGCGGTGTTGGGCGGCACGTCGCTGCACGCGACGCTCGCGTACGGTCAGCCGTTGACGGCGCCTGGTTTCCACGTGGTGCAGACCGATTCAGATCATTGGGTGGAAAATCTCGCAGGCCTTGGTGGCTGTGGTGTTCAGGTGTTTGTCGGCTTCGTCGGTGATAGCGTACAGCAGGGTCACCCGATGTTGCCTGTGTTGCAGATCGCAGAGACGGGAGCGCTGCCGGCCGCGGCGTTACTAGATGTTGATCATGTTTTCACGGATGAGCGCGCGGCCAACCGCCTCGCATTACAACGTCTCGTCACGACCACCCTTGAGCGTACCTACACGCCGGTTGCGAATAGTGGCGGCTTCGTCGATTTCCAACTCTCGCGCGGACTGCTGGGCGTTTCGACGTAAGTGATATCACGGGACGAGAAAGCACGTCTAAAGTTGCCCAGCTTAAAGACCAAGAAGGGCAGCGACCCTGTAAAGCAGTTCATTCAAAATGTTCACCCCTTCCGTGATGAAGCACTGAAGAGTGATGTACCCCCAGCGGACCACGTTGTTGTTTTTTGATGAAGTCCAACGTGCGTGGAACGCAGCGGGGTGAAATTGATTGTGCTCGCGGGGACTATTCCTGCTTGAGCCACAGAATTTTGATTTCTTTTTCGAGCGGCTTGAATTCCGCGTCACCGGTGACCAGCTCGGTTTTCATGTCTTTCGCAAGGGCAGCGGCGAATGCATCGGCTAGGCTGATCTTGTAGCGAGCCTTGAAGTCTGCGGCGAGATCGGCGAGACCCCGGTTGGCCGGGTGAAATTGGATGGGCAGGGTAGGGAGCTCGGGTTCGATCTCTTCCCATCTAGTGGCCCCGTCCTTGCGGATGACCGAATACTTCACTTCGGCATAGTTAACCTCGGTCATGTGTAAGGGCGCATCGCGATCGCCTGCTTTTTCAAGCAGCTTCGCGACCTGTTCTTCGCCGGGCTCGCCGCGCAAAAACGCAATGAGTGCGTAGCTATCAAGAACCGGTGCGGCTCCCATGTTTGCGTTCCTCCAGTTCAAGTTCCGCGCGTTTGTGTTCGGCCCATTCTTCGGCGAAGGGTTTGGAGCCAGATTTGCGCTTCAGGATACCGCGTAGGCGATTGATAGAATGCCGTGTGACGGGCTTCAGCAAGATTCCCTCAGGGGTCGCTTCGATGACGGCCTTAGTGCCCGCTTCGATATGAAATAACTTTCTAAGACTCAGGGGAATGACGACCTGGCCTTTCGTGGTAAACCAAACGGCGTTGGATTTTGATTCGGTGGCCATGACCTGAAGACTGACTAATGTTTTAGGTCAGTCAATATTTGAAAGTAAGATAAAATAAAAAAGTAAGAATATGAATAAAAGTCGTTTTCGATACAATAATTGGGCCCCCTGGCTTTTATGGGATATGTTCAGCTATTTGTGTTTACGATGACTGGTGTGCAACGCGGCGTTTGTGCGCGGCGCAATTGCGGGGCGGCGTTCATTTTTTAAAAACATCTTCTCTATGGATTATCGCATTCTCGGGCGGTCTGGGCTCACGGTCGGTGCACAGTCTGGGCACGGACGGGGACGTTTTGCGGTGGCGACAGTGGCGACGGCGACGGCGCCGGCGGCTTGCGCGAGGAAGGCGCGATAGAAGACGCTGGATGAGTTCTTGGGGTAAACGTAAGGGAGCGGGGCGGTGCTGGTATTTTTTTACTGATCGGAGGCGGTGACTGGAATGCCCCGCAGGTAGTGGTCAAACCAGTCGGCTAAGCGGCGGCGATCCCCAGCGATGTCGGGCCAAGTTTTCCCGCCGTGCTCGGCGCCGGGTTTCACGATAAGTCGTGCGGTGGCGCCGGCGGCGGTGGCGCGGGCGACGTAGAGTTGGGATTGTTGTATCGGAACGAGCGGGTCGGCGTCGCCGTGGATGATGAGCGTAGGGGCGGCGGCGGCACTGAGGTAGCGGGCCGGGGAAAAGGTTTGGCCTAGTTTTTGGCGACCTTCGGGTGTGAGGGCGTCAGGACCGAAGGCGGGGATGTAGTCCTTCAAGATACCACTGCCGACGGCGATTTCACCTTCGCGGCCGTAGTTGAGAAAATCGGTCGGCGGATAAAAGCAGGCTACGGCTTGGACGGCGCTGCTTGCGCGATCGATGGGGTCTTTGGCGTCAACGGGGCCGGGGCCACCTTGGGTGCCAAGGGTAAGCGATAGGTGACCGCCGGCGCTGGAGCCGGTGACGCCGAGGTGGGCGGGATCGATGGCCCAGCGGGCGGCGTTTTGGCGAATAAAGCGGACGGCGCGGTGAAGATCGGGTACGATTTCTGCCAAAGTGAATTTAGGCTGTGAGCCGTGAACGACCGTAAAAACCGTGTAGCCGCGATCTAGGTAGGTTTGAATGCTAGCCGCTGAGATGTTGGCGTGACTGGAAACCCAGCCACCGCTGATGACTTGAATGATGCCAAAGCCGTTGGGCTTGGTGGCTGTGGGTTGGAAGACATCGAGCGTGAGGGCGGTCCCGTATTTACGGCCGTAGACGACATCCTCGGTGCGTGTGTAGGTGCTGGTTTGAGCGGTGGTCTTAGTCTGACCTTGGATGGGGCCTACGGCGCCAGCGAGGGCGAGTAGAAACAGAAGGCGGAAGAATTTCATGGGTTGGAAGCGGTGAAAGCAAAAAATTAGTGTGATTCTAGTTCAGTCCTTCCGGCAGCACGGAACCGGCGCGGCGCGGTAGCGCGCGACCACAGGCCAATCAGCGGGAGCGAGATCAAAGCTCGAAACTTGCGCGGGCGTGATCCAACGAATCTCGACGTGTTCAAGTGCGGCGGGCGCCGCACTGTCCGCTGCCAACTTGCAGACAAAAGGAAACATTTCGATCACCACGCGCGTGTAATCGTAGAGAAACGGCTCGAGTGCGCGGGTGATCTTTATGGTGCAACCTAGTTCCTCGCTGAGTTCGCGCACGAGGGCGGCGGCTGGGGCTTCGCCCGGTTCGACTTTCCCTCCGGGAAACTCCCATTTGAGTCCGAGGTGTTTGTGGGCGGGACGCTGGGCGATGAGGATACGGCCGGTGTGGTCCTCGATGACGGCGCAGACGACGGGAATCGGAGTGGGGACAGGCACAGGAAGAGAATAACAATAACGCAGAGAAAACGGTCTAGGCGCAATGCCTGCTTGTGGGCAGTAGCCTTAGATTTTTTTGCGTGGCACTGACCGTGGAGGCGGGCTGAATCGTGGGATGGAACAATCGCCTGAGCAACCGCAAGCGTTTATCCGAGGCGTGAGCCTCGTGGGGCGCAGTGGTGGACTCGTGAAGAGTTTGGCCGGTTTCAAGAAGGCGCATCATACGGTGCCTGACGCGGTGAATGCCGCGACGAGTGCGTTCTTGGCGAAACTGTGCGCGGAGGAACTCGCTGCGGAAGGAGAGAAATTTTTCCAGGCGGCCAAGACTGCGCTCGGTTACAAGCGTGCGCAACTCACGCTCCAAGTGGCGAGTCCGGCGGCGGTCCTCGTGGCGAAGGATTTCACTCTCGAATGGAGCTACGCCCTCGATCCGGCGGATCCGGCAAGCTATACGCTGACGCGCACGCTGCATAGCTTGCGCAATGCGGAGCTGGTGGAGGTGGCGGAGTTCGATGCGGTGTTTGCCGGACAATTTTCAGCGGTGGTGTTTGCGCTCAAAAAAGGCGTGCGCGTGGAGGCGCTGATCGATGCGGTCGAGGGGCTTGACCCGAAGGACCAGGCGGCGGGCGTTGGGCTTAGCGTAGACTACCCCTCGGATTGTCGGCACTGTACGCTGCACGCTGAAGGCGTGGATGCGGCGGTGGCGTGCGACGGTGCGACGCTGGAAATGCAGTTTGCTCGGTGTGGTTCGCCGCGGGAATTAGTGGCGGGCTTCGCGCTGTTACGTCGAGCATTTGCGCTGACTAAAGCGCGCGTGCTCGCCGGGATGCTTTAAGCCTAAAGCCGTTTCGGCGTTGGGCGTTAAATTGCAACGGCGACAAAGATCAAAAAAAGCGGCGCCCGTAAAAGGCGCCGCTTTGAGAAAAGCAACGAGGCGGCGCCCTCGTTTTAACTGATCATCTCCGCGACAAACGCGCGCTCTTCGGCGAGCTCTTTATTGGTCGCGGCGATTTTCGATTTCGCGAAGTCGTCCATGCTGTAGCCGGTGATGACTTCGTAGCTGCCAGGAGTCGTGGTGCGCACGGGCATACCGGCCCAAACGTTGGCATCGAAGCCGTAGCGGCCCTCGCTCTTGACGGCGATGGAGTGAATCGCGCCAGGAGTGACCAAGGAGCGCACGTGGTCGACGAGGGCGTTGGCGGCGGAGGCGGCGGAGGAGAGACCGCGGGCGGCGATGATGGCGGCGCCGCGTTTACCGACGGTTTCGCAGAACGGGCCTTGGAGCCAGGCGCTGTCGGTGATGATGGAGGTGGCAGGTTGGCCGTTGATCGTAGCGTGGGCGAAGGCCGGAAACATCGTGGGACTGTGGTTACCGTAGATGAAGATGTCTTTGACGGCGGTCAGATCGACGCCGGCCTTTTTGGCGAGTTGGGTCTGCGCACGGTTTTGGTCGAGGCGCACCATGGCGGTGAAACGATCCGCGGGCAGGCGCTTGGCCTGGGATGCGGCGATCATGCAGTTAGTGTTGGCGGGATTGCCGACCACCGCGATACGGGCATCGGCGGCGGCGACCGCATCGATGATTTTGCCCTGCTCGATGAAGATCTTGCCATTGTCCTTCAGGAGGTCGGCGCGCTCCATGCCGGGGCCGCGGGGTTTGGCGCCGACTAAAAGGCACCAGTTGGCGTCCTTGAAACCGACGGAGGCATCGGAGGTTTGAACGATGCCCTTTAAAAGAGGGAACGCACAGTCATCCAGCTCCATGGCGACGCCTTCGAGGGCCTTGAGGGCTTTCTCGATCGGCGCTTCAATTAGCTGGAGAATAACGGGTTGGTCGGGACCGAACATCGCGCCGGAGGCGATGCGGAAAAGCAGAGAGTAACCGATTTGACCGGCAGCTCCGGTGACGGCGACGCGAATGGGGGATTTCATAAGAGTATTAATGATTGTGAAACTAAGCCGGAGCGCACGAAAGATTTTTGGTGATCCAGCAGATGTTAGAAGGTGTTGCGGATTGAAGAAACCGGGCTGCTGGGGCTGGGCGGGTGGCCTTAATTGAGCCGCGCGGTGAGCGCGCCATGGGTGATGAGCTTGCCGTCGGCGTGGGTGAGGGCGGCGCCCACGTGCGGATGAGCGGCGCAAAATGCGGCGACCTCGGCATCGCTGAAAACAAAAAACGCCGTGGATAGCGCATCGGATAAGCCTGCACCTGGCGCGAGGGCCCAGGTGCGGTGTCGCCGCTGAGCGGTGGCTTGAGTACGAGGATCTACGAGGTGTTCGCCTTGGACGGCAAGACCGGAGCCGCTCAGAGCGCAACGCGTGAGCCAGAGTATGCGCTGATCCGGGTCCTCCCCCAGGCCGATCGGCCAACCGCACTGGCCCGCGGGCGGATCCAGTGCAAGTGCGCTGCTCCCGCCGCCATGTAGACACGCGTGGGTGATGGCCCAATCGGCGAGGACAGCGGCAAGTCGATCGAGGGCGTAGCCTTTGCCGATGGCGCCGAGATCGAGCTGCAGCCGTGCGGTCTGTGAGGTGAGCGTGTGAGCGCTCGGATCGAGCGTGAAGAGCGGAGCCTCGGCGGGTTGCCCGGGGGCGCGTTTTGAACCGTACGCAGCATCGAAGGCGCGCTCGGTAGCGAGCGAGGCGTCGGCGGCGAGCAATAGGCAATGCAGTGCGTCTTCCCCAATCACGATGGTTTCGCCGAGATTGATTCGATTGGCTCGCGCGATGTCGCTCGATTCGACGTAGCGACTGAGTTCGCTCTCCAGTCGGTCAAGTTCGCGGAAGCACGCGGTTGCGGCCTGACGCGCGTAGTCGCTCGACTGGTCAGCGATCACCAGGGCGAAGGTCGTTGCCATCGCCTCGTGGTGGAACTCAGGAAATTGCGGAAACTTCATGCCGCGAAAATATTTTTTACAGAAAACAAGTTAAGAAAAATGGCGCCTATGAAGTGGCCCTTAATCTGAGGCGGCGACGGAGGCGGAACATGGCTAGGGTAGGGCGGAGCCAGAGTTGGCGTAGACCGTATTTGGCTTGGCCACGCGTACGGGGATGGTGGCGGACTTTAAATTCACCGAGCCGGAAACCGGCGGCGATTAAAATGGCGGGTAAAAAAGATTGAAGGAGTTCAAAGGGAAATAGCGCAGCGATGCTCGCGCGGCGCAGGACGCGCAGTTGGCAGCCGCTGTCATGCAGGTGGTCGTCGAGAACGCGACTGCGCACCAAGTTAGCGAGGCGGGACATTTTACGACGAAGCCAGGAATCATGGCGGTCATGTCGCCAGCCGCACGCAACATCAAGGGTACCGGCTTCGACGTGGGCTAAGAGGAGCGGGAAATCACGCGGGTCGTTTTGGCCGTCTCCGTCCATGGTGAGAATGATTTCGCCGTGGGCGGCGCGGAGACCGTCGAGCAGCGCAGTGGCTTGGCCGAGGTTGCGCGGTTGGTGGAGCGCACGGCAGCGCGGCCAGCGCATAAGACAGGCGGTAATTTCATCGGCGGTGGCATCAGTGCTGCCGTCGTTGACGAGAAGAATTTCGTAGTCGTGGCCGAGCGAATCGAGGACGCCAACCGCACTCTCGACGAGCGGCAGAATATTGCCCGCTTCATTGTAGAAGGGAACGACCAGGGAATAGCGCGGCGTCATGGGGCGGGTGGCTCGGGTGTGAAGAGTACGCAAATAAAACCCGGTCGGAGCCCGAGGAAGGTTTCGCGATAATTACCGTGGAGGCGGGCGCGAACCGCTGGGGCTTGCGTGGCAGAGGCAAGGATAAGTGCGCCGTCGCAGTCGGCGGGCGCCGTAGACCAGTACCCTACGCAGCCAGCGGGCAGCGCTCGGAGGTACCACGGAATTGGCCAATATTCTTCGCTAATGATGCGAATCGTACCCGCAGGCCGGGCGGATAAGGCAGCGGTGGCCAGCGCACGGATTTTTAGAACATCGGGTGAACTGTGGACGTAGGCGTACGGGTTGCGGGCGTCGGCGGCACGTAGAAACGCGACAAGCTGGGTTTGAGTGAGTTGAACCAACAGCAGGCTGGCGATGGCGACGACGGCGAGAGATCGCCACCGAATGAGTGCGAGGGTGCCGGCCGCGAGCACGGCCAGACCGGGTACGAGGTGGACGGCGTGCCAAGGGGTTTTGTACGGAGGCCACGAGAGCGCTATAAGTACGAGCAAGGTGTAAACGGCGGCGATCCCCACAAATTTTTGGCGCGTGACTAAGGCAAGGAGCGCGCCGGTGAGAGCGAGCGTGGAAAACGCGAGTTGTTGAAAGACGAGCCCACCATTTTTTTCCCAGCCGAAAAGGGCGGCGTAGTACCACCACGGTTTTTCGTGGCCGCTCTCACCGGTGGCACGCGCAGAAGTGAACGTGTACGTCGCGAGAGCGTCGCGCAGTCCGGCGGTGTGAGTGCCGAAAGACGAATAAAAGAGCGCAGCGACGCCGAGCGCGGTGCCGAAGATCAACGCGAGGTCGCGGCCCAGTCTAGGGCTCGCCGGGCGGCGCCGGGTGACAAGGAGCCCGGCGGCAAGCGCGCAGACCATGAAGACCGGCGCACTGGCCTTGGTGGCTTGCATGAGTCCAAGGGCGGCGCCGGTTGCAAGGGCCCATGCGGGGCGGGCGTTTTGCCACCAACGTAGCGCGGCGAGCGCGGCGGCGAGCGCGAAGGTGACGAGGAGAGTTTCCTGAATATAATAGCGGCTGTAATAAACCGAGGCGGGGGCAACGGCCATGAGCGCGGCGGCGAGGAAGGCGGAACCGAAACCGAGCGGCCGCACGAGGAAAAACAAAATTAAAACCCCGCAGGTACCGGCCAGGGCGGGGACGAGGCGCAGGGTGGTTTCACTGAGCGTGGTGAGCCTGGTTTCGCCGCGGAGCCACGCCAGCGGGAGCGCGGCGTAGTACAGCGTCGGCCCGTGGTGGTCGCGCGGATCAAAAACGTACCGGCCATGCTCCAGGAGCTCGCCCGTCTTGATGGCTTGATTCGCTTCGTCGGCGTGGAGTGGGCGCCGATCGAGCTCGTAGGTTCGCAGCCCAAGGGCGAGTACGAAGAGGAGCGCGAGGGGTATCCAGCGTCTCAGGGCGGGGGCGAACATGTGGGACGGATCTTAGAGGCCCGAGCGGGGCGGGCACAAGAAAGGGCGGACTTGAGGTCCGCCCTTTCTTTTTACACCGCAGGTGGCCGCAGGAGGTTACTTGACGAGTGAACCGTGAACTTCGACCTCGCAGTAGTGGTTGAGCTCGTCGGAGGTGTTGCCGTTGCTGGAGAGGCGAACATAGCGGCCGGTGGCGCCTTTGCCTTCAAGCAGCTTGCCCTCATAATTTTCGATGTAGGCTTGGTCTTTACCTTTACCCAGTTTGGAGGAGTCATCGTCGTCGTTATTGAAGATCGTGGTGACGCCGGTTTTGAAGGTGGCGTCGTTGGATACTTGGACGACAACGTCGTGGTAGACGCGTGCTTGGGAGTGGAAGTGCCAGATGGCGACGGCGGCGACTTTGGCGGGGGCGCCGAGGTCGATTTGGATCCATTGCGGGGTCGGCCCGAGCTCGACGTAGGTGCCGTCGGTACCGGATTTATCTCCGTCGGTAATGAAGGTGAGTTCGCCGATGACAGGTAGGGAATCGCTGCTGGTCACGATTTTACCTTTGGAGAGGTTGACCGTACCGGCCGCAACCATGAGGTCCGGGCGTTTACCGGTGCGCGGTTTCTCAAGGTTGGGTAGCGAGATGGGGCGCGGCGTGCCGGCGAAGAGCGGCTTAGGCAGCTCGATTTGGAGCGGGACGGAGTCCGCGGCTTGGGCCGCACCGGTGAGGGTGAACAGAGCGAGGAGGAGGGAACGGTTCATATTGGAGAAGGGTAAGTTTAGGCCAGGAAGTCACTCGGCGCAAAGGTGAGCTTTTTGCCGGCGGCGATCGATTCGTTGATTTTGAGGATGGTAACGGCGGTGGCGAAGGCGGATTCGCCGTCACAATTTAGGGGTGTGCCCAAGCGGATCGCGTCGAAGAAGTTTTCGAGGTGGGGTTGGTGAATAGCTTTGTCGAGAGTGACGGGGATGTCCCATGCGGACAACGCGGCCGTCTCGCGAACGTCGACCGTGGAGGCTTTAGCGGGGCCACCGAGTTTTTTGACGCCAACTTTTTCCCATGGCTTCACGGCCGGGGGCGCGCCTTCCCCTGAGGTAGGGCTGGCGACGATACCTTGGGTGACCCATTTGTCCCACTCGGGCGCGCGGGCTTCCCGGTAAAGTTTGGTGTATTTGGGATTTTCGGAGATCTTCAAGGCTCCTTCGTCGCCCATGAAGTATTCGTGGTAACCGCCGCCGGCGCTGGTGGTGGTGAGAACTTCGTAGGTGGCGCGAACCGTACCTTCTTTCGTGGGGAATTCGAAGATGGCGATAGCGTTATCGTACCACTCGTGAGTCTTGTAGTAATCGACACCACCGCTGGCGATACACATGGTGGGGTTAGAGCCGAGCATCCAGTTGTAGACGTCGATCTGGTGAGCTCCGAGGTCGGACATGGGGCCGCCGGCGTAGCGTTTAAACCAACGCCAATTGCGGAATTCATGCATGTTAGCAAAGCCGTATTGGTTGAGCTTCGCTTCAGGAATGCCTTGGCCGTTAGGGAAACCGAAATCGTCGGTGACGGCACGGTGCCACTGGCCGGCAATGTTGGTGATGCGGCCGAGGAGGCGACCTTCGAGGTGGATGCGATCCTTGGCGTGGCGGTAGCGGGGATTGCTCCGGCGTTGGTGGCCGATCTGGAGTAACTTTTTTGTCTCGCGGGCGGCGTGGACCATCGAGCGTGCGCCTTCGACGGTGTTGGACATCAACTTCTCACAGTAAACGTGTTTGCCGGCTTTGAGGGCGGCGACGGTGTGCTCGGCGTGTTTGAAATCGGGTGTGGCGATAATGACCGCGTCCAAATCGGTGATCTCGGCGAGCATCTGCCGGTAATCTTCGTAGGGCTTCGGGTCGTGGCCGAATTTTTTGAGGAGACGCTCTGCGTAGGTGCGGTTGTAACCCCAGATGTCGACGACGGCTTTGAAGCGGATACCAGGGATTTTGAGGGCAGCGTTGGTGAGGATGCGGCCTTGTTCGCCGCAGCCGATAAGGGCGA
This sequence comes from Opitutia bacterium, assembly GCA_947458705.1. Taxonomy (GTDB): domain Bacteria; phylum Verrucomicrobiota; class Verrucomicrobiia; order Opitutales; family Opitutaceae; genus Tous-C4FEB. The sequence continues at coordinate 11,439 of CANHAH010000026.1, read as the reverse complement.
CGTTGAGTTGGTCGGATTTGGCGACAACTTCAGCGCCGCGGGCGATGTAGGGCGCAGCGGCGATAAAAGCCCCGAGCTTAGCACTGGTGCTCAGAAAATCGCGGCGCGTGACAGGAGAGAAAAAGGAGTCGGACATGGCGGGCAGAGGTGGGGCGTTGGGGGCCGAGTCCGCTTAGTCGCGGCTGAGGGCGTAGCGGTTGTGTTGGACGAGTACGAGCCCGCCGGCGACCAGGGCGACGTGCATACCAAGCCAAGCGACTCCTTCGCTTTCCTGCACCGCCATAAGACCGAAAGATAAGGCAACGTAGGTGAGCCCCATGAAGAACAACGTGCAACGGGTTTTGAAGCCGACGAGCAACGAGATCCCCAGGGTGATCAGGATGTAGCCAATGCTAGCAGCGAACAGCTTGGTAGACCAGAGCGGTAAGAAGGAAGCTCCGGTAATGCCCGTGGCCATACGCTTCATGTTCTCGTAGTAGCCTACAAAGGAGTAGCTGCCTTTGCTTTCAAATTTTTCTAGCCCCGCGAGTACGGCACGCAGGCCGAGCCAGAGGCGGATGATGAGAAACGCGTAGGTGTAGTCGCAACGCGGGGTGGTGGGGGTGGAGTTTTCGCTCATGGTGTAAAAAATAGGTTGGGGGGCTAATTTGGGTAATAAGAATGTAATTAAATTCGTTTGGGATCAAACGACAGGCCGACTTTTTTTGGCAATGTCCAATCAGGTCTTAGTGGAGGCTGGGGGCGAGCGTTTACTTATTGAAAACGCGAGGCGAGGCTGGCGTGAATTTCCCGTACCATGGACTCGGTCGTTGCCCAGTCGATGCATCCATCGGTGATACTGACCCCGTAACGAAGCTTTTCTTTGGGTTGAGGGAACGACTGGTTGCCGGCCCCAAGGTTACTCTCGACCATGGCCCCCATAATAGAGCGGTTACCAGCGACGATTTGCGCAAGAAGCGCGCGCATCACCTCGGGCTGCAATTCAGGTTTCTTTGCTGAATTGTCGTGTGAGCAATCAACCAAGATCGATTGTGGCAGACCGGCTTTGGCAAGTAGGGCCTCGGTTTGCGCGATGTGGGCTGTGGAGTAATTGGGACCGCTGGAGCCTCCCCGCAACACAACATGGCAGTTGGCGTTACCTCGGGTGTCCACGGCAGCAGCAGCACCGTCGAGGTTAACGCCGAGAAACGTCTGCGGTTGGCCCGCAGCTTTGATGGCATTGACGGCGGCTTGAAGCGTGCCATCGGTGCTGTTTTTAAATCCTATAGGCATCGATAGGCCAGAGGCCATCTGGCGATGCGTTTGGGATTCCGTCGTGCGAGCGCCGATAGCACCCCAGCAGACCAGATCGGCCACGTATTGCGGCGTAATGGGATCGAGAAATTCCGTGGCGGTAGGTAAACCCAGATCGAGCACATCACGCAAAAAAGCTCGGCCAAGACGCAGTCCGGCGGCGATGTCATGCGTGCCGTCCAGGTGCGGGTCCATGACTAGGCCCTTCCAGCCGACGGTGGTGCGGGGTTTTTCGAAATACACCCGCATCACTATCAATACGCGGTCGGAGACCTCTTTGGCTAGAGCGGCCAGACGGCGGGCATAATCGCGGCCCGCTACAATGTCATGGATCGAGCACGGCCCAATCAACAGCAGGAAGCGTCGATCGTCCGTAAAAATAATTCGGTGAATATCCTCCCTCGAGTGGGTCACAAAAGCTGCTTGGCCATCGGACTTGGGCAACTCGCGCAATAGCGCGGCGGGCGAGGGTAGGGCACGGGTCGCTACAACATTAATGTCCGAAGTGCGTTGCATGGTCGGTCAGCTTGGCGCCTCAGTTGAGGTCTGGGCAAGTCCCAGATTGGCTCAAAATCGAGGAATTTGGGCAAAAAAGTGGCCGGTCACATACCCCTATGTGACCGGCCTTTGCTTTCTTAGTTACCCCAAAACTCCCGCTAGGCGGGAGAAGTGTTTAAAACTGACTTGATTAGTGATACACTTTTACTTTGCCGCGTCAATTCAAAGTTATCAAAATCTATCACGGATTTTATAAATCGTTTTAAAGTAATATGATAAAAACTAAGGAAAATTCATCGCTTCAGCAATTTTTTAGCGGAAAAATCTCCGCATTATTGCGTGTGACGGGTGAAGATGCGGCGAATTTCCTGCAAGGGCAGTTTACCAACGACCTGCGCGGATTGAGCACCCTTGGTGCAGTTTATGGCTTGTGGCTCAATCAGAAAGGTAAGGTCTTGGCTGATAGTTTTGTGATCGCGGGGCCTGAGGCGGGAGCGTTTTGGATCGTGAGCTATCACGTGACGTCGGCCTCGTTGCGGGCGCGTTTGGAGGATTATATCATAGCGGACGACGTCATTGTAGAGGATATCACCAGGGAGTGGACCGGCCTCACCTTGGTCGGCGCTGGAGTGTTGGCGTGGTTTGCGCAGGCTCCCCGCGTGGGGCTGAGTTTTCCGGGACGCAGAACCGCTGGGGAAAACCTCGAATGGATTTTTCCGCGGACGCAACTGACGAATGCTCGTGCGCTACTCGCTGGCTGGCTGGAACTCGACGAGGTCACCATGGAGCGACGTCGAATCGCGGCTGGCATTCCCGCCGTGCCGGCGGATATCGGGCCGGCGGATTTACCGGGCGAGGGCGGGCTCGAGCCAGCTACGATCTCTTACACTAAAGGCTGTTACCTCGGTCAAGAGGTGATGGCGCGCTTGAAATCCATGGGTCAACTACGCCGGCGTTTGCAGCCTCTACGTGGACTGGGCGCGGTGCCTCCGCTGCCAGCGGCGTTGTGGCAAGGGGGCCGCCAGGTCGGTGAATTGCGCTCGGCAGTTAATCTCGCGGAGGGCGGTTTCATCGGGCTGGCGATGGTTTCGCTCGTCTCGTGGCAACCGGCGCAACCCCTCGCACTCGAGGTTGCTGGCTCAGCAGAAATCTTCGTAGTGCCTGAGGTAACATGACCGAATTCGAACAGCTTTCTCAGCTCTGCGAGCGTCTCGGCGCCCCGCCCGTGCAGGCCGCGGCGATGGCGGCGCAATTATTGAAGCGCGCGGATCAACTCGCACTCGAGCGCAATCGCCCGCGCGAGGAAACGCTGGGGCATCTGCTGCGTTTGCTTGTGCAAGGCCGCTCGGGCCAAGTGCCGGCGGATTTCCCTGCGACGCAACCGCCACCTACGGGCTCCGTAGCGCCCTCCCCGCTGATTTCACCGGCGGGCTAAAACTCTGCCCCGCATGAAGACCTTGCTCGTTGAAAAATTTCGCTCCGCTTACGGCCGCGCACCCGAGATCTGCGCGTATGCCCCAGGCCGCATCGAATTTATTGGCAACCACACCGACTACAATGGCGGAACCGTGCTCGGTGCGGCGCTGGATCGAGGCGTTTGGGTGGCATTGGCGGGGCGCGCGGACGCACTCCGCCAATGGGTGAGTGATCAACGTCCGGCTCGGGTCACCTCACGCGCCGAAGACGGGGCGAAACGGGTGGGTGTGGAAAGCTGGGTCAATTATCCGCTCGGGGTATTGGCGGCATTGCCGGAGTTCGGCGTGGCGGCTCCCGCGGGTTTTGATTTTTTGGCGATGTCCAATCTGCCTTCAGGCGCCGGCTTGAGCAGTAGCGCGGCGATCGAGTTGTCCTCGGCGCTGGCGTTTTTGGAAATGGCGGGCGCACGTGTGGCGCGCGAGACGGTGGTAAAAATTGCTCGGCACGCCGAAAATCATTTCGTGGGCGTGCCATGCGGGATTTTAGATCAAGGAGTGTCGGGGTTTGGGCAAAAAAATCAATTAGTGTGGATCGATTGTCGCGGGCCGCTCTTTGCTACAGTGCCCTTGCCGGCGGCGTCGCATTTTTGGATTTTTAACACGCACACTAAGCATGCGCTTGTCGACGGGCTGTACGCTGCGCGGCATCGCGAATGTATGACGGCGGCGCAGGCGCTCGGCGTTGGGTTGCTGGTGGAAACAAGCAGCACAACGCTCGCGGCAGCGCAGGCAGCCCTCGCCCCAGAAAGCGCACGGCGAGCGCGACACGTCGTTGAGGAAATCGCGCGCGTGGCCTTGGCGCGGACTTCACTCGAGGCCGGCGACTTGGCGGCGGTGGGCCAGTTGCTCACAGCTTCGCACCGCAGCTCGCAGTTGCTTTTTGAAAACAGTACGGAAGAGCTCGATTTTCTGGTCGATGCCTTAGTGGTATCGCCTCAGGTGTTCGGTGCGCGGCTGACGGGCGGCGGTTTTGGCGGCGCGGTGATGGCGCTGACGAGTGCGGCGTTTGGCGAGGCCGAGGCGCACGCGACGGCTGCTTTGTACCGTGAAAAATTCGGTGCGACGCCCGAAATCTTACATGCGCAAACGGGTGACGGCGCGACGTTAATCTGATTGTTTTTCTTCATGAATCCTACGATGACGACTGCAGAACTGAATCGGGCGCGTCGGCTTCTATGTGCACTGCAAGATTCGATTCGCGATGCGCTGGTTGCGGCCCGCGTGCGGCAGGCGAAGACGTTTTCTCGGGTCGCGGCCGTGACGGCGGCAGATACGATTTACCACGTCGATCGCTTAAGCGAGGCCGCGATCATGGCTTGGTTCGAGGCGCATTGGCCGCGGACCTGGCCAGTGGAGCTGGTGATGGAAGGTTTGGCGGACGGGGAGCCGGCGACGTTTCCGCGCGGGACGCCCGTCGCCCGGACTCGCTTCAAGTGCATCCTCGATCCGATTGATGGCACGCGCAGTTTCATGTACGACAAGCGCTCGGCGTGGAGTCTAGCTGGGCTCGCGGTTCAGCGCGGGGTAAAAAATAATCTCGGCGACATCGTGGTGGCGGCAATGACTGAGTTGCCCACAAGTAAGCAGTGGCGTGCGGATCAACTTAGCACGGTGCGCGGCGGCGGCGTGGTCGCGGAGGCGGTTGATGTGCGGGACGGAGGTCGGAAAAAAATCACCGTACGACCCTCGCCGTTAAAACATTTTGAGCATGGGTTTGCGTCGCTCGCACGATTTTTCCCTGAGGGCAAAGGCCTGCTCGGCGCCATCGAGGAAACGCTCTGGAAGGAACTCGGCGTGCACGGCAAAAACGGCGGGCAACTTGTCTTTGACGACCAGTACATTTGCACGGGCGGTCAGCTGCATGAGTTAATCGTCGGACACGATCGAATGCTGGGCGATTTGCGACCATTTGCCTACGCGAAGCTGGGTTTCTCGAGCACGACATTGTGCTGTCATCCTTACGATATTTGTACGGCGTTAATCGCGCGCGAGGCAGGTTGCGTGATCGAGGCGCCGGCGGGCGGGGTATTGCGTTATCCGCTCGATACGACGACTCCGGTGGCGTGGATGGGCTATGCTAATGCCTCACTCGCTCGCGTGGTGCGCCCCGTGTTGCGGCGTGTGATGGCGGCATTTCTCTGAGCGCCGCGGCGTCGGCTGCGACTTATACCAGCTCACCGAATTGCGCGAACCACTCGGTAACTAAACCGCGGAAAAATAAAAAATAAATCGCGCCGGCTATCGCTAGCATCGGTCCAAACGGCACCTGTGCGCCGAGGCTAATCGCGGTCGACTCACCTTCGGCCGTTTCAGCTTTTAGGGCAGCGGGCGCAGTGGAACGGCCAACAATTTTCTGCCAAAGCCACGCGATCGCTACCCAAATTGTTCCGATGACGGCACCGCCAAAAATGGCAATAACCGCACCTTGCCAGCCGGTAAATGCGCCGATGGCACCAACGAATTTTACGTCACCAAATCCCATCGCTTCTTTTTTTAAAATGATCTCGGCCAGCAGTGCGATCCAAAGCACCAGGCCGGAGCCAATCAGCAGGCCTTGGAGTGAAATCGTCGCCGCGCGGATGCTCGCGAGCAGGAAAAAATCGCTGTGCTGACCGTGGAGCGCAGGCACCAGTACCGAGAGAACCACGCCGACTACCCCGAGTCCAAGCGTGAACGTGTCGGGAATGATCATGTGATCGAGGTCGATGAACATCGCGCAAACCAAGCCGCTTAAAAACAACCAGCCCACGACCGCCACCGCCGGCGCTAATTGCAGCCAACAGGCTAGGAACAGGCTAGCAGTGAGAATTTCGACGAAGGGGTATCGAAAAGAAAATGCGCCGCCGCAGCAGCGCGCACGTCCGCGCAAGATGAACCAAGAAACCACAGGGATATTGTCGTACCACGCGATGGGTTTTGCGCACGCGCAGTGCGAACCGGGCGTGATGATGGATTTTTCCGCGGGCACGCGGGTGATGACGACGTTTAGAAAGCTGCCGACCATTGCACCGAGCAGCGCTACGGCGGCGGGTAACACCCAAGGATAAGCGGCGGAGATTTCAGCGTAGGCGGAAAACATAATCAATCGTTGGGGCGAAGTGATGCAGGGGCAAACAGGCGCTAGCGCGCGAGGGCGGTACGCGCGGCGCCGGCCATGATCGGCGCAGTTGTCATGGCAGGGGCGTCGGTCCAGATCTCGAGAGCTTTGGCTCCTTGGTGGACAAGCATCGTCAGACCGTTCGCGCAAGGCAGACCGCCGCAGGTGGCGCGCGCTAGCAGTGAGGTCTGTGGCGGATTGTAGATCATGTCGAAGACGGCGGCGACGTTAGGCAACGTCGTCAGATCTATAGGCAATTCATCCGCGGGGCTAAGGCCGGCGCTGGTGGCGTTGATCACGAGTGTCCCCGAGGGCAAATCGACGGGTGGAGTCCCCGGGGCGAAACCGCGCATAGGAATACCGGCGGCGAGCGGGGCCAGATCGCTAAGCATCGCGGTGAGATTGGCGGCGGTGCGATTGGCGATCCAGAGGGAGCCGCACCGGCGTTGCAGACATTCCACCGCAGCCCCGCGGGCGGCGCCGCCGGCCCCAAGGAGAATCACGTGGGCGCCAGCGAGATCTAGGCCAAGGGTTTCACGGATGGCGGCGGCGAGGCCGTAGCCATCGGTGTTATGCCCGCGCCAGCCTGTGGGCGTGAGCATCAGCGTGTTGACGGCGCGGATCAGACGGGCAGCCGGGTCGACCGTCGCGATGCGATCGAAGGCGATAATCTTGTGCGGGACGGTAAGATTGAGACCGTGAAATTTTTTTTCACGGAACAGCTCTAGCGCGCGCGGGAGATCATCGGGATGAATCTCGAAGCGAAAGTAACGCCAGTCGGCGAAGCGCGGCGTGGTGGCGGCGAGCGCTGCGAGGGCGGCGTTGTGCATCGCCGGGCTGATCGAGTGCTTGATCGGGTGGCCGAGTACGGCCAGCGCCGTGCCGCGGTAGGACCAGGTGGCGAGATCGGTAAGCGTGAGGACCGAGGAACTGTCGGGGTGTGCGTTCAGAAGTGGGCGAGTCAGGCGAGGAAGGGTGCGGCGGGCAAAAACGAAATCGAAGGACCCAACCAACAGTGGGTGCGGCGCATCACGCGGATTCGCGCGCGTACGTCTGTTCAAATTCGGCGACGAAGCGGGCAAACAGTTTCGCGCGCTCTGGTTCCTGCGCGAGCGTGTAGTGGTTTACGAGATTGCGGCAGCTGCGGCAGAGAACCTCACGCACAGAGGTGGGCATGAGATCGGTGGGCTTTGGGTCAATTTGATGGCTACGCAGAAACGTGGTAATTTCCTCGACGTCGCGAAACAGTCCGCGATCAAAGGGATCCACGAAGAACGGCTCGTCGTCGTCGTAGCAGCCGACAATGAAATGGCCGGGTAGGCCGATGGGCTCGAGCGGAAGGCCGAGACGTTGGGCGACGAGCAGGTAAACAAGGCTAAGCGAGAGCGGAATCCCTTGGCGGCGGGTGAGTACCTCGTCGATGAAGCTGTTGCGCGGGTCGGTGTAATGTTCGACGTTGCCGCGGAAACCCCACTCGTGAAACAGCACGCGGTTCATGATGCGGCATTTTTCGCGGGTGGTCGCGGGCTCGGCGATAAGCTCGGTGCACCGCGTGGCAATGGCGTCGAGTTGTTCGCAGCACGCGCCGACGTCGAGCTGCGGGTTGACGGTGCGCGCAAGCAGCAACGCCCCTGTTTCTAGCTCGTAATGAAGCGAGCGAATGAAGCTTAGAAATTCGCCGACCGGGTCCGCGAGCTGGAGTTCTTCGATGAAACTGTTTGCGGCGCGGGCGAGGGCGGGATGAGCGCTGCGCGCAATCTCATGCAGAAACGGCGCAGCGTCTGCTCCTAGGGCACTAAAGCGTGCGAGCAAGGCTCGGCGCACCGTGGGGCTTGGGTCGTCGAGGAGGCTGAGGAGTGCGGTTTTTTGGGCAGGACTCAGCGGCGTGGTTTCCACGTGAAAAACCGAGACGCGTTTACTCAGTGAGGCAATGCCGAAGCGCAGGCCTTACATCCGCTCAGGCCAAGGGTCGCGTGCCAGTAGTTGGCTGGAGAGTCGGTGGGCGCTCAGCAGACCGTCTTCGTGGAAGCCATAGCGTTGCCATGCACCGGCAAAGAACGTCTCGGTGGTGCCGCGCGCAGCTTGGTTGAGCGCGGGTAACTCGGCTTGGGCGGCGGTGGCGGCGAGACTAAAGAGTGGGTGTTCGTATGCGATGCGGCGCAGGACGCGGGCCGGGTCGATGGCTTCCGGGCGGTTGATGGTCACAAAATAATTTTCGCGATCGGAGACGCCCTGAAGTTTGTTCATCCAGTAGTGCGTGGCGGTAGAAACAGCGCCGTCGCCGTCGCGGGCGATTTCGTAGTTCCACGCTGACCATGCGAGGCGCGTGCGCGGCATGACAGTAACATCAGTGTGGAGCGTGGCGGTGTTACCTTGGTAGTGGAACGCGCCGAGAAGGCGGCGCTCGGCCTCGGTGGGCGCGGCGAGGAGTCGGAGGGCTTGGTCGCCGTGGCAAGCGAGGATGACTTTATCAAATGTCTCGTTGCCGTCTGTGACCGTGGTGACGGTGACGCCGCGAGGCGTTCGGGCGATGCTCGTGGCGGCCGCGTTGAGGCGGATGCGATCGGCGAAGGGTGCGGTGAGCGGGGCGAGGTAGCTCTTAGAACCGTTTTCTACCGTCCACCACTGATGTTGAGTGTCCAGCCCGAGAAAACCGTGGTTATGAAAAAATCGGAGTAAAGCGGCGGCGGGGAAGCCGAGCATTTTCTCGGGCGGTGTGCTCCACACAGCGGAGCTCATTGGCACGAGGTAGAGTTCGAAAAAATCAGTCCCGTAGCCTCGGCGTTTGACGTAGTCGCCAAGCGTTTCGGTGACAATGGGCGAGGTAGGATCGGCGAGGGCGAGGACAGCTTCTTGATTAAAGCGGTGGATCGCCGCGAGCATCCGGTAGAAACGCGGGCGTAAGAGATTGCGGCGCTGGGCAAAAAGGTGGTTGAGCGAGGAGCCACAAAATTCCAAGCCGCTCGCGGCGTGGCGGACACTGAACGACATATCGGTTTTCTTGGTGGCCACGCGCAATTCGTGAAATAGGCGCGTAAGCAGCGGGTACGTGGTGTGATTAAACACCATGAAGCCGGTGTCGATTGGGACCGAGCGACCGGTGCCGGGCTCGGTCGCGTTGACGGTGTGGGTGTGGCCCCCGATGTAGTCCGCCGCTTCGAACAGCGTCAGGTCGTAGTCGCGTTGCAGGAAATGGGCGCAGCCGAGGCCGGCGATGCCGGTGCCGATGATGGCGAGGCGAGGTTGGGACATGGTATAAATGGCGGCGGGTGAAATAGAGCGATAACGAGTTGCAGGCGGCTATGAGCGTTCCGAGAACGTGTGCTACGCTTGAGAAAGGGAAACGGATGGTGAAATAAAAAAGCCCGAGGCGCAGGGCGCTTCGGGCGGGGTGGTAATCGAGGCCAGTTTAAACCGAAGGCGCCTGCGGGCCAGCGCGTGGCGGCGTGGTCCCCGGCGTGTTGAGGCCGTGGGCTTCTTCGCTCAGGTCTTTGCGAATCGCTGGGCCGTCCGCTTTTTTGGGCAGGTTGGCCGAGGAGGCGGTCGCAGTCGCTACGGCCATCGCAGTTGCGACGGGCACTACGCGGCGCAGCGTGGCGTAGTCGTGCGAACTTTGTGCGGAAACAGCTCGGGCGGTCGCGGCGGCGGCGACGGAGGCGTGGTGATCGGCGTGCGCACCCTCGTCTAGGATGGATTGGGGCACCGGCTTGAGGCCCCATATGAGGCCGGTCCACGAAAGCATTTTCAGGCCGTAGTAAGTAGGATCAATTTCCCACCAATAGAAACCGTTGCGCGTGCAGCTCTGGAAGCGGTGGTGGTTATTATGCCAGCCCTCGCCAAGGGTGATGAGGGTCAGGATGAAACTGTTGCGGGAATCGTCGTCGGTCTTGAATCGGCGTTTACCCATGAGGTGCGCCATGGAGTTGATACAGGCTGTGCCGTGGAACAAAACCGTCGTGCTAATGAAAAAAGCCCAGATTAGCATCTGTGGGCCGTTCGTGCCGAGGCCGGGTGCGTAGACTTCGAGCAACGCGCCGAAGCCGTAGGTGGCGAAGGCAAAAAGAACTGGCACCGCCAGGTCGAAGCGGTTGAGCCAGACCAACTCCGGAAACTTCGCCAGATCCTTGATCTTGGTGTAATCAGTCGGGAAATTGCGACGCGAGGTGATCCAGCCGATGTGCGACCAAAGGAAGCCGTGGACATGCGGGGAGTGGGCGTCCTCGGGGTCGTCGGAGTGCTGGTGGTGATGGCGGTGGTGGTAGGCCCACCACAGCGAGCCGCGTTGCACGGTGGTCGCAGCCCATAGCGCTAGGAAAAATTGCCCGCCGCGGGAGGTCGTGTAAGTTTTGTGCGAAAAATAGCGGTGATGGATGCCCGTCACCGCAAACATGCGGATAAAGTAAAGCGCGACCGCTGTCCACACGGCAACCGGACTCCAGCCCACCCAGATCACCGCCAAACACGCCAGGTGCAGCACCACGAAGGGCATCACTCGCACTAAATCCACCCTGTCAGGCTCGGCCCGCATCTTATCCGCCCCGTCTGGGCAATAATCGGAATCAATCCACTGCGTCAGGGCAGTGGTGGCACGGCGAATGAAGCCGGGGCGGTGGGCGGAGGTGGACTCGGACATAAATGTAATATCCTAGCGAACGTGCGGGTTATCCGGTCCGCAAGCCGAGTTTCTTGGAATCTATCTATTATTTTCGTCACACAATTGTCTTTTTATGCGCCCCCCTACGCCTTTTTGTGATGTTACCCGGCCCTTCCGGCTTGTCGCTGCCACAAACTCTTTCGAAATAAGCTCCAGCCTCTTGCCTTGATGACGGACTGCGTCAATCTAAGGCTCGTTTTTTGTTTCATCGTTTGTACTTCTTTTCACCCCTTTTTTAACCCTCTTATCTTTATCACATCATGGAAAATCTATCTGGCAGCACCGGCGGCAAATGCCCCGGTAGTTTTTGTACCACCAAAGTTTGCTAAGGCTGCAGTTATCGATGCAATTGATGCTGCTATGCCATTAGTAGTTGTAATCACTGAAGGTATTCCAGTTCACGATGTGGCAGCTTTTTATGC
>CANHAH010000025.1 GCA_947458705.1 Opitutia bacterium | reverse complement strand
TGCACCGGGGCTCGCCGATTGGCCTGGATGTAGGCGTGGAGGAAAGCGTCGCGCTTTCCGATGGCCGGCTCATCCGGCTGCCGGTGGCCACCGCCGCCGAAAGGAAGCAGGCGGTTAAACTTGCCCGTAGAATCTCCAGCTCTGTGCCGGGATCGAAGGGGCACGCCAAGGCCAAGCGCAGGCTGCTGGTTAATCGCCGCAAGATCGGCCACCGAATTTCCGATGCCCGCCATAAACTCACGACGACTCTGGCTAAAAACCACAGCCTGATCGGCGCGGAGGACTTGGCGCTACGTAATATGACGCGTTCGGCCAAAGGCACGATCGATGCCCCTAGCCAGAACGTCGCCGCAAAACGAGGCCTCAACCGCTCGCTACTTGAACAGGGCCATGCAGAAACCCTCCGCCAACTTGAATACAAAGCTCGTTGGCTCGGCGGGGAAGTGCGGCTAGTGAACCCGGCCTATACGTCCCAGACCTGCCCGTCCTGCGGGCATATCAGCCCAGAAAACCGCCCCTCTCGGGCTGTTTTCCGCTGTGTTAAATGCGCTCACTCCGGCCACGCCGATGTGATCGCCGCTCAGAATATAATGTCGGCAGGACTTGCCGCCACTGTCCGTGGAGGAGCTTCAGGCTCCGGTGAAGCGGGAACCACCCCTCAACGCTCCCGCCTGCTTCGCAGGCGGGCTGCTTAAGGGAATCCCGGCCCTTCAGGGCCGGGAGGAGGTCAACCGAACGGCGATCCTATCCGGCGGCACTACCTGAGTACCGCCGAGCGGCTTAGACTACCGTACCAGGAGGCAAGATACCGCCCTTGGACACGACGAGTACGCCATCACGGATGATCACGACGCCATTAGCATATTTACCATCAGCCTTGCCAGTTGCATCGAGACTACATCCATCGCCGATTCGGGCGTTTTTGTCGATAATCGCTCCCTTGATACGGCAATTTTTCCCGACGCCTAACGGTGGTCGACCGCGCTCCGTATTAGTGGCCAACTGCACCTCGGTTTCATAATAATCCGAGCCCATCACAATACTGTCCTCCAGTGTACAACCTTCAGACACAAAGGATCTAATACCGAAGACACAGCGCTTGATGCTGGAGTCCGCCAAGATCGAACCGTCACCAATCACGGCATGATTAATGTGACAGTTATTAAGTTTAGAGGCGGGCAAATAACGATCTTGCGTGTAAATCGGTGCCGATGGATCGAAGAAATTAAATGGTGGAAGCGGTTGCGCAAGAGCGAGATTGGCTTCAAAAAAAGCGCGCACCGTACCGATATCTTCCCAATAGCCCTCAAAAATATGGGCGCACAATTTCTTTTTTCCGAGCAAGCCGGGGATAACCTCTTTGCCGAAATCGGTCATCGTGTTGTCGAGGGCCTCGGCGAGGGCCGCTCGGTTGAAAACATAAATACCCATCGAGGCAAGGCAGCGGGGCTCAACAGAGGGCGTTTTGAGTTTAGCCTCGAGTGCAGGACTCAACGTGAGGCCAGCAATGATCGCAGGGTCTTTGGGTTTTTCTACGAAACGCGCGATGGTGAGATCATCGTTCACCTGCATGAGCCCCAGACCCTCAATTTTTGAAACCGGAAAAGGAATTGCCGCGATGGTTACATCTGACTTTGTGGCAATATGTTGCGCGATAATCTCGCGAAAATCCATGCGGTAAAGTTGATCGCCCGAAAGAATCAACACCAGATCGTGCTCAAAGGAGCGAAAATGGACTAGATTGCGGCGCACCGCATCCGCGGTGCCTTGATACCAATCCACGCTTTTCTCTGTCTGCTCGGCTGACATGATATCAACAAAACCACCGCCAAAAGGATCGAAGTGATACGCGCCTTGGACGTGACGGTGCAGTGACGCCGTTTGAAATTGGGTGAGCAAAAAGATGCGATTAATCTCTGAATTGATGCAATTTGAGATCGGGATATCGACGAGTCGATATTTGCCCGCCAGCGGTACAGCCGGTTTGCAGCGCTCTAGAGTCAGCGGGGAAAGTCGCGTCCCGCGACCGCCGCCCATAACCACTGCCAGAGTTTGTTTACGTCGTTCGGCCATAATATTTAATACTGTGCACGATTCATTCTCCAAAAGCACAGGTAAACCAAATTAAAAAATTGGTACAGTTAAACCTATCCAAGTGGAAATCAGTGGGCGTTAATAATTATCATCATCCTGTCTTCATAACCGCAGAAACGGCCTTGCCCGGCGATGAACGGCCTCGCATATCCCAAGTCTTAGCCGATGAACATCCACCCGAGCAAAGAAGCCTTTGTGCGTCTCGCCACCCAAGGAAATGTCATTCCCGTTTACACGGATTTGATGGCGGATTTCGAGACGCCCGTATCCGCATACGCCAAATTGAAAGAGGCAGGCCCCTCCTATTTGCTCGAATCTATCGAGGGCGGGGAACGCCTTTCACGCTACAGTTTTATTGGTTGCCGCCCGCGCAAAGTGCTAGCCTGCGGCCCAGTCAGCACCGAAATTCGCACACTGGGTTCGCCCGTTAAAACGGTCCCCACACCGCAAGATCCACTCACCCTAGTTGAAGCAGAAATGGCTGGTTATCGCCCAGTCACTCTACCCGGATTGCCGCGTTTCACGGGAGGAGCTGTCGGATTTATCGGCTACGAATATGTCACGCGGATTGAGCCAAGCGTACCGACCGCCCCTGCCGATGAGCTGAAAATGCCTCTGCTTTATTTCATGTTCTCGGATTCGTTGCTCATTTTTGATCGGGCGAAACAGACGCTGCGTTTGTGCGTAAACGCTCACGTCAAAGACAACCCCGCTGGCGCCTACGACGAGGCCGTGACCGAACTGAATACGCTCTTCGAACTATTGCGAAAACCGCGTGAACTGGCTCCGGCGCCATTGATTGAGCCAGCCAAAGTAACGGTACCGCCAGGCAATTTTACGCAATCGCGTTTCGAGCAGGCCGTAGAAGCCGGCAAAGAATTTATTCGTTCGGGCGATATCATTCAGTTCGTGCCTTCGCAACGCTTCACGCGGCCCTTCGCCGGTACGCCGCTCGATCTATATCGCGCACTGCGGACGGTGAATCCGTCACCCTACATGTTCATTTTGGATACGGGGGACTTTGCAATCGTCGGCGCCTCGCCCGAAGTGCACGTGCGATTGACTGACGGACGCGTAGAAATACGCCCTATCGCCGGGACCCGCAAACGCGGGGCCACGCCTGCAGAAGACGCGGCCCTGGAGACTGAACTTTTAGCCGACGAGAAAGAGCGCGCCGAACACCTCATGCTAGTCGATCTTGCGCGCAACGATATTGGCCGCGTTTGCACCTACGGCTCAATCACTGTGCCCGAGATGATGGTCGTTGAACGTTATTCTCACGTCATGCATATCGTGTCTCAAGTTGAAGGCGCAATCGCCCCGGGCCATACCGCCTACGATCTAATGAGGGCAACTTTCCCAGCAGGCACCGTGAGCGGGGCTCCTAAAATAAGGGCCATGCAAATCATTGCCCAAAGCGAGCCTTCGCAACGCGGATTTTACGCCGGTGCACTTGGTTACTTCGGCTACGACGGAAATCTCGACTCGTGCATCATGTTGCGGACCGCTCTCTTGAAAGACGGCAAACTGCATATCCAAGCTGGAGCGGGCGTGGTCGCTGATTCGGTACCTGCATCGGAATATCAAGAGACGGTGAGCAAGGCCTCGGCGCTATTAAAGGCCGCGGAGATCGCCTCGGGGTTCTGAGGTAGTCGCGGCGAGATTCTCGCTGCAAGTTGGGACGAAGTGCGCCCTAGCGCAGTGCTAGTTGCGCCATAATTGCACGGATTTCGATCAAACTGGCGCAACCAAACGCCCGGTTCGCTCGTAGCTATATTTGGAACGATTCACGCTCCAATGGGATCAAACAATCTCAAGCAACCCTCAGCCCTAAATTCTTCCATGCCTACCCAAGCAAAAACGCGTCGTACTTTGTCCCGTTCAGACGCGGATTCGGTGGAACCGGTATCGACGGCAACCCTAGCTAGTATCTCCGATGCCCCACCCTCGTTTCTAGAAAAGTCTGAGCCGAATACCGAGGCGCCCATCCCGCATGGCGAGCGGAGCAATCTCCAGCTTTATCTCCAAGAAATTGGGAAAACCCCACTGCTTACCATCGAGGAAGAAATTGTTTTGGCGCGACGCATCCGCAAAGGCAACAAAGCCGCTCGCGATCATATGATTTCCGCCAATCTGCGGCTGGTCGTAAAAATCGCGATGGACTACAAGGACTTCGGCCTGCCCCTCCTGGACCTCATCAGCGAGGGTAACATTGGCCTCGTTAAGGCGGTCGAGCGTTTTGATCCGCGCAAAGGCGGTAAACTCTCTACTTACGCCGCGTGGTGGATTAAGCAGTCCATCAAACGTGCACTAGCGAACCAATCAAAAACCATTCGCTTGCCTGTCCATCTAGTTGATAAAATCTCCAAAATGCGGAAGACTGCGATGCGTCTATCCGAACAGCTCGGTCGGGATCCATCGGATGAAGAGCTCGCAATCGAGCTTCAGATACCTACCTCTAGGGTTGCGCATCTTAAATCCGTTAGTGTTCGGCCGGCATCACTTGATGCTCCGGTAGGCGAAGACGGTGATTCCGGCACTTTTGGTGAAATCGTGGGCGACGAAAATGCCGTAAGCCCGTACGAAGGGCTGCGTGATCGCAATCAATCCAGCGATCTCAATGCCATGGTGAACTCACTTGATAAGCGTGAAGCCGAAATTATTAAACTGCGCTTCGGTCTGGATGGGCGCGACGAACTTACCCTTGAGGAAGTAGGTCGCCGTTTCAATGTGACTCGGGAACGCATTCGCCAACTCGAGTACCTCGCTCTCTCCAAGATGCGTCGGGCGATGACTCAACATGAATCAATCCGCACCGTGGAGGAGATCGAGGAAGAGGAACGCAATCGCCAGCGCATGGACGTGATCCGTGAATTCATTGAGAGTAAGTCACGCAACGGTTCTTTGAACTAAGCACGCCACCGAAGCGATTTTTGTTTAAGCTAAATAGGATCGAAGGCCGGCAAAACCCGGCCTTTTTTGCATCGTCTACTTCGCGCCAGTTGCGATCCATCCGGGCATGAAAAAGCCGCCCGAAAAAATCGGGCGGCTTGAGTGATTCGCGACGATGGCTCGCGAAGTAATACTCGCGAGGCGAGTTATTCCTTCTTGGAGGCCTCGTCGAGGATGTCGCCGAGGTTCATCATGTCGTTGCCAGCATTGCGGTTGAGCGCCTCGTAGGTCGCCGTCTCAGCAGCCAATTCTTCGGCGCTGTAGTTGGCGGCCTTGATGGAAAGGCCCAAGCGACGCTCATCGCGGTCGATCTTAACCACGCGGGCGCTGACGACTTGACCGGCCTTGAGCACGTCTTTGATTTTTTCGATGCGCTCTTCGCTGATTTGCGAGATGTGCACGAGACCATCGATACCATCCTTGAGCTCCACAAAGGCGCCGAAGGAAGTAATCTTGGTGACGGTACCCTGCACGACGTCGCCGATCTTAAAGAACGAGTCGATGTCGGACCATGGATCCACCGCAAGCTGCTTCATGCCGAGGCTGATGCGTTGCTGCGTAGGATCGATATCAAGAACGATCGCGTCCACTTCGTCACCCTTCTTAAGGACTTCGGATGGATGGTTGACCTTACGGGTCCAGCTCATGTCAGAGACGTGAACCATACCGTCGATACCTTCTTCAAGTTCGATGAAGGCGCCGTAGGTGGTCATGTTGCGAACCTTGCCGCGCACGCGCGCGCCAATTGGGTAGTTATGGCGAACCATGTCCCATGGGTTCGGATCGAGCTGGCGAAGGCCGAGCGAGATCTTCTGGTCATCTTTTTGGATACCCAAGACAACGGCATCCAATTCCTGACCGACCTTGAGCAGTTCGGAGGGCTTGGTGATGCGTTTGGTCCAGGACATCTCGGTGATGTGCACGAGACCTTCGACGCCGGGCTCGATCTCGATGAACGCGCCGTAGGGGACGAGGTTGACAACTTTGCCGTGAACCTTGGATCCGACTGGGAACTTGCGTTCGATCTCGTCCCATGGGTTCTTGGTGGTTTGCTTGAGACCGAGTGAAACGCGTTCTTTGTCGCGGTTCACTTCGATGATCATGACCTGAATTTCTTCGCCCTGCTTCACCATTTCGCTTGGGTGCGAGATGCGACCCCAGCTCATGTCGGTGATGTGGAGCAATCCGTCCATACCGTCGAGATCGATAAACGCACCGAAATCGGTGATATTCTTAACGATGCCCTTACGGACTTGGCCAGGTTGGATGCTCTCGAGGAGGTTGCGGCGCTTGGAGGCGCGCTGTTCTTCGATGAGTTCGCGGCGCGAAAGAACGACGTTCTGGCGGACCAGATCGATCTTGAGAACCTTGAAGTCGTAGGTTTGGCCCACGTATTGATCGAGGTTTTTTGGTGGCTGCACGTCGATGTGGGAGGCCGGCATGAAAGCATCGACGCCGATGGAGACGATGAGGCCGCCTTTGACCTTGGCCTTAACGCGGCCAGCCGCGATGGAACCTTCGGGGAATTTAGTGAGGATGTTATCCCAATTTTTCTTTTGTTCAGCCTTATCGTAAGAAAGGACAGGGTTGCCGTTCTTGTCTTCGAGTTTTTCGACCAGCACTTCGATGCTGGAGCCGATTTGAAGTTCACCGATGTCGATGAATTCATTAGCCGGGATGAGGCCTTCGGATTTGCCGCCGATGTCGACGACAACTTCATTTTGGCGGATCTCAGTGATCGTGCCGGGGATGATCGCGCCGACCTTCAATTTATCGAAGGCTGACTGCGCGAGCAGGTCATTCATTAACGAACTCATATGCGTAAAACCGGCAAAAGAGTCGCCTGCTCCTAGCTTCCCTCCGACCGGCAATGACCCTGCCGTAAAGCAGGGTCGTGGGTTGATGGTTAGACTAACGTTGAATGTTGGCGGGAGCATCGCGGCAACGCCAACATGAACCCGAACTGAGCCGCGAATGATCAGAATCCCGTGCTACACCGGTACGCCGCAAGCCCTAATTTGAGCCGAAACGCAATTAATCCGCAACGCCAACCCCCGCTTAATTTCCGCGCAAGGCCTGATCTACCTGAGCGAAAAACGAATCGTAGAGCCCGTGAACCCGCAAGGTCTTGCCGGTGGCCCCCGCCTTGAAGTCACCCTCTAATAAATCGGTCAGTCGCACATCGACATGGGTGCTTTGTGCATCGGCGCCATGCAGCCGAATTTCGAAAATAAACTGACGACCGGCCCCAAAAGTCGACGTGTCGCGAATACTGCTTTTAGCCTCAATAATTCCCTGCGCCAATGCACTACGAGTGACTAAAAAATCCATCCGCTTCAGTGCTTTTTGGACCGCTTGGAAAATCGATTTTTGATCCGCCATATACTCGCGCGTCTGCGGGGGCACCGTATCAAAGCGCTCAGCCATCCTAGTAGAAATTGATTCGCAGCCCGTAAAATACAGGCCGCTGATAACGAGCAGGAATCCAAGCCAAAATGTTTTCATTTTGGCTGTTGCTGCGATATGCAATGCAAAGTCCCCAACCCCCAAACTAAATCGAGGCAATCTATCGGAATAATCTCTCGGCTGGGAAAACACGACGCGAGCACCTCGGCGGCCTCAGCGTCACGCTTGGATTGGCGGAATGCGGGCATCAACACCGCGCCGTTGATCACCAAGAAATTCGCGTAGCTGGCCGGCATTTGTTGGCCATCGCACCAGCATGGCTTGGGCATGGGTAAAGTAACGACCTTGAATTTTTTACCCGTAGGTGCACGGAGGGCGTGCAACCGCTCTAAATTTTCGAGCAAAATAGGATAATTTTTATCCCGCTTATTACTCTCCAGAACCGTTACGATTCCATCAGCTGAGAAAAATCGAGTCATGTCGTCGATGTGACCATCGGTATCATCGCCAATGATCCCATCACCGAGCCAGTGTATCGTGTGAACGCCGAGAAAATCACGCAGCGCCTGTTCGATCTCGGCCTTGGACATCGAAGGATTGCGATTCTGATTAAGCAAACAGGACTCAGTCGTGAGTAGCAAACCCGCACCGTTAACATCGAGTGAGCCCCCTTCCATGATCATCTTTTTCTCGAAACGCTGAAAGCCTAGCGCCGCTGCAATTTTAGGCGGGATCGTATTGTCTAAATCATAAGGTGGATATTTACCGCCCCAAGCGTTATGCTCCCAATCTGTAACAGCGACTTCACCCGTCTTGTCGTTTTTAACAAAAATCGGACCATGATCCCGACACCATGCGTCATTTGTGGGATGATCGAACAAAGTGACCTTCGTGAGGTCAGCCCCAGCTTTTTTGATCAATGACCAAGCCCGCTTATGCAATGTATGCGCGGCGTTGATGCGCACATCTTCAAATCGACTGATGTGCGCCACGATTTCGGCAAATTTCGCTGGAATAGGCCTAAAGTAACCGGGCCACGTTTTAAGATTGTGGGGCCAAGAAAACCACACGGCTTCCTGGGGTTCCCACTCCGCCGGCATTCTGAAACCGAGCGCGGCAGGTGTCTTTTTTACGACAGCCATAACTCAGTCGCTGAATCGTTTAGTAAGGTCGCCGTAAGCGTCGATGCGACGGTCGCGCAAAAACGGCCAGTGCGTCCGTGTGACATCGACTTTAGCGAGTTCGATGGGCACCAGCATGATTTCTTCGCGGTCGACACTTGCTTTAGCCAAAATTTGGCCACTGGTGCCCGCCACGAAACTTTGTCCCCAAAATTCTATACCAGGACCACCGATAGGGGTTTCTTTACCGATACGATTGATCGCAGCGACATAGCAACCATTGGCTACGGCGTGACTGCGCTGGATGGTTTCCCAAGCGCCGTGTTGATTAACGCCATATTCGGCTTTCTCGTTGGGATGCCAACCGATCGCCGTCGGGTAAAATAGTATCTCCGCACCCTGCATGGCCGTCAGACGAGCACCCTCTGGATACCATTGGTCCCAACAGATGAGCACGCCAATCTTGCCAAATTTCGTATCCCAAGCGCGAAAGCCGGTATCTCCCGGAGTGAAATAAAATTTTTCGTAATACAGTGGATCGTCCGGAATATGCATTTTTCGGTAAATCCCCAACAAGCTGCCGTCAGCATCAATGATCACAGCGGTGTTGTGATAAAGACCTGAGGCGCGTTTTTCAAAAAGAGAGGCGACAATGACGACACCGTGTTTTTTGGCTATTTTTTGAAACGCCTTAGTGCTGGGTCCGCCGATAGGCTCAGCCAATTTGAAGTTCTCGTGATCTTCGTTTTGGCAGAAATATTGTGAGCGAAACAACTCCTGCGTGCAAATGATGTTGGCACCTTGCTTCGCGGCGCGTTCTGCCAGAGCTAGAGTTTTTTTTAGATTTGCCGCCGGATCCCCCGAACAGGCGTGTTGCAATAAACCGAGTGTGACTTTGGACATGACGGTAAAACAGGTTAAGAGCGCCAGAGTTGCGATGCCGCTAGATCAGTAAACCACTTTGTTGAGCGGATATTCAACGATTCCCTCGGCCCCGAGTTCTTTGAGCAGAGGGATAATCTCACGCACCACGCTCTCGTCGATGATGGTCTCGAGCGCCACCCAATCTGGATTACTTAACGGCGATATCGTGGGATTGCGGAGCGAAGGCACACAGTTGACGATTTTATCTAGAGCCTTTTTCGGAGCATTAAGTTTAAGACCTACCTTGCTTCCGGCCTCGAGTGCGCCGCGTAGTAAAAGCGCGATAGTTTCAATTTTCTTACGTTTCGCGGGGTTAGCCCAACTCGCTTTGTTGGCAATGAATTTTGTATTGGTCTCCAACAGCGTATCAACGATGCGGAGTTTATTAGCCCGCAGCGAGCTGCCGGTCTCCGTAATGTCCACGATGGCATCTACAAGATCGGGAACCTTAACCTCGGTGGCACCCCAAGAAAATTCGATTTCAGCCTTAACCCCTTTTGCTTCAAAAAAGCGCTTTGTGGTGTTGAGTAATTCTGTGGCTACGCGTTTGCCGGCGAGATCCGCAATACTCTTCACAGGGGAGGATTCGGGCACGCATAAGACCCAGCGGGATTTGAGCACTGATGCCCGGCTATACACTAGGTCCATGACCTCGACGACATCAGAGCCGTTTTCCTGAATCCAATCAAAGCCCGTCAGGCCGCAATCGAAGAAGCCGTGTTCGACGTAGCGACTCACCTCCTGAGCGCGCACGAAGCGTCCATCTAGTTCAGGGTCGTCGATGGAGGGTTTGTAAGAGCGTGAACTGGTCGTTATTTTCCAGCCGGCCTTGGCAAACAGGTTCTTGGTGGATTCTTCGAGGCTGCCTTTCGGCAGACCGAGCATGAGGAGCGGATTGGCGGACACGCGGCCAAGGGAGACGCGGCAACGCGCTCCTTCAAGCAAATTTCCGACAAGGGACCTTAGTCATGACGCAACGCCAGCACGGCCCTAAAGCATTTTTCCCTAAAATAGCTCAGGCTGACCATAACGCTGCCGAGCTTCCTGCAAGGCGGACCGCATCTCCAACTCCTCTAGTAAGCGATACAATTCCTCTGGCGCTGGCGTGGGCTTACTCAAAACCAAACTCGGCAAAGCCACATTCAACGTGGTCAACTTTAAGTTGCGCCGCAGCTTATCCGCTTCGCTCGCCACTGCCGCTCGGAAACGCTCCGGTTGCAACTCAGCTGCGTGCGTGATCACGCCCTCAAGACTTCCCCACTCTGCCAACCACTTGGAAGCCGTTTTGGGACCCACGCCGTTGATACCAGGAATATTATCAGAGGTATCGCCAACCAACGCCAGGTAGTCGGCAATCTGTGAGGGCGGTACCCCAAATTTTTCTCGTACTCCTGCCGCATCACGAACTTGCCAACCCAATTTCGGGTTCGCGGTCGGGGGCGGCAGTAAAATTTTAATTCGCTCATCCACAATCTGAGCAAAATCTTTGTCCGAACTCACGATTAGCACCTCGTGCCCAGCCCGTGCCAACGCTACGGCTTCAGCTGCAAGCAAATCATCGCTTTCCACGCCTTCTAATTCAATGCCCACGCAGCCGAGCGCCCGGGTTAAACTACGCACGTAGGGCAATTGTTTCGCGAGGGCGTCCGGCATCTCCTCGCGTTGAGCTTTGTACTCAGGATGAATCGCTAGGCGATCTTGTGCGCCGCCCAGATCGAAAAAAACTAACGTACTCTCGGGCTTTTCTTGATCAGCGAGCTTCCAGATCGATTTCACCCAACCATGAAGCGCGTTCGTCGGAAATCCATCCGCTCGCGTTAATTCAGGGATCGCGAAGAAACACCTGTAAGCGAGATTGAAACCATCCACGAGAAGCCATTTTGACATAAATACTAGTTAAGCAGGTGCGCTGCCCGCTGGCAAACCTGCGTTATATTACCGATGGCACGATGGCCAAAATATACCTTTACGTCGCTTGGAGGAGCGAGATTTTGAGTATTGTTTTACGACTTATAGATCGTATCACCCCGGATGAATTCAACCCGAGGTTTCAACAGGAATTGGCCTAAGCGGAGGGTAAGCCAGCCGTAGCTCCAGCTCGTGCACCGCTGACGGCCTCGGCAATATTGGCTGTGGGCTTTTCAGCGATGGAGTGCTCGTTATTGAAGTGCATCGATACAGTCTTGGACACACCGCGCTCCTCCATTGTCACACCGTAAATTGCGCTCGCTGCTGAGACGGTGCGCTTATTGTGAGTGATAATAATGAATTGGGATTCGCCGACGAATTTTTTCAACAAATCCGTGAAACGCCCAATATTTGATTCGTCGAGTGGCGCGTCCAACTCGTCGAGCAAACAGAAGGGAGACGGTTTTACCATGTAGAGAGCGAAGAGCAAAGCGACTGCCGTGAGTGTTTTTTGTCCGCCCGATAGCAGCGTGATGCTCTTGAGCTTGGTGCCGGGAGGTTGTGCTACGATTTCAATGCCGCTTTCAAGAACGTCATCGGTGGCGATCAATTCGAGGGCAGCGCGACCACCACCAAAAAGCGTGTGGAAGGTGTACTCGAAATTCTTTTTGATTTGCTCAAAGGTAAGCGCGAATTGTTGCTGCGAGGTCAGATTAATCTCGTCGATCGCCTTGATAAGTTCGGCTTTGGCGTTGGTGAGATCGTCTGTCTGTGTGCGCAGGAAGTCGTGGCGTTGTTTGAGCTCCGCGTACTCCTCGATGGCCACAAGATTGACCGCACCAAGGCCGTTGAGCCGTGTGCGAAGGATATCGATTTCCGACTTAGTCTCGTCCCAATTGATGTTTTCGAGCCCCGCCAGATCGTCGGGCGTGGGGTTGGGTTTTGGTCCCTTTGGCTTACGGCGTCGCTTGGTGGGTTCGGCGACATCGCCTTCCCCGACGATCGTCGCGTCGGGTGCCGGTGTAAGCGTGACGGCTTCTTCGCCTTCATCCTCTTCATCGAGATCTAGGAGTTTCATGCCCTCAGGTTCACCGTCTGCGTACCAATAGAAATGGCGCCAATCAAGTTGAGCTATGTTAGCCTGAAACTCACGGGTGACTTCTTCAGCAATGAATTGAGCGCGCTGGCGGTCGCCAGCGAGTTTAATATCGTGTTTGGCGAGGGCTGATTGGGCAGCTTCGGCGTCGCTACGCAGCGAATGTTGCGCGGCTTCTAACCCGTTAATCTCGCGCTCGACGTCGACGAGTTCGACGCGAATTTTCTCCACCTGTTCCTGTGCGATGACGAGGGTCTCTCCGAGTTGAATGGAGCGCGACCTTTGAGCGTCGGATTCACTGGCAAGTTCGCTGACTTGGTCGGTCCAGCTTTCAATCTCCTGCTGGCGTTGAACAAGAAGTTCGCTAAGTTGTTGGCTACGCCGGGCCATTTCGCCGAGCCCGCGATCAAGCACTTCGACTTTTTGGCGACGCTCTGCGAGCTCAAGACGAGCTTGCGCGAGTGAGTCGCGTTTGACGTCGCGATCGGTACGCAGCTCAACAATTCGTTTCTCATTGTGAGCAATGCGTTCGCGTTGCGCGACTCCGTCAGCTTCGGCGGTGGTGAGTCCGATTTGGGCTTTTTCCCAGCGAGCATGTGCCTCATTGCGCGCTTGTTCGAGCCCCGTGAGCTCATTCTCCATGCGCCGCAGCTTAGAAATGATTTCTTCAGAATTGCGCTGTGCGTTGCGTTGTTCGGCTTGAACGGCCGCGACCGTTTGCGTGATCGCGAGGATTTCGGTGCGGCGTTGCTCGAGCAACTGCTCGGCCTCGGCGAGACGGGCGTTCAACGCATCGATTGCGAGTTTCTGCTCGTCATGGAGACGTTGTTCTTCGGCGAGGGCTTTGGCGGTTTCGCGCAGATCAATTTCTCGCTGAACTATGCTATTGGAGGATTTCTTGGTGCCGTGATAACCACCGTAAACAAGTCCGCGACGGTCAACGAGGTCGCCCTTGCGAGTCGCAACCGCAAGAAAGGCGAAGCCCGGATTTGAGCGCCAAAATTCCAGGAAAGCAGGAAGATCATCGGCGATGTAACAGCTGCCGAAAAGCGCGAGCGCTGGGTGGCCTTCGATTTCTGAACTTACGGCGGTCGAAGCGGAGATCAGGCCTGCGGGTAATTCATAGGCTGCTTCCTGACGCACACCGCACTCAGTGATACGAAGGATGGCAGAGCCGATCTGTTCATTTTCTAGCTGCGCAAGGATGCGCTGGGCTGTGCTGAGATCGCTAACGCTGATCGCTTCGGCAGCAGATCCGAGGATAGCTTCTACGGCTTTGCCGAACTCGGGTTTGACGTCGAGCCCCTGCGAAATCGGCGAGGCTTTCGCACCGTTGAGCGCAGTTTCGAGTCGGCCTTGAAGAACAGCTTTGGCGCCTTCGCCGAAGCCTTCCCAACGTTCTTGGAGTTGTTGGAGCAACTTGAGGCGAGCGGTGCGCTGTGCGAGTTGTCGATCGATTTCGGAAAGTTTACGCTGGGCCTCTCGGAACTCGCTGGTGAGCGTTGTGATCGCCTGTTGGGCGGTTACCGATTCGCTGTGAGCGCGGGATTTTTCACCCAAGGCTTCTTCCGTGCGGGCGTCGAGTTCGGCGACTAGCTGCGCGGCTGCGGCCTGTTGTTGGCGGATGGATTCAATTTCTTGCGCAAGGGAATCGTGACGGTGCGCACTAGTTTTTTGATCCACCTCGTAACCCGAGCAATCCGTGCGCAGTCGAGCGACGGTACTCTCGAATTGAAGCAGCTGAAACTTCGCTTGTTGGAGATCTTGCTCGAGCTTGGTGAGTTCGCCTTCAACGATCGCGAGGTCGCGATTGCGTTGCTGAAAGACGGCATCACTGCCGCCGAGAAGGCCGAGTTCGTGTTGTTTATCTTGGGCCGCGGTGTCGCCTTGGGCAGTGACTTCGCGCAATTGCATTTCGAGTTCGCCGAGATTGCCTCGGGAAGAACCTAGTCGGTCTTCGAGGCCGGCGCGACGAATGTGGGCAAGATTAGCTGCGTTTTCGGCGGCTTCTTTTTGCGAGCGCACGTCGTAAACCCCTTGCTGGGCGTCTTGCACGCGTTGATTGAGGCGACTGCGCAAAGTCTTCTTTTCTTCGAGAGCAATTTCTTGTTCTTCGCGACTGGTGCGACGGCTATCTGCTTCGGCACGCAAGGTTGCGACATCGGCTTCCAGTGCACCTAGTGTGGCGGTGAGTTGGGAGTGATGAAAACCGCTCCAAGCGAGGCTGAGATGACGAAGACGATGATTGAGGCGCTTATAGCGCATGGCCTTGGCCGCTTGACGCCGGAGACTGCCGATTTGGCGCCCTACTTCGCCGACCACGTCCGCCACACGGGCGAGATTTTGATCGGTCAAAGCTAGTTTGCTCATAGCTTCGCGGCGCTGACTCTT
Organism: Opitutia bacterium; assembly: GCA_947458705.1. Taxonomy (GTDB): domain Bacteria; phylum Verrucomicrobiota; class Verrucomicrobiia; order Opitutales; family Opitutaceae; genus Tous-C4FEB. The sequence goes on along the minus strand of CANHAH010000025.1, from coordinate 13,469 downwards.
GTACTTGGTGATGCCGGCAGCTTCTTCGAAAACGGCACGACGTTCCTCGGGCTTTGAAGAGAGAATTTGGTCAATTTGGCCTTGGGCCATGATGGAGTAGCTAGTCCGGCCGATGCCGGTATCCATGAAAAGTTTCTGAATGTCCTTCAGGCGGCAGGGTTGGCCGTTAAAGGCGTATTCGCTCTGGCCGTCGCGGTAGACCCGGCGCGTGATTTCAATTTCATGAAATTCGCTACCGAGTTGTTTTTCACAGTCTGTCAGAAGCAAGGAAACTTCACACAATTGGGCGGGCTTGCGGGTGTCGGCGCCTTCGAATATAACGTCCTGCATCTTTCCGCCGCGCAGAGCTTTTGCGCTCTGTTCGCCGAGTACCCAGCGGATGGAGTCCGCGATATTGGATTTGCCGCAGCCATTGGGACCCACCACGGCAGTCACACCGGGTTCGAAACGGAGAGTCGTGGGGTCCGCGAAGGACTTGAAGCCGTGCAGTTTTAGCGCCTTTAGATACATGAAAGGAAAGAATGTGAGCGTCCCTGATGAGTGCGGGCAAATGGAAAAATCCAAACCCCTCAAGCTAATGGTTTGAAATGTTCGGAATCTTTGAAAGTACCCTCAATTGATTTGTGCCAATCAACGAGGAATTCAGATTGCTGATAAATTTCGGTCCTGACCATTGTTCAAAAATCAGGACTGGCCCAAGTATATGGCTCTGATCTTAATCGGACGTTTCTAGTATGATCACGCAAGAATCTAAACTTTCCAAAATTTACCATCGGCGATTCGTGCGCACAGCCACCTACCGCAACCGCGTCTGGAAAGTTCTAGCGAGGGTTTTTTTCGATCGCTGGGTTCGCCCTCAGCACACAGTGCTCGACCTCGGTTGCGGCTATGGAGAATTCATCAATAATATTTCCGCCGTCAGCAAATTGGCGATGGATCTTAATCCTGATGCGCGAAAGCATTTGGGCGCGGAAGTGCGGTTCCTACATCAAAATTGCTCCGACCCTTGGCCCTTGCCCGACAGCACGTTAGATGCAGTTTTCACGAGCAATTTTTTCGAACATCTGCCAAGTAAAGATTGCTTGAATCTGACACTGCAACAGGCCTACCGATGCCTAAAGCCTGGTGGCTGCTTAATAGCTATGGGGCCAAATATCAAATACTTGCACGGCGAATACTGGGATTTCTACGATCACCACATTTATCTTACAGAGGCGTCGCTTGGTGAAGCCATGGAACTTGAGGGTTACGAGATCGAGGTCATTAAACCTCGGTTCTTACCTTTCACCATGATAAAGGCTCCCGAATACCCTATGATTTTTGTGCGACTCTATCTAGCTTTTCCTTGGCTTTGGCTTATCAAAGGAAAGCAGTTTCTTCTAGTGGCTCGCAAGCGCTCTTGAGCTTTTGGTCGGCTAAGGGTTCAGAGGGCCCTTCACCAAATAATATCGATCCGTCCAACTGCTGTAAGTGTGAAGCGTGCAATTTGACACATCCGAGAAAATACTGGGATTTTGAGCTAAGAGCTCAACGCTTAGCAGCAAGGGTATCCGTTTAATATGATGGTCACTCCATTCGTCATGGTAATCAATGGCGCGCAATATAACTTGCCCCCCCCCTTTTTTGAAATGCGCAATCAAACGGTCTAGGGGCTCACTGTTCATAAAGTCCTCAGACCACCAATCCTTATTAGGATGCGCGGCCCGGAGCTGGGCTTCAATTGCCTCTACGCGGACATAATTTCGACCCGAAAAACCTAGATACACGAGTCTCCAGCTAATTTCGAAGGGGCGAGCTAACGAAAGCAGGCCCAAAAGCACACTAAAAGTGAAAATTTGTGCCCCCCACCGATGCGCTAAGCCTCTGGAGATCACGAACAATCCCAATCCAGCCAACACACAAAAAAGCGGCACCACATGACTTAGATTGCGTTCAAAAAATACGGTGCGCGTGCAAAAATATCCGACAAATAACAACACCGGCCCCGCAAAAAGTAGAGCCTCGGCCCAGCGCCTAAGCAGCAAAAGCCAACCTAAACCTGTAGCGGCTGCGATTAAAGATGGGATTCCCAACGTGCTCAGAAAATAACTTCCCAACATCCCCGCAACGGGGCCGCCCTCAAACTTACTGTGAGGCGGGTGCAACCCAGCATAGTGCGCAGCAAGATAATTCATACCGCGCAGGAATACTTGAGGATTCATAACGGCATTAGGAGCGCCGATGGCAAACCCGACGGCGCTTCCAAATGCGATGAGACAACCAGCGCGTAATGCTACCTTGATTGAGCCACTCCCAGTCCATCCCTTGGACAAGATTGGCATCATCGGAAGCCAGGCAAGCGCCGCGAGTGAAAACTTACAGGCCACAGCGATACCTATCAATATAGACCCGCAAAAAATCCTGCCAAAGCAAACATTCTGTCTGGGAAGGCAGAACATTGCCGCCCCCATGGTCAATACCGTCACCCACGCCTCCGGACGGGAATAATGCGCGTCCTGCACGAGTAGCGGGATAACCGCCGCGAGACCCCCTGCCAAAAGTCCCGCCTGATCTCCCCCCATCTTCCGGGCCAGCCACCAGGTTTGCCCCACTACTAAAGTACCCAATAAAACAGAAAAAAAACGGTAGACCCAAAATCCTCCGTCTTTTGATCTCCATGACCCAAGACCAGGCACAAGTTTTACCGTACGGTAAAAAAGAAACGTGGCGTAAAGATGCGACGAAAAGTTGTATTGATCGTATTTGAAGCCCGGCTCGAGATTTGCCTTAGCCCAATTCGTATCCCAATCACCTGTGCTTCGCATGCGGCCTACTACTTCATAGGTTATGGTCTCATCGGCATGTCCATAATTCTTGTCGTAATAAGATACTCTTAGAGCGAAAGCCGTGAATAGGACTATTATTGGCAATAGCCATCTTCGCCATGAGTTCATCAGTACTAAAAAAGGATTAGTGCTGCAGACCAGCAATGCCAAACAAGGAGCAAGTTAACACTTCAAGGGCTATAAAGGAGATAGTTCCTGCCTCGCATCGGTAAACCTATAATATCACTTATGATCCCACGGAAATTTTACGTCGATGCGTCGGTGTTTCCAGACCTCAAACACATCGAACATTTTCCCTGGATTTAAAATTCCTTTGGGGTCAAGCGCCTGCTTGATGGCCTGCATCGCGCGCACTTGCGCCGGCGAGTGCTGCAGCCGAAAAAACGGCGACTTCGCTAGGCCGATCCCATGTTCACCCGAGATCGCGCCACCAAGCGCAACGACGGTCTTCATGAGTTTTTGCACCGCCTTTTCCGCGGCCAGAACTTCGGCCGGCACGGCTTTGTGGTACATAATGTTCACATGGAGATTGCCGTCTCCTAGATGCCCGAAGGTCGGGATCGAGAGCTTCGACTCTGTCCGCAATTTCTCTAAAAACAGGGCAAAGGCTTCGTAATTTCGCATCGGTACGACGATGTCCTCGTTGAGCTTAGCGTCGCCGAGTTCGAACATCGCGCCCGAGCATTTTCTGCGCACCGCCCAAAGCGCCTCAGCCTCAGCTCGATTTTTCGCCGCCCGATGCGCCAGCGCGTACTCCGCCGCCCAAGCCAAGACGGTTTTTTTAATTTCGCGCACTTCACTCGCAGTACCAGCCAACTCGATTAATAGTACCGGTTTGCCTGGTTGGCCTTTGAAAACCGTCGCGCCCGTCGTACGCTCCGCACACATTACCGAATAGCGATCGAGAAACTCGCAGATCGCCGGTTGCACCCGCGCACGAAACAGGGCCCGTACCGCCTGAAACGCTTCAACCTCCGTTGCAAAGGCAGCGAGCAAGGTCCACCGCGCGGCAGGCGTCGGAATCAATTTTAGCGTCGCCGCCGTGACAATCCCGAGCATGCCTTCGCTACCGATCCACAGATCGCGCAGGTTGAAGCCCGAGGAGAATTTTTTCGTGGGCGTTCCCCATTTTACAAATTCACCCGTGGGCAAAAATCCTTCGAGCGCTAAAATGAAATCCCGGGTCACCCCGTATTTACCGCCGTGCATGCCGCCAGCATTACAGGCGATGTTTCCACCGATAGTGCAGTACTCGCGTGACGAAGGATCAGGCGGATAAAACCAACCCACAGCTTCCGTCGCACGTTGGATATCAGCCACTTTCGCACCGGCTTGCACCTGTGCCATACCTGCCTCGGCATCGACGGTGATTTTATTGAAGCCGAGCATATCGACGACCCAGCCACCACGGCGCGGCGCCGCAGCGCCGGTCAACGTCGTGCCACGGCCCCGCACAGTCACGGGTACGCCATGGCGATTCGCAAGAGTGAGCGCCACGCCTATATCAGCCTCGCGTCGCGGGTAGATCACGGCCTCGGGCAGGAACGACAGTTTGCTGCTATCATAAGATGCGGCCTGACACGCAGCGTCGTCGGTGCGCGCGGTTTTTCGGCCCAGCTTCCGCTGCAATTCGATCGTAGCATTCGCAAATGTCTTCATTTCTAACTTTAGCCAAAGCAGGTCGCGCTCACGGGCAATTCGATTCCCTGCGCACTTTGTGTTTTACGCTACTCATTGACCCCGCTGCACCGGGCCTGGGACGTGACATTTTTGTGCAACTTTGTCTCCCCTCGCTTAACGGCATGACGAAACTTTCGCTTCACTTTACGCGGACTCGTGTGCGATTATTGGTACTTTCTTCCACATGACACGCGTCCTCCTCACGACCACTTCGTTTCAAGACACGCCCGGCATCCATCATGAGATGCTAGCCGCCGCCAATTTTGAGATCGTCCGCGAACGCGGACCTCTATCCGAAGCTAGGATGTTGGAACTCGCCGGCCAATTCGACGCTTATCTCTGCGGAGACGACGCCCTCACCCGTGCCGTCATCCAGAAATCCCTCCCGCGCCTCAAGGTCATTTCCAAGTACGGCATTGGCCTCGACAAGATCGACGTCAAAGCCGCCACCGACTTAAAAGTCCCCGTGCTTTTCACGCCCGGCGTGAATCACACCACCGTAGCAGAACACACCTTCTGCCTCATGCTCGCCGCCGTGCGCAACCTCGTCATCGAGGCTAACCACACCGCGGCTGGCCGCTGGACGCGCATCACCGGCAACGAGGTCTGCGGCAAGACCCTCGCCATCGTTGGCTTTGGCCGTATTGGCAAAGAAGTCGCAATCCGAGCAAAAGCATTCGGCCTAAAAGTTATTGGCTACGGGAACTACTGGGATGAAGATTTCGCACGCTGGCACGATATCACTCGTATTGAAAACTTTGACGAAGTCCTCCGCCAGGCCGACATCATTTCTCTGCACACGAAGCTTACGCCCGCGACCAAAGGCCTCATCAACGCAACCAATTTCCCTCTTATTAAAAGGGGCGCCGTTATAGTTAACACCGGCCGCGGCGAACTCATCGATCTCGACGCGCTCGTCGTCGCCCTCAAATCGAAGCACCTGCTAGCCTACGCCGCCGACGTCCTCGACCAAGAGCCCCCGCCCGCTGACCACCCGCTCCTCGGCCTGCCCAACGTCATCATTACACCGCATATTGGCTCACGCACACACGAGAGCGTCCAAAGACAAGCCTCCTGCGCCGTTGATAATCTCACCCTTTTTCTCGCAGGTAAAAAACCTATAGCCCAAGCAAACGAAGTTTAATCTACTCCTTCCCACGCTTCGCTCCTACTCCTTTGTAATTTTTACTCCTCTCAATTTTTATCCTCATGCCCGAACTCTTCTACGTCGTCCCAGAAAAACAGCACAACGATCTCATCGCCGCCGCTTACCAACACCGCGGTTTCCACGCTGATGAATCCGCCGAAGCCGCCCGCTTCTGCGCCTCGGCTTCGCGCCACGGCATCCGCACGCACAACGGCATCAAGGCGCTCCACCTCGACCATCTCTTCGGCTCAGGTTCTTTGGGCTGCGTGCCCGGCGCCCAGATCGAGGTCAAACCTTCCCGTTTCGAGGCAGCCAAGATCTGGAACGCCAACAAAAAACTCGGTCAATCCACCGCCTACCGGGCTATGGATGAAGCCATGCGCCTTGCCGATAAATACGGCGTTGGCACGGTGTCCGTTGACAACGCCTTCCACTACCTTTGGGGCGGTGGCTATGTTATGGAAGCAGCGAAAAAAGGCTATATCGCCTACACCAATTGCACCGCCGCCCTCGCCGAGGTCGTGCCATTTGGAGGCAAGTTTCCCACGCTCGGCACCAATCCCCACTCTTGGGGTTTCCCCACCACAGAGGCCGTAGGCTATCCAATCGTGATCGACTGGGCCACCTCCGTCGTCGCCATGGGCCGCGTCCAACAACTCAAGCGCGAAGGCAAACCACTCCCATCCCTAGCCGCCGTAGATAAAGACGGGAACCCCACCACCGATCCGAACCAAGCCGTCTCCCTCCTGCCCTTCGGCGCGCATAAGGGCTACGGACTTTCCCTAATCAACGAGATCGTCGGCGGCTTCATAGGTGGCTCGCTCCCAACGATTCGCAACCGCTGGGATCAAGCACAGGGCGACAAGGGCACATGCGTGTTTTTCTTCCAAGTAATCCACCCAGATGCGATCAACGGTGGCGCCTTCGCCAAGGGCCGCAACCAGTCGCAAAACGTCAAAGCAGTCATCGAGGATGTGCTGGGCCATGGTAATGATAAGTCCATGCTCCCGGGCCAACTCGAAGCCGGCTGGGCCAAACACACCACCGCCGCCGGCGGCCTGCTCTTCTCCAAAGCTGAAGTCGACGCCTTTAATGAGCTGGCCACAGAAGCCCGCCAACCGCTCTGGGACGCGACCAAGCTAAAGTCCGTCACGATCTAATCAGCTTCACTCTCTTACTTCTAACGCTTTAAAACACGTTCCTTATTTATTCCATGAGCCTCAACATCAAACCCGCCAACACCTGCGCCTTTGACCAAATCTCACTCGGCGAAGTCATGCTTCGTCTCGATCCAGGCGAGGGCCGTATCCGCACCGCCCGCGAGTTTAAAGTCTGGGAAGGCGGCGGCGAGTACAACACCTCCCGCGGTCTCCGCAAATGCTTCGGCTACAAAACTGCCGTCGTCACTGCGTTTGTCGATAATGAGGTTGGTCACCTGGTCGAAGATTTCATCATGCAAGGCGGCGTCGCTACCGATTTCATCAAATGGCGCGACGACGACGGCATTGGCCGCACAGTCCGCAACGGACTCAACTTCACCGAACGCGGCTTCGGTGTGCGCGGCGCCGTCGGAAATCCCGACCGCGGCAACACCGCCGCTTCCCAGCTCAAGCCAGGAGACATCGACTGGGATCACATCTTCGGCAAGCAAGGGGTACGCTGGTTCCACACCGGCGGCATATTTGCCGCGCTCTCCACTTCTACCGCTGAACTCACCGTCGAGGCCGTCAAATCCGCCAAAAAGTACGGAACCATTGTGTCCTACGATTTGAACTACCGCCCCTCGCTCTGGAAGACCATCGGCGGCCTGAAAAAGGCCCAAGAGGTCAATCGCGAGATCGCCAAATACGTCGATGTTATGATCGGCAACGAGGAAGACTTCACCGCTTCCCTCGGCTTCGCCGTCAAAGGCGCCGAAAACCTTGGTCATATTGAGACCGACGCGTTCAAGGCCATGATTGAGACCGCTGTAAAAGAATTCCCCAACTTCAAGGTCGCAGCCACCACGCTACGTCACGTAATCACCGCCACCAAGAACGATTGGAGTGCGATCCTCTGGCACGATGGTAAGTTCTTCGAGAGTCGCCAATACCCCGGTCTCGAAATCCTCGACCGCGTCGGCGGCGGCGACAGCTTCGCCTCGGGTGTGCAATTCGGTTTCATGGAGTTCAACGATGCCCAGAAAGCTGTCGAATATGGCGCGGCCCACGGTGCCCTAGCTTCGACAACCCCGGGCGACACCTCGATGGCCACCCGCAAGGAAGTCGAGAAACAGATTTCCGGTGGCGGCGCACGCGTCGTACGCTGATGGTCTCTTTAGTGTAACAGAGGCTACCGCACCTCTTGATCTTATCAGCCCGAGCTAAATAGCTCGGGCTTTATTTTACCCACTTCAATCAAACTTGATCACCACGAAGTTTAACTAAGTTGCGACGTGGCTAACTAATTTTTCTGAAGCATTTGACTTAGTTACCGACGAGTCCAACTCACTTCGCCTTTCCTTCGGACTTAGAAAAACGTTCGCCTCACTTTCGTTCTTTCGCTTCCTCCTTCTCTGTCTCCTGTTTCCCTTTTTTATACCCATGCATTATCTCTCGTTGCTGGTTTTTGGACTCCTCTTTCTGCACTACGGCACTGCGTCCTCGTCGGCCTCGATTTCGTCACCTACCCGTTCTCCCAGCGTCGCCCCCGTCTCACGATTCGATCTCCCCGCCTCCGACAGCGGACTACCCGGTTCCGGCCCGATTCGACGCTATCCGTGGTTTCAAAAACTCTGGACCGAACGCCGCACCGCGTGGGCCGGACAAGTTGAGCGTGATCAAAAAGCCGTCGTCTTCCTAGGTGATTCGATCACCCAAGGTTGGGGCGCGGCTCTCGTTACTTCGTTCCCCGAGCTCAAGGTGGCCAACCGTGGGATTAGCGGCGATACCACGCGAGGCGTCCTGATCCGCCTACAGGAAGACGTCCTCTCACTGCATCCCACAGCCGTCGTCCTCCTCATTGGCACCAATGACCTTGAGGAAAACGGCGCACCTTGGACCATCGCCACCAATGTACGCCTCATCCTTGCCGCTCTCCACGATCACAACCCCGCCCTACCCGTGATTGTCTGCGCCGTAATGCCAAGCTCGCCCACCAAGAAGCGTCCGGCCTTTCTCATTCGCCGCATCAACCAACTCATCCTCGAAGCAACCATCGACCAACCTCAAGTCACCGTACTCGACACGTGGAAGCTCTTCGCCGACGCCCAAAACGACGCGCCCCTCGCCGAGTTCCCCGACCTCCTCCACCCCAACGCGGCTGGCTACGTCAAGTTTGCCGCCGCTTTGCGTCCGCTGTTTACCACGCTCGGCCTCAGCGAGCGCGCGCCTGACACCTTCAGGCCCGAGCCGGGCTTTGTCAGTCTTTTCAACGGCCACGACCTCACCGGCTGGGGCACGCGACCTACGACCGAGAAAGAGATCGCTACGACAATTCGCATGCAGGCCGCCGACCTTGCCGCGCCGTTATGGCCGATTGTCACCCAAACAGCGAACTACGATGGTCTCACGCAAAGTCCCGACGCTCGTTGGCTCGCTCAAGCCGGTCGCATCGTCGCAACCACCCCACCCGGCGGACGACGCATCCAACAACTCTGGACGACTCGTGAGTTCCCGCAAAACTTCATCCTCAAACTCGAGTTTCGCGCCACGCCCAATGCCGACGGAGGCGTTTACCTGCGCGGCCCGCAACTCCAAGCCCGTGACTACCTCATTGCCGGCCCCTACCTGAAACTGGCGCACTTCCGACCGCTCGATTGGAACGAGCTCACCATCACCGTGACCGACGGCGTCGCACATTGCACCTGCAACGGCGAAGTCCTAGAAGCTGGGCTTAAGCTGCCCGCCACCGGTCCCATCGGCCTCGAAGGCGACCGTGGACAAATCGAATACCGACGCATCAGGATCAGGGAATTACCTTAATCTCGACGTCGCAACCTGCGCGCAGATGATTCTGCGTAGGCCCGTAAATCACGTCCAAGGCCTTTGCTCCCAGTGCATCAACTACTTCCCGATACGACGACACGCGCATTGCGATATCTTGCCAGTCTTTCGGCGCGCTCAGTTACGCCAAGTCCGGAGGCGATTGCCCGACTCGCTGACTTTGAGACACCTTTGCCCGCCGAGCCGAACCATCCCGCTGAAACCCTACGTCTACTTGATGAAGTGGGTTCGCCCGCCACGACTGCGACGGCTGGTTCACGCTATTTCGGTTTTGTGACTGGCGGCGCGTTACCCGCTACGCTCGCCGCCAACTGGCTAGCCAGCACGTGGGATCAAAACAGCGCCCTTCACCGCGCCGCTCCAGCCACCGCCGTGATCGAGGCCGTCGCCCTGCGCTGGCTATTGGATGTGCTGCATCTCCCGCCGACAGCAAAGGGCGCTTTTGTCACAGGCGCCACTGTGGCCAACATCTGCGCACTCGCCGCCGCCCGGCACACGTTGCTCAAACGCGCAGGATGGGATGTCGAGGCCGATGGATTATTTGGCGCGCCACCGATCACAGTTATAGTCGGGTCGGAGATTCATCCTTCCGTCACGAAGGCGCTAGGCGTCCTCGGTCTGGGCCGCAACCGAGTCGTTAAAATCCCAGTCGATACGCAAGGCCGGCTCCGCGCTGAACTACTTCCCACCCTTTCCGGCCCGACCATCATCATCGCTCAAGCCGGCAATGTTAACACCGGCGCATGCGATCCCATGGCCGCAATCTGCCGCCACGCGCACGCTGCCGGCGCTTGGGTTCATGTGGACGGTGCTTTTGGCCTTTGGGCTGCGGCCGCGCCCTCTCTTAGCCATATTGTAGCAGGTGTAGCCGAGGCCGATTCGTGGGCGAGCGATGCCCACAAGTGGCTGAATGTTCCCTACGATTGTGGTCTCGCCTTCGTGCGCGATCCGCTAGCACTTCAAGCCGCCATGGCGATCACGGCCGCGTATCTTCCGACGGAAGGCGCGGAGCGTAACCCTGCCGACTTCACGCCTGAACTATCTCGCCGCGCGCGCGGAGTGGAAGTATGGGCAGCGTTACACTCGTTGGGGCGAAAAGGGGTCGCCGAGCTCATCGAGCGGAATTGCACCCTCGCGCGCCGATTCGCCGCGCAGCTTTCCGCCGCCGGCCTAGAGATTTTAAACGACGTCGTACTCAATCAAGTTCTAGTTACCTTCGGCGATGCTGAGCGGACAAAGTGCGTGATCTCCGCCATCCAAGCCGAGGGTACGTGCTGGGCTGGTATCACCATCTGGCAAGCTCGCACCGCGATGCGTATCAGCGTCTCATCCTGGGCGACCACCGAAGCCGACGTTGACCAAAGCGTCGCCGCGATCCTGCGCGTCAACGGAAGCCTGTAATTCCGAATCGATGGCGAATACACTGTTAAGCGTTCCGATGGGCGTCAAATACGTCGGTAATTTTGCCGAGCTGCTCTCGACTCCATTGGCGGCGGGCGTGAATGCGCTATGTTGGCCGCGCATACTGGCCGGTGATTATGCGGCCGTGGCGGCGGGTCTGGCTGGCGGTGAGGCCATCGACACCCTCGATGAAGCGCGCTTGCTCGCGCTAGAGATCGGCCCCGCTGGGCGTGAGGCCGTCCAACAGCTCCTCACAGATCTCCGACTTCTGCGCGAGCAAGGTCTCGAGCCCGCGCTCAATTGCATCAACGGTTACCCACGCGATGAATCGGCCGGCGTGATCGCGACGGATGTTTTCTCCTTTCACGCTGACAGTGCGCCCTTTGCCGCCGACACGTGGTTGTGTACGTATTTGGGACCGTCGAGCGAGGGCCTGAGTCCGGGCGACGCCGAGCGCCGCGTGGATCAAGCGGAGACGCGGACGGCGTTGTTAAAAGAGTTTGGCGGAGCAGACGGAGAGGAATTTCGCGAGTTTCTCCAAGCAAACTGTTACGATCTGCACTATATGCCGAAGGCGGGTGCGAGGCCGTATGGATTTGGCCTCGGGAATCTCTGGCGGATTGCGACGGATTATCCAGGCAGTCCGGTCCCGCCGTGTGTGCATCGGGCGCCGTCAACGAGACCGGGAGATCCGCCGCGGTTGTTATTAATCAGCTAAACTGGGAATAGTTAGGGAGGGACCGCTCGATTTCCGAGCGCTAAACGATCGAGCTCAAGCGACGTAATTTTGTAGACGCGACTTTGAAGCATAAAGGGACCCAACGCGACCTACCCGAGAAACTCCTGCTAGGAATTCATAAACCGAGCTTCTTGCGCGCGAGGGGGCGGACGTGGGCCGCGGGCGGATTGTGAGCGGTGGCGAGCACGTAGGCTTGGCGGTAATAAGCGAGGGCGCGGTCTTTATGGCCGAGCTGCTCGCAGGTCTGGCCCAACAAGCATGGCAAGAACGGATCGCTCTGCGCGCCGGTACTCTTCATCGCCTTAATGAGTTCGATCTCGGCGAGTTTCAAGTCGCCAGTGTAAAGCGCGACGTACCCTACGAGGTAGGGGAAATAACGTTCTTGTTGTTCTGCCATTTTGGGGTCGCGGTCGAGATGAGCGCGTGCGGCGGCGATTTGGCGTTGAGCTTCGACTTTATCGCCACGCCGAGCGGCGATGCGTCCTAGGGCGTGAGCGAGACGATATTCCCATAGGCTTTGCGGGTGCGTCTTGGGTGCGGGTTCTTTTAGCCCCAGCTCAGTGCCCTTGCGGTACCAATACTCGGCGGCGTCGAGATCACCGGAGTCGATGCAGACACGCGCGGCTTCATTGGCCATTTCGCCTTGTTGATAAAACGCCAACTGCGGTTCGACGGATTCGCGCGTCACCCAGTAGGCGATAACCTCTTTTTCGAGGGCGACGGCGGCTTTACTCTCGCCGGTAAAGGCATAGGACATGGCTAGGGCGCGCTGGGCGGTGGCCTTGGCGGCGGCATCGGACGCGGAATCGATGCGCTTTTGGAAAATGACACGGGCGGCCTTCGTCTCGCCGAGCGTGTCGAGGAGATTAGCAGCAGCGGCGGAGGTCGGATTGGTGCGGAGCTCGCTTTGGACGGCGGCGAGCGCTTCGGCGGTTTTACCGTCGCGGATGAAGTCGACGGCCTGGCGAAGAAGTGGCGATGATTCTTTGCCTTTGCCCTGCTTTTGCTGAGCGCGAAGTCCAGAGGGCGCAGCTACGATCAACAAAGCGACACAACACGAATAGAAAATGATGATGAGAGATGAATTTTTCATTGGGAAGTAATGATTGCGGTAAAGAATGCGCGCTCATATAAAGATCTGCCCAAGATGGCTACAAGTGAGATTCAAAGAGTTCCGGCTTGGACAGCCAGTCGAGGACGGGCAAAGTGCGTAAACCCCTGAAGATCATGCCCACTCTTTCTCGTCGTCGTTTTCTAGATCACACGCTAACGGCTGGTGCTTTAGCGGCGCTAGCGCCGGAGCTATTAATTGGTAAAACTATGGCCTCTACGGCGGAAAATACTTTGCGGTTGGCGACCTTTCGTTTCGATGTGACGCCACCGGTCGGACACTCGTTGTGCGGCGGTTGGATCAAGCCCGTCGAGCACGTGGATGATGAGCTCGAGGCGATCGGCTTGGTGCTGCTCGGGGCGGGCGCGCCGATTGTGATTTGTACCGTGGATTGGACGGGGTTGCTCAACGAAGCCCATCTGGCGTGGCGCAGCGCCCTCGCGACCGCAGCCGGGACGACACCCGATCGCGTGGCGCTGCACTGCGTGCATCAACACAATGCGCCGATGGTGTGCCCCGCGGCCGATGCACTTCTCTCGCGCCAAACGGACTTACCGCGGATTTATGATCCGGCGTTTTTTCA
>CANHAH010000024.1 GCA_947458705.1 Opitutia bacterium | reverse complement strand
CATCAAACTGCAGCAGCGACCGCTCTCGGTTTAAAGCCGCGTACGGCTTAATCCAAAACGGAGCGCTTTAACGCTTTAACCGCAGCATGGCCAAAGGCAGCAGCCATGAAAATGAACGACCGAGGTGATGAAGGCGCCTTGGCTTGGAGGCCAAGGCTAGCCGATCAGCAAATCCGGCTCGGTTAGTACCTCGGCGTCTATTTAAGGCCCAAGCCAGTTGGCTGGCTTGGGCCCAAACGGAGTTGCCCGCGGCGACGAACAGCGAGATCGCGCAATGCGTTCCAAAATGAATGACCGCGGGCGGATTGCTACGGGCGCGAGCGGCGCGGTCAGACTTTCGGTACCCCCCAAAAAAAATCACACGCTCTCGAGCAACTTGTAGAGGCGGGCGACCATGGGTGTCGCATCTTCAAGCAGACCGGCGCTGATGAGGGAATTGTCGAGGATTTGCTCGGCGACGAGTTTGGCTTTTTCGGGTGCCGTCGTGTGCGTCTCGAACAAGCGCTTCATTACGACAGAGCGAGGGTTGATCTCAAGGGTGACCTTCACGGGTTCGTCGGCACCGTCTTTTTTCATGGCCTTCATCATACGACGCATCTGCGGGGACATGAATTTGTCGGCGTTGACGGCGAGGGCTGGCGAGTCGACGAGACGGTCGCTGGCTTTTACCTCCTCGACGCGGGCGCCGAGGGTTTCCTTGAGCCAAGCGGTGAGTTTTTTGGTATCGTCTTCGCTGAGGGCGCCCTCGGGTTTCGGGATGTCGGAGAGTTTGACGTCGGCGTGATCGGCGGCGGTGAGTTTCTTGCTCTCGAACTCGCGAACGTTGCTCATCACGTACTCATCGACGGCTTCGTAGCAGAAGATAACCTCGAGGTTGCGGGCTTTAAAGCCTTCGAGATAGGGGCCGGATTCGAGGGCAGCGCGGTTGGGGCCGACGAGGTAGTAGATCTCTTTTTGATCTGCGCCCATACGACCTACGTAATCGGTTAGAGAGGTGGTTTTGCCCTTGTCGGTGAGGGAGGATTCGAAGCGGAGAAGTTTGGTGAGCTGCTCCTTGTGCGTGTAGTCCATGGCGGCGCCTTCTTTAAGGAAGATACCGAATTCGGCGTAGAATTCGTTGTAGGTGTCGGGGCGGGCCTCGGCTTCGTCTGCCAGGAATTTCAGGAAACGCTTTGTGACGACCTTGTTGAGTTTCTCGATGAGGGAGCGGTCCTGCATCGTCTCGCGGGAAATGTTGAGCGGGAGGTCTTCACTATCGATGACGCCCTTCATGAAGCGCAGCCATTCGGGCAGAATGTCCTTGGGCTTGGCGTCGATGAGGACTTTGCGGCAGTAGAGCGAAACGGAGGCCTCGAGGCGGGACATGCCGAATTTTTCGGAGTTGTCCTTGGGCACGAAGAGTAGGGCGTTGATGGCGAGCGGGGCGTCGGCGCTGAAGTGCAGGCGCAGGCGGGGTTCGTCGTGGGCGTGGGACTGGAATTTATAGAACTCGGTGTACTCCTCGTCCTTGATCTCGTTTTTGGAACGCAACCAGAGTGCCTGGATGGTGTTGATGCGTTTGCCGTTAAGGTTGATGGGGAACGATACAAACGCGCTGTAACGCTCGAGGATTTCTTTGATTTTCCATTCTTGGGCGTAGTCGCCGCAATCGTCTTTGAGTTCGATCACGATTTTGCAGCCGCGGTGGAGGTCTTCGGCCGCTTCGACTTCATAGCTGCCGGAGCCATCGCTTGACCAGACGTGGCCGGCTTCACCGGCGCGCCAGGAGTGAGAGTAAACTTTGACCGACTTTGCGACCATGAACGCCGAGTAGAAACCGACACCGAACTGGCCGATGAGGTTAGTGTTCTTGGCGCCGCCTTCGCCGAGGGCTTTGAGGAATTGCTTGGAGCCGGAGTGCGCGATGGTGCCGAGGTTTTCGACGAGCTCGGCGCGGGTCATGCCGATGCCAAAATCTTCAATCGTGAGGGTTTTGGCTTTGTCGTCGGTGGTGACGTTGATTGCGAGTTCGGCTTTATCCTCGAAGATGTCTTTTTCCGTGATCTGCGTGTGGCGGAGTTTCTCGAGCGCATCGGAGGCGTTGGAAACTAATTCACGGACGAAAATTTCTTTCTCCGTGTAGAGCGAATGGATGACGATATCGAGGAGCTGTTTGATCTCGGCTTGGAACTCGAATTTTTGCGGAGCGGGCGTGGACATAATTAGGGTGATGGTAGTTTAAAAAGCGGTCGTGGGAAGCGTTGAAAATGAAATGAGCCCGCTATTTTAGCGGGCTCGGGAAAAAATCAAGCGACTCGTATATTATTTTGGCGTTAAAGATTTCAACGGGGTGAGGGTAACGGGACCGATTAGACCGGAAGGCTGGAGGGGCCAGTTACTGGCGTCGAAAGGTTGGTAGTTGATGTTTACGATGTTGGCATCGCGCATGATTTTCCAAGGTAGTTTGCGCTGGTCCATGTCGCGGATGCGATTGGCGGCGAGGTTGGTCACGTCGAGTTCTAGCACGTTGCGGCCGGGTTGAAGAAATGGGCCGACGCGCACGCGAAATGGTAGGCTCCAAGCGGTGGTAATGAGCTGGCCATTAAGGAGGACGCGGGCGGATTCACGGACATCGCCCAAGTCGAGCAGCCAGTCATCGGCGGCGGTCGTGGGCGCGGTGAATTCGAGGCGGTAACGTGCGGTGCCGCCGAAGCGTTGGGCTTCGCTACCGCCGAGCGAGGTCCACGATTGGAGCGATTCGGTCTGAAGGGCGGGTGGAAGTTCTGGGCCTCCTTTTAAAAAGGTGATTTTCCAAAGGCCACTTAGACTGACAGGTGTTCCGGCGGGTTGGCGGTAAGGCCAAGCAGCGCCCGGAGCGGGCCTAGGCGAAGTGCGCAGCAGGAGGGATTCCCCCGGTGCGAGTTGAAGATAGACACTTTGATCGCGGAGGGCGGCCAGGCCTTGTTGGTCGTTTAATGGATTGAGCAGGCTGACCGTGGCGGCAGAGACCCCTAATTTTATCCAACCCTCGAAGGTTTGGGCGCCGAGATTGGCGATAAAGTAGTCGTGGCCCCCAGGGCCGGAAGAACGCCGAATGAAGTTAAGGCCGGCCTCGGAGAAGGCTTCACGGCGGACGTGCGGGGCGACGCCGGCGAGCACGTCGGCGTTGACGGTAATATTAGGGCGAAGTTGCGCGAGCGCGGTTTGGAATGCGGCTCGACGTTCGGCTAAGCGGCCGAAGCCTGGGACGTCTTCGGGAAGTTTTTCGAAAATGATTTTTGCGCCGTTGGCGGCAAGAGCGGCGAGTTTCTGAGCGGTGGCGACGGGCAGGCGGCGAGTCGCTGGGACCACAAGGACGCGGTAACGGGTTTTGCCTGCCGTGATGAGAGCGCCGGCATCGGGTAGGGTTTGCAGGAGTTGCGCGTCGGAGATGTAGTCGAAGGTATAGCCCTGAGCCATGAGCGCTCGGGCGATTTTACCGACGGGTTGGTCGGGGAGCCATTTGACGTTATGAACGGTGAAGGTTTTGACGGTACCGGCCTCTTCGTCGAGGAGGTCGTCAAAGGGCCAGTAAAGCAGGATGTCGTTGTCGGGTTGACCGCGCTGGAGAATGGATTGGACGCGGGCGACGTAGTGGTTGAGGGCGCTGAAGTCCTCCCACCATGTGTTGTTGGGATTGAATTGAGTGGCGGCGTAGAAAAGCCAGCCGGGCCAGGGGGCATCTTGAGGAGAGTAAACGGCGCCGTGGTAAAAAATGTGGTTGATGCCGTCGGTAAAAATGCGGTCGAGCTCAGGCTTCACGAAGGCGAGGGATTCTTTCCAGTGATCGCGCAGCCACGTGGCTGTTTCGCTGGAGGCGAGCCGGTGGCCGGCGACGTGAGAGGCCGAGGAGGCGAGGCGGACGACGAGGGATTCGGGGAGGTCTTGGTTATTGTGGGCAATGTCGGCGGCTTCGCGCCGCAGGCCGGGGATGGGAAACGGGGTGGAACCAAAAATTTCGGTTTCAGCGATGTCGGCGTTGGCGTAGAGATCGAGGAGATTGCCGGGGGCACCGTGGCTTTGGTTGCGCACGATGTACCCGTGATCATGCGACCATTTTACCCAGGTGCGCAGGTAGTTGAGATGGAGCTCGGCTAGAGTCGCACGGTAGTCGCTCTTGATGCGGCCGAGGGTTTCACGTCCGAGGGCTTCTTGATCAAGTTTTGTGTTATCAGATGAGGAACGCGCGAGGAGCGCTGGGGCGTAGTCTTGAATATCGTAGCCGTGCATCTGGCGAAAAACCTCAGGGAGCTGGGTGGTCCAGTTGGCGCCGTAGTATTCGAAAGAGTCGTGGAATTGGCCACGGACGAGGCCGGGCGGGAGTTTGTTGGCGGTGAAGGACTGGTCGAATTTAGATAAATAACGTGTCACGGCCCCCGGTGAGTACGGATCTAGGACGAGACCCTCGCCGCCAGGGGCAGGGCGCTTCACGGCTTGCCGCGTGGGTTCACCGACGATTTTGCCATTTTTTAGGACTGCTTTGGTGTTGGCGTCAGAGGCGGGGACGGATGGTCCGCCGAAGGGCCATCCGGTGCCCGTCGCCATATCGAGGCCGAGGTTGAGGCGCTGGGTTTCGCGGCCCGTGTGTTCGAGCATCGCGACCCATTGTGGGGAGAGGTAATCAATGTAGCGCGCTTCGTAACCTTTGGCGCCGTAAATCGGCGTGACTTCGACGCCACCAAGGCCGGCCGCGGCGAACTGTTCGAGTTGGCGGGTGAGGTTGGGCCGGTCAACCGCGCTGCCAGGCCACCACCAGCGCGTCCACGGTTTGTTGTCACGGGTGATCTCGGGCCAGCCGAGTGTAGGTGTTTCGGCGGCGGGCAGCGCGGTGCAGAGCGCGATAAATATTAATGCGACGCAGGAGTAGGGTGAGAGGCGCATGAAGTTGGAAGGTAAGTTTGCGCGGGCAACGGGCAAATGGACTTGAATCGGACAGTGGGAGGAATCGCCCCGAGTGAACTTGCGTGGAGCGAGGTGGACTGCGTGGGTGCGCGGTAAAACGCGTTTAGTTTTTTTCGCCCCAAATTTTGGGAACCTGAAAAGAGGGATCGCGGGGTTGGACTTTCGGGGTCACGGCCTGGGCGGCGAATGTTGCATAGCGGGCTCTAAGCTCGGCGACTTTGGAGGGCTGAGCGTCGGCGAGATTGTTTTTTTCGTAGGGATCTTGGAGGAGGTTAAATAATTCTATGGAATCTTCGGTCGATTTTTTCTTCTTGGATTTTTTGGTCGCGGTGGAAGTAGGATTTTCTGCGTCTTCGCCCTCGTTTGCGCTGCCATTGAGGACGAGCTTCCATTCGCCCATGCGGATGGCGCCGCTAGTGGGGGTGGTGTTCAGCAAAATTGCTTCGTGTGGGGACGGTGTACCTTCGGTGATGGCGGACCAGGCGTCGCGTCCATCGATGGGGAGTTTTTGTTCGAGTGAAGCGCCGGCGAGTCGAGCGAGTGTCGGGTACCAATCGACGATATGGAGGGGAGCATCGACGCTAGTGCCTGGTTTTATGTGCCCGTCCCACGTGGCGAAGGCGCAGACGCGTACGCCGCCTTCGTAGAGCGTGCCTTTGCCGGCGCGGAGGGGGCCGTTGCTAGTGACGCGGCCGGGCGAAGGGCCGCCGTTGTCGCTGGACCAGATGATGAGCGTGTTTTCGCGGAGGCCTTTGGCTTCAAGGGCGGCGACGATCTGGCCGACGGCCTCGTCCTCGGCGGCGACCATGCCGGCGTAGGTGCGGCGTGGTTCTGCGAGCGCCGCGTAGGGCTTTTTGTACGTCTCCGGGACTTGGTGGGGCGCATGAACGGCGTTGAACGGCACGTAAAGAAACAGCGGTTGATCCGCGGGTTTTTCCTGAATTAGGCGAATGGCTTCGCGGGCGATGAGGTGAGTTGAGTAACCCTCGTCGCGATTCACGCGGTCATCGCGGTGCCAATCGAAACCGCCGTCGCGCTCGTGGGTATAGTAGTCAATGTTGCCATTATAGTGGCCGTACTGGTGGTCGAAGCCGCGGCGGGTTGGTAGGTGCGCGGGTTCAAAGTGACCGAGGTGCCATTTGCCGACGATGGCCGTAGTGTAACCGGCGGCTTTGAGCATCTGCGGCAAGGTGCGTTCCTCAAGCGGCAGCCCGTATTGGGCCCATGGACGGACGACGCCTACTTGCAGGCCGTGGCGCATCGGATAACGCCCAGTGAGGAAGGCCGCGCGCGTCGGAGAGCACACCGGTTGAACGTAAAATTGCTCGAGTTTGGCGCCAGCGGCGGCGAGTCGGTCCAGGTGTGGGGTCTTAATTTCTGCGCTGTGCCAGCCGACGTCGGCCCAGCCGTGGTCGTCGGAGAGAATGAAAACAATGTTTGGACGCGGGGCGGTGGTTTGAGTCGTGGGCGCGGCGATACTTGGCGCGAAGGTGGCGATGAGTATCAGGAAAAGAGCGACGGGTAATTTCATGGCGGGATGGGGTAAATTTAAACGTCGCTCGTTTCCCGTTGAGCCCTATCAGCTTGGGCTAACCTCTATCTCTCTCTGCGTTTAGCCGCCGAGATAGGTAGCTTTGAGCTGCGGGTCCGAGCGGAGTTTTTTGCTCTCGCCGGCCATCACGATGCTGCCGGTCTCTAGGACGTAGGCTTGTTGGCTGACTTCGAGAGCGAGGTTGGCGTTTTGCTCGACCAGTAAAATCGTGATTCCGTGGCTTTGGTTAATCTCCACGATTTTCTCGAAGATGGTGCTGATGAGGCGTGGGGCGATGCCAAGAGACGGCTCGTCGAGCATGAGGAATTTCGGGTTACCCATGAGGGCGCGGCCGATGGCGAGCATTTGTTGTTCACCGCCAGAAAGCGTGCCGGCAGTCTGCTTTAGTCGCTCTTTCATGCGTGGGAAAACGCTGAAGACGTAATCGCGATTTTTTGCAATCAGGGCTTTGTCGGATAGGAGGTAAGCGCCCATCGACAGGTTTTCATCGACGGTGAGATTGGAGAACACCATGCGGCCCTCTGGGACATGGCTGAGGCCGCGGGCGACGATCTGGTGCGCTGGGAGTGCGGTGATGTCTTCGCCAAGAAATTCGACTTTGCCGGTCTTGGCACGGAGCAGACCGGAGATGGTGCGCAACGTGGTGGTTTTGCCCGCGCCGTTGCCGCCAATCAGGGTGACAATCGCGCCTGCGGGAATGGAAAAGGAGATGCCGCGCAAGGCACTGATTGAGCCGTAGCTGACGTGGAGATCGGTGACGGTGAGCATGCTCAGTGGTGCGAGAGGGCGGTTTGGTGATCTTCGCCCAAGTAGGCTTCGATGACTTTAGGATCGCGCTGGATTTGGCCTGGGTTGCCCTCGGCGATCTTCACGCCGTAGTCGAGGACAGCGATACGTTGGCAGACTCCCATCACAACTTTCATCGAGTGCTCCACGAGCAAGATCGATAGATTAAATTGTTTTTGGACCTGCTGGATAAGGCGGACGAGTTCGACCTTCTCGGTTGGATTCATGCCGGCGGCAGGTTCGTCTAGAAGTAGTAGTTTAGGCTTGGTGGCGAGGCAGCGGACGATTTCGAGCCGGCGCTGCTCGCCGTACGGTAGGCTTTTGGCGGGAGCGTCGCGAAAACGCCGTAGGTTGAAAATGTCTAGGAGCTCTTCGGCGCGACGTGTGATCATCGCTTCGTCGGCGCGGAAGGCAGAGCCGCGGATGAGTGTCTGCACGGGGTTGGTGCCGCGGTGCAAGTTGCACGCGACGCGGACGTTGTCGAAAACGCTCAGGCTGCCGAAGAGCCGGATGTTTTGAAACGTGCGTGCGATACCCAGAGATACGATCTCGTTGACGCGTAGACTGGCGAGGGGCGTGCCGTTAAATGTGATGGCACCCTCGGTGGGTTGGTAGACGCCCGTCATGAGATTGAAGACGGTTGTTTTACCGGCCCCGTTGGGGCCGATGAGGCCGACGAGTTCGTTGTCGCCGACGGTGAGGTCAACGGCATTGACGGCGGTGAGCCCGCCGAATCGGATCGTGGCCCGGTCGAGCTGGAGTAGGGGGGCTGACATCACTGTTTCGCCTTTCCAAATTTGAAGTTAAACAAGCCCTGTGGCCGCGCGAGCATGAGCACGATGAGCATCAATGAATAGATGATCATGCGGTATTCGGCGATTGGTCGCAGTAGTTCAGGTAAAAGCGTGAGGAGAATCGCGGCGAGGATAACGCCGAGGGTGTTGCCCATACCGCCGAGGATGACCATAACGACGATCTCAATGCTCTTGGTGAAATCAAAACCTGTGGGTGTGATCGTCATCTTGAAATGACCGTAAAGCCCGCCTGCCGTGCCGGCAAAGAAGGCACCGATTACGAAGGCGACGATCTTGTAGCGCGTGGTATTGAGGCCCACGGCTTCGGAGGCGATTTCATCATCGTGCGTGGCGAGGAAACCGCGGCCATAGGTGGAATTTACAAGGCAGGTAACGACGAACACGGTGAGCCCGACTAATGCGAGTACCCAAAAAATTGTTGTGTAGGCAGGAATGCCATTGAGGCCGAGGGCGCCGCCGAGTGGCTCGAAATTTTGAAAAATCACGCGAATGATTTCGCCGAAGCCGAGTGTGACGAGCGCAAGGTAATCGCCTTTCAAGCGCAGCGACGGTACGCCAACGGCGAGGCCGGCGAGGGCGGCGGCGCAACCACCAGTGATTAACGCGGCTAGAAACAGACTGCCTTGTAGGAGCGCGGTGCCGCCGCTATCACCGAGCAAGCGCGGACCGAGAAAAACACTGACCGCGGCGGCCATGTAAGCGCCGACGGACATAAAACCGGCGTGGCCAAGGGAGAACTGGCCCGTGTAGCCGTTTACGAGGTTGAGCGAAACGGCGAGGATGATGTTGATCCCGATGCCGGTGAGCACGTCCAGAAAGTATGGATCCATTCTGTCCGAAAAATGCGATAGGCCAAAAGCGCAGGCCAACGTCGCGAGGAGATATAGATGCGGGCGGGGCATGGCGGGCTCAGACTTTCTCGATCGTGAATTTGCCGAGCAGGCCGGCAGGTTTGAAGAGCAGAATTACGATGAGAATCGCAAAGGCGATGGCGTCCTTGTAAGTGGAGAACTGGCTGCCGCCGATGAACGTCTCCACGGTCCCGAGGAGTAATCCGCCGAGGGCCGCGCCAGGAATGTTGCCGATGCCGCCGAGTATGGCGGCGACGAAGGCCTTGAGGCCCGGCATCACACCCATGAGCGGGTCGATAGAGGGGTAATTCATCGCGTATAAAATGCCACCGGCCGCGGCGAGCGCGGATCCGAGGCCGAAGGTGAAGGAGATGACGACGTTATTATTTACGCCGACGAGTTGAGCGGCCTTGGGGTTGAGTGAAACGGCGCGCATGGCCGTACCGATCTTAGTTTTGAACACGATGAGTTGGAGCGCGATCATGAGCAAAATCGCGACGCCGATTACAAAAACTTGGTTGCTCGAGATCGTGAGTGAACCGACGTGATAATTAGCCGTCGGGAAAATTTGCGGGAATGTGCGGGGGGCGGCGCCAAAGACAATCTGGCCGGTGTATTCGAGCAGCAGAGAGACGCCGATGGCCGTGATGAGTACGTTGAGCGTGGGGCCGTGGCGAAGCGGGCGGTAAACGACGCGCTCGATGAACATGCCAAGGAGTGCGCAACCAATCATAGCACCGCTCAGGACGAGCAAACCACCCCAGAGCGTGCCTTCGGGGACGAGCTTACCCAGGTAATAGCCGATGAAAGCACCGACCATGAAGACATCGGAGTGGGCGAAGTTGATGAAGCGAAGGACGCCATAAACCATCGTATACCCGAGCGCGATGAGCGCGTAGATAGCGCCGAGGGAAAGGCCGTTGAGGAGTTGCTGGAGGAATTCGGACACTTAAAAAAAGGAGGTGAAGGGGCGCAGGTTACGGTTGGATCACTTGGACGAGATGATAGTCGCCGGAGCTGTAGCCAAGAATATAGGCAGGTTTCAACTGATCCCGGTTGGCATCAACATTGAGTGGGCCGCCGACCCCGCGCAGGCCGCGTGTGGTGGCGAGGGCGGCGCGGATTTTTTCCGGATCAGTGGAGCCGGCGCGCTTGATGGCGTCAGTGAGCATGAGGACGGCGTCGTAGGCATCGGCGGCGGTGCCGCCGGGCATACTTTGGAAACGCGCCTGATAGCGCTCGATAAAGCGGCGGGTTTCGGGCACGTCGGATTCGCTGGAGAAATTATTACAATAGTAGGTGTCACGCAGGGCGGGGCCGCCGATGGCGAGGAGTTGGGGGCCTTCCCAGCCATCGCCGCCGAGGACGGGAAGGTTGAGTCCGAGTTCGCGGGCTTGGGCGACGATCAAGCCGGCCTCGGTGTAGTATCCAGGGACGAAGATGGCGTCGACTTGGGCGGCCTTGATGGCGGTGAGCTGGGCTTTGAAGTCGCGCTCGCCGGCGCTGTATTTTTGTTCGATGACGATCGGCGTTTGGTGCGCGGCAGCGTCGGCGGAAAAATATTTAGCTAGGCCAACGGCGTAGGCGTTAGTGACCTCGGTGAGTAAGGCGAGGCGTTTGGCGCCGAGTTTTTCGCGGGCGAAGCGCGACATGACAGTGCCTTGAAATGGGTCAATGAAGTGCGTGCGAAAAATAAAATTTCCTACTTGGGTAACTTTGGGATTACTGCCGCCGCTGATCATCGGAATGCGGGCTTGTTGGCAAATGGGAGCGGCTTCGAGGGAGCGGCCAGAGGAGGCCTCGCCGAGGATGGCGATGACTTTATCGCGGGAAATCAGTTTGCGGACGGCGGTGACGGATTCGCCGGGCTTGGATTGATTGTCCTCGATGATCGCGAGAAGCGGTCGGCCGAGGACACCGCCGGCGGCGTTGACGTCATCGACGGCCAGACGCGTGGCTTTTTCGGCGGATTGACCCCAGACCGCTTCCTTGCCGGTGAGTGATGCGTAGACACCGATCTTGATCGGCTCGGGCGCGGCCGCAGCGGCGGAAGCGGTCGTGAACGCGGCGGGCGCGAGGGCGGCGACGAAACTTAAACCTGCTACCTTAATAAAGTGCAGGTGGCGGAAAAATTGGAGGCGGAGGACGATCAAGGCGCGACGGTTTTCAGGAACTCGAGCTTACCGTTTTTGATGGCGATGATCGCAGCGGGTTTGGAGGCGTCGCGATTGGCATCAATGTTGGTGACGCCAGTGACGCCGGCAAAATTCTTAGTGGCAGCGAGGGCATCGCGGAGTTTGGGGCCTTCGGTGGAGCCGGCGCGTTTGATGGCGTCAACGAGGACGTAGGCGGCGTCGTAGCCGAGTGCGGCGAAGGCGTCCGGATTTTCGTTGGCGCCCCAGCGAGCCTTGAATTTTTTTACGAAAGCTTGAACGACGGAGTCTTGGTTTTCAGGGGAGAAGTGGGTGGAATAGTAACAGCCGTTAAGGGCTTCGCCGCCGATTTCGAGGAGTTGGTCTGCGACCCAGCCGTCACCGCCAAAGAAAGGAACGTTGATACCGAGGTCGCGGGCTTGGCGGGCGATGAGGGCAGCTTCGGTGTAGTAGCTCGGCACGAAGACTGCGTCGGCACCGGCGGCTTTGACAGCGGTGAGTTGGGCGCGGAAATCTTTGTCGCCCTCGGAGAAATTTTTCTCGGAGACGATGATGCCGCCGTTGGCGGTGAAAGTTTCTTTGAAGAATTTGGCGAGGCCTACGCTATAGGCGTTGGAGACGCTGGAGAGGACGGCGACTTTTTTGGCTTTGAGATCGGTCTGGGCGAACTTGGCCATGACCGTGCCTTGAAAGGGATCGATGAAGCAGACGCGAAAGATGTAATTGCCGGTTTGGGTGACTTTCGGGTTGGTCGCGGCGGGAGCGATCATGGGGATCTTAGCGGCTTGGGCGATCGGGGCGGCTTCCAAGGAACGGCCGGAGGCGACTTCGCCGATGAGAGCGACGACCTTGTCGCGGGAAATGAGTTTTTTGACGGCGGTGGCGGATTCGCCGGGCTTGGTTTGGTTATCTTCAGTGATGAGTTCCAGTTTTTTGCCGAGGACACCGCCGGCGGCATTAAGCTCTTCGATCGCGAGGGTGAGGCCTTTGTGGGATTGTTGACCGAAGCTGGCTTCTTTGCCGGTGAGAGAGGCGTATTCGCCGACTTTGATGGTGTCTTGGGCACGCAGCGCGAGTGCGAGCACCATGAGGGTTAGGAGGAGGCGGGAGGCGAGGTTCATATAAATTAATAAACTGCAGAGGGGGATGAAGAGTGAGGGTTTCAGGGGGTCATGCTTTGGACGAACTTGAATTTTCCGTTACGGACCTGAATAATAACCGCATTTTTCGATGCATTGCGCTGGGCGTCGATGGTGATGTTGCCGGTGACCGCAGCGAAATTCTTGGTGGCGGCGAGGGCGTCGCGGATTTTGGTTCGGTCGGTAGAGCCGGCGCGCTTGATGGCGTCGACGAGTACGAGGACCGAATCGTAACCTAAAGAAGCGTTGGAATCGGGGGTTGAACCGAAGCGTTTTTTATAGGCCTGGACGAAATTTTGGACGCGGGGTGAAGGATCGGCGGGTGAATAATGGGAGCAAAGGTACGCCCCTTCAATCGCTTTGCCGCCGAGCTCGATTAGGGCCTCGGCTTCCCAGCTGTCGGCTCCGAAAATTGGCAACGTGAGGCCGAGATCGCGGGCCTGGAGCACGATTAAGGCGCCTTCGTTGTAGTAACCGGGATTAAACACGGCGTCGACGCCGGCAGATTTGATGGCAGTGAGCTGAGCTTTGAAGTCTTTGTCGCCCTCGGCGTATTTTTGTTCGAGGACGATGGTGCCGCCGTTGGCGGTGAAGGCTTCGCGGAAAAATTTAGCTAGGCCGATGGAGTATGCGGAGCTGTTGCTTACCATCAGGGCGACGCGTTTAGCGCGGAGTTTTTCCTGGGCAAATCTTGCCATGACCGGACCTTGGAACGGGTCGATAAAGCACGTACGAAAGATGTAGTTGCCCGTTTCGGTGACCTTGGGATTGGTCGAGGCGGGGGAGATCATGGGGACTTTGGCAAGCTGCGCGACGGGTGCCGCTTCGAGTGAGCGGCTGGACGCGACTTCTCCAAGCAGGGCGACGACTTTGTCGCGGGATATGAGTTTTTTGGCGGCGGTGGCTGATTCGCCGGGTTTGGACTGGGTATCCTCGGTGATGAGGAGCAAGGGTCGACCTAGGACGCCGCCGGCGGCATTGAGGTCGTCGATAGCCATTAAGGTGCCGTTATGCGAGGATTGGCCGAGGCTAGCTTCTTTACCCGTGATCGAAGCGTATTCGCCAATACGGATGGGCTCCTCGGCAGCGTGGGTAAAGGTTAAGGCGAGGAGAGCCAAGACGAAGAAGGGGCGCAGAGCGTAAAACATGGAAAAGATGACGGGTCGGGTTGTAAGCGGGGAGCAGTGAGGCAAGGGCAGGCTTAGCAGGTTTTCAACCAAACTGTGCGATCGGGGGTGAATTGGGCTCAGCTTTGCCGATGAATGTTCGCTGGACAAGATTCACAAGTTAACCTTGGCCTGGACCACGGGGCAGGCTTTGGCCAAGAAATAAATTTGCGCCGGCGGCTGGGTCGGACTTGCTCGCGGGGGTGAACACGTTTGATCGGCACCTTTTGCGCGAGTGGCTCCAGATTCTGGGGCTGGTGTTATTGGCCACATGCGGGTTGTTGCTGGTGCAGGTGATGTACGATGATTTCCGGGCCTTGCGTGAGGGTGGGGCGCGCGGGCTGGAGTTGTGGACGTATTTTTTTGTGACGATGCCGAGTTTTCTGACCGTAGTGCTGCCACTGGCGTTGCTCGTGTCATTGATGTTTACGCTGGGAAAACTGCATCGGGCTAACGAACTGACGGCGATGCGCGCTGCGGGCGTGGGCTTTGGTCGACTGCTCGCGCCGGTGTGGCTTGTCGGGGTGTTGGCGTGTGCGCTGTCGTGGTGGTTAAACGCGAACGTCGTACCTTGGTCCGTGGAGGAATCTCGGTCGCTGAAAGATGGGTTAGAGTTTCGCCGGCAGGCTAGAACGTTGCCACCGGATCGCGTGGGCGCGGTTAACAGCGTGGGTTTCGACAACCCGGCGGCGCGGCGCATGTGGTTCTTTAACCGCTACTCTAAGGGCGCGCAGATGGGCTACGGCGTGTCGGTCTCAGAGCTGGATGTTCAGCGGCGCGAGTTGGTTCGTCTGGTTGCGGCGCAGGCCTGGTACGATCCGACACGGCGTGGCTGGATGTTTAAGGACGGGCGCGAACTGATTTTCGATGTCGAGACGGGCGAGATCACCGCCTCGGTGCCGTTTGCAGAAAAATATGTGGAAAAATATCGAGAGGATCCGCAGCTGATGTTGTTGATCGACCGTCGCCCAATTGACTTGTCGCTTCGCGAGCTGGCGCGGCTGATTGAGTATTTTAAAACAGAGCGCAACCCGAAGGGTGTGCCGTACGCGGTGCGTTATTTTGGTCTAATCGCGGATACTCTCGGGCCCCTTATTGTAATCGCGATTGCGATCCCCTTTGCAGTGACGGGGGTCCGCGTGAATCCAGCGGTGGGGGTTTCAAAATCCATCGGCTTATTTTTCCTCTACTACGTGTTGGCCAACATCGCGGCATCGCTTGCGACAAAGCAAATCATCGATCCGGCCTGGGCCGCGTGGTTGCCCAATATCGGGATGGCCGCGCTCGCGGCGTGGTTTTTTGCGCGCTTGCGGTGAGCGCGGGCGGGCTGGGCTACCGAGGAACCTCTGGGTTCACTCGAAGTTGGATCAACATCGCGATCGCTAGGACACATTGAAACGCGGCAAAGAAACCCGGGTGAATTTTTGTGAGGAAAATCACCGTCAAACCGCTCAACCAAAGTCCCCAGTATATCAGTAATGAGCGTGCACTCAGCTCGTCGCGATAGAGCCAAGAAATCACGGCGAAGGCGAAAAAGGGGAATAGCGCCAAGGTCGGAGGTTTGCTCAATGGCCGCTTAACATTGCGCCGATGCGGCGCCAGACGGTGTTGTCGGGCCAGAGCATGATCACCCAGACGACAATGCAGTTTATGTAACTGAGAAAAACAGCTGCGCTCGCCATGTCTTTGATTCGCTTGGCGAGCGGATGGATCTCGGGGCGCACGTAGTCGATGATCCACTCGATGGCGGAGTTAAGTAGTTCGACGATGAGGATCAAAATCAACGACGCGATCATGAGCGCGGTCGAGACGGCGTTGACGGGTAAAATGATCGCCAGCGGCACCAACAATAAGGCGAAAATTAGGTCCTCGCGAAATGAAGGTTCATGCTTCAAGGCCGCGAAAAATCCGTCGATGGAGTAGCGCACCGAAGCGAAGAAGTTCTTCACGCTGCGGCTTTTGACGACGGGTTCCTCGGTTGGTTGAGGCGTGGACACATGCTAACTTTAATCGTATTTCTCAGCCAAGCGAAAGCCGGAAGTTAACCGCTAGCTCCAGCCCAAACTGGCTTCGTCCCAATGAAAAAACCCTCTCCCAGAAACTCGTTAGCTAAGACCACGGCCTCCAGCCTTGAATCGCGCTTTACCAGCGGCCGCGATGTTCTGGACTATTTTGATGTCGCGCGAGCTAGGGTAACGTACGGGGGGCGCGACAGGGGGCGGGCCGTAAACCAGCCGGGAAATTGCAGAAAACCGTTAAACTCTCCCCTCAGGCGATGCGCCGCTTTCAGGCTTATGCTGATCGCGAAAACTTGCCAGATTTCTCCGCTGCCGTTGAGGCGGCTTTGCGTTTTTTAGGTTTCACCGAGGCGGATGGCGTCGGCGTGGTAGTGTTGGGGGTGATCGCGTCGAGGTCGGTAAAGTCGTTGATGATGCCTTCGTGCGGGCGGTCCTGTTTGTAGATTTGAAGGATGCGCGCGTGTTCGTAGTCGGTGGTGGGAAAAATTTGTGCGGGCTCTCCGGGTAGGAAAATTCCGGTGTAGGAGCGTTGGCGATCAACCATGCGTCGGATGACGATCATGCGGCAGGAAAGCGCGAAGGGCTCATTTAGCGAGGGCGAGTGCGAAAAAAACAGCGACGGCTGGACCGACCTCAGCTCCAGTTGAAATTGAAGCTGATGCTGATGCGTTCGTCCTCGACGCGGTTGGCGGCGACTTCGTGACGGAGCCAACTCTCGAAGAGGATGACATTACCGGCCTCGGCGGGGTAGGTGACGTGAGCGCGGTGGCTGGATTTACAGTCGGTACGACGGGGCGGGGCGGCCATGAAGCGGTCGAGCCGAGGATCTTCAAATTTGAGGCCGGAGCAACCAGACGGTGTGGCGACGTAGTAAGTGCCGCTGATGAAGGCGAGCGGGTGCAGGTGGAGCGAATGGGCCGCGGTCGGCGGCATGATATTCACCCAGCAATCAGTCATGCGGATGGTGCAGCCACGCAGGTCGAACTCGAGTGTGCGTGCGTAATCGCGGGCGTGGCGGAGTAGTTTTTTCTCCAGACCGGCGAAGGTGCTCGAGAAACGATGGAGCTCGTTCATCGAGGCGTAGCTGGTGTAGCCGCCAGGGTAATTTTTGGTGGACCATTTGCGCCCGGCCGCGTCGTAGTCGCGCAGGTTGTGGCATTCCTCGATCAATTCGGCGTTAAATTTAGCGAGACCGGCGGCTTGAAGCGGCTCGCAATAAATCTCAGTGGGAAACCAGGTGCGGACAGGCATGGGGAAAAAGGAAGAAGCCGCGGTCGTTTACGATCAACGTACGCCGCCCATGAGTTTTTTGACCCACGGCACGAGGGCGAGTAAGGCGAGGGTGCAACCGCCGACGATCAAGGCTTGGTGCAGGAAAAAGTCCGCGAGCTGGGCGGGGTTATCGCTTTTAAATTCGCCGGCCAAAACGCCTGCGAGCTTGTTGCCGAGCGCGGCGGCAAGAAACCAGATGCCCATGACCAGGCCTAGGAGGCGAGCTGGGGCGAGTTTCGTCATGGTGGAGAGCCCGACGGGGCTGAGTAGCATTTCGCCGCAGGTCTGGAGGAAAAATAGCGATATGAGCCACATGGGGCCAATCTTGCCCTCGGCGGTGAGTTTCGCTGCGGGCACCATTAGGGCGAAGGACAGTGCGACGCAGAGCAGGCCGAGGACAAATTTCATCGGGCTGGAAGGTTGCTTCGAACCTAGGCTGATCCAGAGCACCGCAAAGATCGGTGCGAGGGTAATGACCCAGATGGAGTTGACCGACTGCCACCAGGAAGAAGGGAAAGCGGAGCCGAAAATTTCATTCCTTGTTAGGCGATCCGCGAACAGCGAGATCGTGGAACCAGTTTGTTCAAAAATGGCCCAGAAAATCTCAGCCGCGAAGAAGAATACGAGAATCGCGGCCATGCGTTTGCTGTCTTGATCGGGGCGAAGCGCGAAGAAAATGATCGCGGCGATTTGTAAGGCGAACAGCGCGTAAACGATTACCGGATAGGTGTCGCTGGCCTTCATCGCCGCGATGAGTGCGGCAGAACCCAGAACGACAAGCCCGAGCCGGCCCCACGGACGGCTGCCGTCGCTGTCAGGAGCAGGGGCAGCGCCGACATGGGCGAGCCGGTGACCTTGCACTACATAAACGACGAGCCCGAGCGCCATGCCCACGCCGGCCGCAGCGAAACCCCAATGCCAGCTGTGCACGGGATTGAAGCCCCACGAGGTGAGCTGGGCTTTCCAGCTGTCGCTCTGTGCGAGGTAGCCGGTGACAAGCGGCGCGGCAAACGCACCGAGGTTGATGCCCATGTAAAAAATTGAGAAGCCGGCATCACGGCGTTCGTCGTCGGGTCGGTAGAGGCTACCGACCATCGTGGAAATGTTGGGTTTGAGCAGGCCAGTGCCGAGGGCGACGAGCACGAGGCCGGCGTAAAACGTCGAGATCGAGTTAAACGCCATCGTGAAGTGGCCGGTGGCGATGATGATGCCGCCCACGAACACTGCGCGGCGAGCACCGATGAAGTTGTCTGCGATGAAACCTCCGAGAATCGAGAGCAAGTAGACGCTCATCGTGTACGTACCGTAAACGGCCGAGGCGTCTTTGACGGCGTAACCGAGCCCGCCTTCTGCCGCGGTTTTCGTCATGAACAAAATCAGCAAGGCGCGCATGCCGTAGTAGCTAAAACGCTCCCACATCTCGGCGAGGAAAAGAGTGGTAAGTCCGCGGGGGTGGCCGCCGATCCCGCCCGTATCGAGCGTTGCGGCAGAGTTTGGGGTAGATTGTGAGGTCATAATTTCTAGCTTCGATAATGGCGGTCGCGGTCGCTACGGCAAAGCCGAAATCAGACTCAAGCCCAGCTCCAGAGATAGTTTTCGAAGTAAAGTGTCTCCTGGATTGGCGATATATTATTTTAAATAACTGTTTTAAATCTGGTTATGTATTAATCGGCAGGCGCTAGTCTTCTTTTCAATCCTCCTAAATTCGGAGTAAGAAGAGTCAGTAAGAGCTGACTTGCCCGAACTTTTTCGCGTAGAGGCTTAGGGAATCTCCGTGACTACTTTAGGTTCATAATGCATTATATGCGATACATAATGATTACATTTTGGTGAAAATACTAATATTGTTTCGCATACGATACATGAACTTCACTGAAGCGGGACTACTCATCCGAGAGGCACGTAAAAAGGCTGACCTAACCCAGGCGACACTCGCCGGCCGCCTAAGAATGAGCAGAGCCACCATTTCCAAGATAGAAAATGGCCTCATCGAGGAGCTCGGCGTGCGAAAGCTTTCCCTGCTGTGCGACCGACTTGGGTTGGAGGTTCTAGTGCGTCCGCGCCAGGCCCTCACGCTCGAGGAGGCTTATGCTAAAAACCGCTTAGAGCGCCGGGAGGCATTCCGTGAGACGGATGCGGCCCTCGCGAAACTTAAGCCCGACTCGCATGGCTAATATTTTCATCAACCGCCAGACGGTCGGCCAATTGTCGCGGGAGGAGCCGCTCAACCGCTTTGTTTACGAGGCCAAGGCTCTCCCCAGTCAGGCGGCATCGCTACTCATGCCCACCAGCGGCGGCCCCTACTTCGCCGAACGCACAGGCGTGCTGCACCCGGTCTTCGACATGAGTCTGCCGGAGGGAGCGTTGCGCGAGGCCGTATCGAGGATGTTTGCGAAGGCGCTTCCAATCATCGACGATTTAGCGCTTTTCCAGATCGTCGGTCGATCCCTCATCGGCCGAATCCGTTTAGGAGAATCAGTCGCAGACCTCGATCAAGTTCCGCCTCAGGATCTGCGCGGACTTTTGCAGGCGCGGGGAACCGGCGAACTCTTCGAGGAATTACTCATGCGTTACGCCCAGTATTCTGGGGTCTCGGGCGTTCAGCCAAAAATCCTGGTGCGCGACAACGGAAGCTTAAGAACCGAAACCTTTAGCCCGGTGGAAACCGGCGAGCGGCTCAACGCTCGAGGCACCACGCACATCTTAAAATCATTCGACCCCGTGAAATTTCCCGGACTCGCGGCGAACGAATATCTCTGCCTGCGAGCAGCGCAGGCGGCGGGGCTCGTCGTGGCAAAAACCGATATCGCAACCGATGGACGCCTCCTGATTGTCGAACGCTTCGATTTGAGGTCCGACGGAAGTTATCTGGCTTTTGAAGATGGGTGCGCGCTTGCCGGTCGGCTATCACGTGAAAAATATGAGGGCTCGTACGAGCAGCTCGCGGGCACCTTGAGTAGCGTACTGCGCAGCCCCGACGGCACCGCCGAGGAGCTCGCGAAATTCTTCCGATCCCTCGTTTTTTCAATCCTTGTACGCAACGGGGACGCGCACCGGAAAAATTTTGGTGTCCTTTATGAGGATGCGACCGGCGCCGTAACCCTTTCGCCGACGTTTGATGTCATCACCACGACCCCTTACCTGCCTCAGGATAGTATGGCCCTCACGATGGATGGCACCAAACGCTGGCCCGACGCGAAACGGCTGGAAAAATTCGGTATCCGGCGCTGCCAGCTGACCCCAGCTGCCGCTAAGGCCATCCTGGCCGAAGTGACCGAGGCGGTGGCATCCGCTTTGCCTACATTAAAACAGTTCGGTGAACTCGACACTCAGGCGGGCGAAATTCCGGAGCGCATGCGTTTAGCTTGGATCGAAGGCCTCGCCTCTCTTGCCTAGTCTTAATACCAAATCAGTAGTTCGCGCGGTCATAATTCATAGCTGCAAGATAAGTACGCTCGTTTAAAAAGCCGCTGTCCCTTGCCGCCATTTTGGTTTAAGCCCAAGTTCTTCCACGTATGAAAGCTTCCGAATTTTTCAGTCTGCCGGCCTCGCTCGCTTCGTTCGTCGCCCATTTTCCGGGTGAAGTCGCGCCCTGGGAATGGTTGAAAAAGATTGGTCCAGCCCTAGCTGCGCAGAATTTTGCGCAACCGCAGGCCACACGTCCGCCGGGCGTGCAAGTTGAGGGTGACGTTTATATTCACCCCTCGGTAAAGCTTCCGGCCTACGCCACGATCATCGGTCCGGCCTGGATTGGGGAAGGAACCGAGATTCGACCCGGTGCTTACATTCGCGGTAATGTGATCGTCGGTGCCCACTGCGTCCTGGGTAACGCCTGTGAATTTAAAAATGCGCTGCTGCTCGATCACGCCCAAGTGCCGCATTTTAGCTACGTCGGTGACTCGATCATCGGCAATCACGCGCACCTTGGCGCGGGTGTGATCTGTTCTAATCTGCGGCTCGATCAGAAGCCTGTCATCGTACGTACGCCAGAGAGGGTGTATGAAACCGGCCTGCGTAAGTTTGGTGCGATCCTTGGCGATGCCGCCGAGGTTGGCTGCAACGCCGTACTTAATCCCGGCACGGTCCTTGGGCGGCGAGCGCTCGTGATGCCCACGGTGGCTTTTGCCGGTTATCTACCTCCCGCCACCATCGCTAAGTCTCGCGGTGGGGTGACCCATCTTCCGCGGCGGGATTGACGCCGCGCCGCCGCCTCCCCGAAGCTCCGTTTTTTCATGCGCACACTTACCGGCATCACGCCTTCGGGCACGCTTCATATCGGGAATTATTTCGGCGCGATGCGACCCGCCATTGACGCGCAGACGCGCGGCGACTGTTTCTACTTTATCGCCGATTACCACTCGATGACGACGGTCACCGATCCGGTGGAACGCCGCAAAAATACGCTCGGCATAGCGCTCGATTGGCTTGCTTGCGGGCTCGATCCCAAGACTAGCGTGTTCTGGCGCCAGAGCGATGTGCCGGAAGTCTGCGAACTGATGTGGATGCTCGGAACGCTGACGCCGATGGGTCTCATGGAGCGCGCCCATAGTTACAAAGACAAAACCGCCAAAGGCATCTCACCTAACTTTGGGCTCTTTGCGTACCCGGTGCTCATGGCGGCGGATATCTTGCTCTACGACACGCACCGTGTGCCCGTTGGGCGTGACCAGAAGCAGCACGTCGAGATGACGCGCGACATGGCGATCAAGTTCAACGAAGCCTATGGTGAAACGCTCGTCGTACCGGAGTCCGAGATTCGCGACGAGGTTGCCGTGATCCCCGGGCTCGACGGCCAGAAAATGTCCAAGAGCTACGGCAACACGATTGAGATTTTTGGTGACGAAAAAGCGCTTCGTAAAAAAATCATGGGTATCATGATGGACTCGCGCACACCTGCCGAGCCCAAGCCCGACGCTGACCAAAACCTCGCGATCCAGCTTCTGAAATTTTTCGCCTCCGCCGAGACGGCCGCTGATTTTGAAAACCGCCTCCGCGCCGGCGGACTGGGTTACGGTGATCTCAAGAAGGCGCTGTTTGAGCATTATTGGAATTATTTTGCGGCCGCCCGCGCGCGGCGCGCCGAACTCGCGGCGAATCTTGATCACGTCGATGCGGTCTTGCGCGATGGTGCGCTGCGTGCCCGCTCGGTCGCTGAGCAAGTGATCAACCGCGCCCGCAAGGCGAGTGGGCTGCGTTGAGCTTAGGCACAACGCAGTTTCTTTTTGCGATACTGCGCGCGATTGCCGCTCAGAGGATCGTGATACGTGGAGCTTCGAGCGCGGCGATGCGGGCCATGATGCGCTCGGCGGCGCGTTGATAGCGCTGATCTTTTGGATCCGTGGGATGATCGTAGTCGCCCGGCGCGAGGGCCGGACCAAACACTAACGACACCGGAGAGCCCGGAACCAATTTGCCGCTGCGACCGAAGGCTTCGTAAGAACCGAAAAGGCGTACCGGCACGACAGGAACTTGCGCCCGTGAGGCCAACATGCCGACGCCGGGTTTCGGTGTTTGCAGATTTCCATCGGGCGAGCGCGTGCCTTCGGGAAATAAAATCACGACCTTGTTTTTCTTGAGCGCCCCGAGCACGCGTTTGATTGCGGTGACATCCGCGCCGCCATCGCGGTCCACGGGGATTGTGCCGACGGCATCAAGCCACCACGCGGCAAGGCCTGGTTTCCAAAGAGTTTTTCGGGCGAAAAATGAAACTTGTTTGGGCAACTGCGAGCCCACGAAGGGTGGGTCGAGCAGACTGGCGTGACTTGCGGCGATGAGGTAGGCGCCGTTGGCGGGCAAATTTTCTAAGCCAATCACCTCGCCGCGAAACCACATACTGTAGACGACGTGCGAGAGGTAATGGAAAAAACCGTAAACTGGTTCCATCTCAACTTGGGGAAAGGCGCGGCTCATGCGGAGGCAAATTTGGCGGCGATGGGGGCAGCGATTTTATCAACGACCTCGACTAGCGTTAGGTGCGTGCCGTCGATCAGCACAGCGCCTTGCAGGCTTTCTTGGAGGCGTTGGCTGTCGAGTGTGTCGCGTTTGGCGACCTGGTCTTGGAGGCCCTGTTGTTCACGGCGACGGGCACGCTCGATGGGATCGGCAAACAAAAAGAAGCGAAAGTCTGCGTCTGGAAAAATCTTGGAACCAATATCGCGGCCTTCCATCACGAGACCGCGGAAACCATGGCGTCGCGCCGTGTCAGCTTGGCTACGTTGGTAATCGAGGAGAGCGGCACGAACGGCTGTAATCGCGGCGAAACGCGCGACGTGGGCGGTGACTTCGGCGCTGCGGATTTCGGCATCTGGAATGGTGTGACCGCTCAGTTCGATCTCGGCGTTGCGGCCGGTGACCCGCGTGCTGAAGGTGACAGCGGCGAGTGCAGCTTGGACCCCGGCAAGATCTTCGGGTGTGACGTGGCGGCGCAGGAGCTCGGCGGTGACGGCGCGGTAGTATGAACCCGTGTCGGCGTGGAGCAGGTGGAAACGTTCGCTGAGTGTACGCGAGGTGGACGATTTGCCCGAGGCGGCGCCGCCGTCGATGGCGACGATAAGGAAGGGTGAGCTGGGCATCAGGAGGCTAACGAATTTTGGCGGACGGTTTCCAGCAACTCGAAAAAGTGCGGAAAGGTTTTGGCGCAGCAGCCAGGATTTTTGATCGTGAGCCAAGGCTGACCGTCGCCGCGGAGATCAAGGCAGCCTAGAATCGCAAAACTCATCGCAAAACGGTGATCGCCGTACGTTTCAATCGTTTCCCCGCTGCGCAGGTAACGTGGGGCGATCTCGAGGGCATCCGGGGTTTCTATGACGTGCTGGCCGAGGCGCGTGAGCTCGCGGGCCATGCCGGCGACACGGTCGGTTTCTTGTTTGCGCGTGTGGGCGATGCCGGAGATGCGCGTCGGGCCGGCGAGCAGCGGCGAGAGCGCAGCGAGGGTGAGAAACGTATCGGAAAACTCCGAGAAATCCTGGGTTACGCCGCGCTGCATCGTCGTTTGCGAGAAATGGGTATCAAGTCCGCGTGAAGTCGTGCGGATCGTCGCACCGACGCGTGAGAGCACATCTGCAAAATGGGTGTCTCCCTGCAGCCCCGCGCCGGGAGCGCGCAGAAACGGCAGATGGAGCGCTCCGCCAGTGACCAGCGGCAAAGCTAGAAAATAGCTCGCCGCCGTGGCATCAGGCTCGATCGCGTAACGTGAAGGAGCGTTGTAGTGACCTGGCTTGAGTACAAAGGTCTCGGTGCGGGCCTGCTCGTCGAGCTTGTAGCCAAATTCCGCCATAAGACGGGTGGTCATTTCCACAAAGGGCCGACGCACTTCGGCGGTAAGCGCGACTTCGACTGGGCTGGCAGCAAGCGGCGCGACCATAAGAAGTGCTGAAAGCAGTTGGCTACTCTCGCTGGCATCGATGTTCACCGTACCGCCGCGCAGACCGTGTGCGTGAATTTCAATTGGAAAAAACCCCTCTTCGCCGAGGCAGCGAATGTCGGCGCCCAGGCCGCGCAACGCTTCGATCAGGGCCCGCATGGGCCGTTTTCGCATTTGGGCAATACCGTCGATCCGGAAAATCCCGCGAGGTGCAGCGGCGCAAAGCGCCGTAAGAAAGCGGGCCGCGGTGCCGGCGAGGCCGACAAAAATTTCCACTGGCCCAGCGGTGGCGGTGAAGGCCTGCGCTTGATCAGCAACGCGGACGGTGAGGGCGACTTCATCGGCTGTGACCGTTAGGCCGAGCTTGCGCAACGCCTCAGCCATGAGGCGGGTGTCTTCACTAAAAAGGGCGCCGGTGAGTGTGACCGGGCGATCGCTCAGGGCCGCGAGTAAGAGGGCACGGTTGGTGAGACTTTTGCAGCCGGGCACGATGACCTCGCCTCGTACGGGGCGGGTGAAGGGCGTGATCGGGAGGAGATCGGGCAAAGCCATGACAAATGGAAAGCGTCGAGGAATCCCGAGGCGACGCCAAGGGGTTTTTCAGCTGACGGTATGGCTGGGTGCGATCCGAGTTACGGGCGGATGGATTCGACAAACACGCAACGGCCGCCACGCACGGCGATGATGGCGGCGTCTTTGAGCGCATCGCGGTTTTCGTCGAGCGTGGTGCGGCCCGTTACGCCGGAAAAATCCCGCGTGGCCGCAAGCGCTTGTTTCAACGCAGTGCGATCGGTTGTGCCGGCGCGGCGAGCTGCATCGGCGATGAGTTGCGCCGCATCGTAGGTGAGCGCGGCGAGTCCTACGGGGGTGGAACCGTGGCGGGCGGTGTAAGCGGTGACGAAGCGACGTGATGCTGGCGCGGCGCTCTCCGCCGAATAATGCGTAGAATAAACCGTGCCCTCGAGCGCGGGCCCTCCGATCTCGAGTAGTTGTGGGGCTTCGAATCCGTCACCGCCTAGCAGGGTGGCATGGAGGCCGAGTTCGCGAGATTGTTGGGCGGCGAGGCCGGCTTCGACGTAGTACCCTGGTAGGAAGATCGCATCGGCGCGGGTCGCGCGGATCGCGGTGATTTGGGCGCGAAAATCTTTATCTCCGCCGGAGTATTTTTGGGAGGCTACAATTTCACCGCCGAGGGCAGTGAAGGTTTTGGCAAATACTTCGGCGAGCCCGACTGAGTAACTGGCGGAGGCATCAATGAGTAGTGCAGCGCGGCGCAGACCGAGCTTTTTCCAGGCGTAGGTGGCGAGTACAGCCCCTTGGAAGGGGTCGGCAAAGCACACCCGAAAGATGCAATCGCCGACCGCGGTTACACGGGGATTGGTGGAGGCGGGGGTTACGAGTGGCACGCCCGCGAGTTGGGCGACGGGCGCGGCTTCGAGGGTGCGCGACGAGGCGCATTCGCCGATTAGGGCGATGACCTTGTCGCGGCCAATCAATTTCTTGGCGGCCGTGGCGGATTCTCCAGAGAGAGAGCGGTTGTCCTCGACAACGAGTTCAGCGGGCCGGCCGAGGATACCGCCTGCCGCGTTGATATCGTCGATCGCGAGACGAGCGCCGCGCAGGGCCGCCTCGCCGAAGGACGCATCGCGCCCCGTGATGGACATGAAGAACCCTATTTTAACCGGCTCTCCCGCAGGCGCAGCGGCGTGGGCTAGAGAAGGAAACGCTCCACAGATGGCTATGAGTAGGCGGCGCAAAAGGGCGGGCATAAGATCGAATTTTAACACGAAAAAATGCGGTGGAGAAGTCGGCTAGGTTCGAAGCTAGACTAGGGCTTGAAGGCCACTTTAGCTAAAACCGTGATGAAGGATGTGGAAACTTTAGCTTTTCACTCCACTTGCTAGCAGAGTTTCAAAGAAAGGCTCGGTCGTCTCTACCGCGACGGTGGCGACTTCGACTTGGTGGAAGCCGGCGGTTTTCAGAAAGCCGTGCAGCGCGCTTTCTTTGAAACCGAGCCAGACGTCGGCGTAGAGGTCACGGGCTTTTTCAAACGTATGCTCGGCGAGGTCGAGGATGAGGACTTGGCCACCTGGTTTGAGGATGCGGTGGGCTTCTGCGACGGCTCGTTGCGGGTGTTGGGCGTGGTGGAGCGCTTGGCTGAGGATCGCCAAGTCGACGGAGGCATCGTTTAGCGGAACATGTTCGATGTCGCCGAGTTTGTAGGCGAGGTTTGCGAGGCCGTTTTTGGCGGCGAGCTCAGTGCCGACTTCGACCATGCGGGGAGAATTATCGATGCACCAGACTTGAGCGGCGCGTTGGGCGAGGAGCTGGGAGACGAGGCCTTCGCCGGCGCCGAGATCGGCGATGGTGATGGCGGGGGTGAGGCGCAGGGCGAGGTGGCCGATGGCTTCCCAAGAGCGGCCGGGGCAATAATTTTTCCCGAGGCGGCCCGCGATGAGGTTAAAATACTGTTCCTGCGTACGGCGGCGTTTTTGGAGGATGCGCTCGAGGTTGGTGCGGTCTTCGGTGAGTTCGGGCAGAGTCGCGACGGAGGCGACGGCGGCTCGGAGCAGGGTGAGGGAGGCGGGGCTGAGGTTAGCGCGGAGGGAGTAAAACGCTTTTTTACCCTCGCGGCGGTCGGAGACGAGGCCGGCTTGGCGAAGCAGGGCGAGTTGGGAAGAAATACGCGATTGGCCCATGCCGAGAATTTCCTGGAGCTCGGCGACGGAGAGTTCCTCGTGGAGGACGAGGGCGAGTAGACGGAGGCGAGTGGGGTCGGAAAGGGTTTTAAGGATGTCCCACGAGGCGTTCACAGTGAGTAAAGGTGAGGAAACGAAGCTGGGTGGCAATGACGGAGGCGGGTCAGAAAAAAACCCGACCGCCGGTGAAGGGGTCGGGTTTTGAAAGGAGGGATTTAAGCCTTAGAGTGAGTCGACGTAGCGGGCGATGGTGACGATCGCGTAGCTGTCCTCAGAGGTACCGGTCTTCACCTTGACGGTATCGCCGACTTTCTTGCCGAGAAGGGCGGCGCCCATCGGGGTCTTGTAGGAGAGGATGTTCTTGTCGGGGTTGCCGTCCCAAACACCGAGGAGCGTGTAGGTGGTCTGGCCGCTGCTGGCGCGAAGGGTGACGATGCTGCCGACGCTGACTTGCTCGGTGGAGGCTTCCTTGAAATCGGTGATGCGGGCGCGGCCGAGGTCTTTTTCGAGGAGGGTCTTTTTACCCATGAGGACTTGTTGGTCCTGTTTGGCCATCTTGTACTCGGAGTTTTCCTTAAGGTCGCCGTGTTCGCGGGCGGTGGCGATGGCCTTGGAGTTTTCCGGGATTTCTTTGGAAACGATGGATTCGTATTCGGCTCGCTTGGTCTCGTAGGAGGCGCGAGAAACGAGGAGTTGTTCTTCCTTGCTCTCGGCATCGGCGGCGACGAGGGACTGAATCTTGGGGAAGATCTTGATGAAGCGGGCGAGGAGGGACTTTTTGGTGAGTTCCTCGAAGCCTTGGTTCAACATCAGTGTGTTCGCAAGATCGCGGGCGGTCTCGGGATCGGCGGTAGAGAGGAGGTCGGCAATGAGATCGGTGTCCTCGGAGAGGATATCGGCGAGCGGGATGCGGCGCGCGCTGGCGGCTTGTAGCGCCTCGTAGTCGATGGCGAAGAAGACGGCACTCAGCAGGCGCGGGGTGATGAGATCGTTGAGCAGCTTAGCGAATTTCTTCGAGTGGCGGTTCTTGACGATCCAGAGCAAGACGGGAGCGCGAAGATTTTGCTCGGTCTGCCAACGGGTGAGGGTGGCAGCGAGGTCATCGGAGTAGCCTTGTTCGACGAGGAAATTGATGCACTCGGTGGTGAACTTACCTTGGGAAACTTTGAGGAGTCCGAAGACGATGTCGCGGGTCTCGATGGGGTGCGTGGCAAGGATCAGCTCGAGGAAGCGACTCTGGAAATGAACCGGGATTTTTTCCGCGATTTCGGGCAGGTCGCGTTGGTTGGCGATGAGGCTTGCCTGGGAAGGCTCATAGGCGGTTTCGGAGCCGACCAATTTGGCGAGGTCGTCACGGATGGCAGCGCCGTAGAGACGTTCGGCGGCGTCGAGCTGGTTGCTCTCTTGGACTGAGGTGGCAAGGCCGGCGAGGACGGAGGCGAGATCTTTTTGGGATGTGGCTTTGTCGGAACCGTCGACGAGTTCCTCGGCGAGGAGGATGCGGCGACGGGCGGAACGGGTGCCGTTGAATTGCTCGACGAGCTCGTCTTCGGCGGAGACAGGCGTCTCGCGGATGAGGTAGCACTCGGTCTTCTTAACGGGCACTTGGATGCGCGCGTCTTTGGCGATCAATTTTTTGGCTGCCGCCCACCATTTTTTGAATTTTTCTTCGCCGAGTACTTGCGCGAGGACGATCTCGACCTCGATGGCGGTGGCGGCGTTGTTTGGGTAAGCTTGGAGCGTCTCGATTAAGAGCTGCGCGGGATTATCCGCGATGAGCTCATTGATCTTCTGGGTATCGGTCTCCTTGCGCACGAGGAGGTGCTTGGCGGGCAAGACTTCCATCGTACTGATGCAGAACGCAGGGTCCATGGAATGGCCCTTCTTGTCTTTAAAATCGATGACGAGCTTTTGGGTAGCATCGTCATAACGCTTGATTTGGCCAAAACCCCAGCTGCGGTGGACCACGTAGGCGTCCGCTTCCATAGCCTCCAACTTGGCTTTG
>CANHAH010000023.1 GCA_947458705.1 Opitutia bacterium | reverse complement strand
TTGACGAAGACGGTGCTGAATGCGTGGGGCGTGAAACGTTGCCGTGATTTCGGCGACATTGTATTTAGTCTCATTGAGTATAATGTCTTCTCCAAGACAGAGAATGACCGGCCGGAAGATTTTTCGGATGTGTATACGTTTGATGAGGCTTTCGTGCGTCCATTTCAGCCGACTAAACGACGGGTGGTTAAGGTGGAATGATCTA
This sequence comes from Opitutia bacterium, assembly GCA_947458705.1. Classification (GTDB taxonomy): domain Bacteria; phylum Verrucomicrobiota; class Verrucomicrobiia; order Opitutales; family Opitutaceae; genus Tous-C4FEB. Next base: position 29,212 of record CANHAH010000023.1, on the reverse strand, counting down.
AGCGGCGGGCGCGCTCCATTTGAGCGCGGTAGAGTTGGTATGCAACTAGCGCCGTCGATCGCAGGAAATATTTATCTCCAATTTTGATGTCAAAATCCACTTCATCACTGTCCTCGGACTTGAAACTTTTAGCGCCGTTTTGGCGTGAATCTGTTGAGCGCACGGTCTTGCCGAATGGGGTCACGCTGATCCTGAAACCCAATCGTTCGGCCGCACTAGTTTCTGTTCAGGTCTGGGTCAAAACGGGGAGTATTCACGAGGGTGAGCACCTTGGTGCGGGTCTTTCGCATTATCTCGAACACATGTTGTTCAAGGGTACGACACGTCGCGCGGGACGAGAAATCTCGGCTGAGGTTCAAGCGCATGGTGGCTACATCAACGCTTACACGACATTTGATCGTACGGTGTATTACATCGATTTGCCCAGTGAACACGCGGGCGTGGCGATTGATTTGTTAGCTGACGCAGTGCTGCATTCAACACTGCCGGCTGATGAGGCGGCGAAGGAGAAAGAGGTGATTTTGCGTGAGATCGCGATGACTAAAGACGACCCAGACAGTCGCCTCTGGGACGCGTTGTTTTCCACTGCATTTAGGGAGCATCCTTATCGACAGCCGATTATCGGTCACCAGGACGTTTTCTCTGCGGTTTCGCATGAAGATCTCCTCGCTTATTATCGCGCCCGCTACGTGCCCAATAACCTGGTCGTTGTGATTGTGGGCGATATCGACTTGGTGGCGACGCGGGCAGCGGTGGAACAACACTTCGGCTCATCACCGCGCGTACGGTTAGCGCCAGTGCTCGTGCCGCAGGAGTCGGGACAGCTTGCCCCGCGTGAATTGCATCGCAACGAAAGCGTTGAAATCACGCGTGGTGCTTTGGCTTGGCCGATTCCCGGCCTCACGCACGCGGATGCGCCTATGCTCGACTTGCTTGCCACCGTGCTCGGTGGTGGCGACAGCTCGGTTTTATGGCAGGAAATACGCGAAAAAAATGGACTAGTGCACTCGATTGACGCCTCGAGCTGGAATCCTGGAACGAGTGGACTTTTCTGCATTGGTTTCACGGCGGATCCGGCGAAACGCCTTGCCGCCGCTCGGGCGATTGCCGCGACGTTGTCACGGTGCGCCGTGAAGGGTTTTACGCCGGCGCAATTGCGCAAGGCGATGAGGCAAGTCGTCGTCGGCGAAATCAATACCCGCAAAACGATGAGCGGACAGGCTTCGCGGCTCGGCGCGGCGGAAGTCGTCGTTGGCGATATTGATTATAGTCGGGCGTATTTCGAGCGCCTGCGCGCGGTGACACCCGCCGACTTGAAGCGTGTGTTGAAAACTTACCTCAAGGCGGAGCGGCTCACGTCGATTTCGCTCAATCCGATCGAGCCAGCGGCGGCGAAGCTCGCTGCCGCGCCTGAGCTCGCGACGAGGCCTGATTTTTCGGAAATCACCCTGCCTAACGGGGCGCGTTTATTGCTTCAGCCTGACGCGCATTTGCCGAATCTACATCTACGTCTCGTGGTCACGGGTGGGCCTTTGTTTGAATTAGCTGGGCAACGGGGTGCGACCGCACTGTTGGCGACTCTACTCACGAAGGATGCGGGTAAGCGCACGGCCGCGCAGGTTGCTCAATTTATTGAGGAAGTCGGCGGTTCGTTTTATCCGCTCGCTGGTAACAACAGCCTTGGGGTCGCGGTGGAGGTGTTGCCCCCCGATTTTTCACGTGCGCTGGCCGTGCTTTCGGATGCGGTACTCGCGCCTAAGTTCAGGCCAACGACCTTTAAGCTCGAGCAAGAAGCCCAGTTGGCCGGGCTCGCGCAGGACGCCGATGACGTGGTGACGGTGGCGCGCAAGCTTACGCGCCGGAAATTTTTTGGCGCGCACCCCCTAGCGCTTGACGCCAGCGGCGATGAGGCGGGCGTGAAAGCGCTGACACCGGCAGCATTGCGGGCGTTGCATCAGCGATTGTTTGTCGGGTCAAACGTGGTATTGGCGGTGGCGGGCGATTTTGATCCGAAGCAACTGGCGCCTAAATTGAAGGCCTTTCTGGCTAAGCTCCCAAGGGGTGCAGTGTCGCTGATTCCAATCGAGCCTGCTAGGGGTGGGTTGCCGGCGGAGGCAGGAGACTTTGTGGAGCAACAACCCCGTGAGCAGGCGGTGGTTTTGCAGGCCTTTGCCGGTCCGCGCGTGCATGCGCCGGATTATTTCGTCGGTGAAGTTGCGGACGAACTTTTTAGCGGGATGGCCTCGCGGTTATTTGAAAAAGTGCGCGAAGAAAAAGGTTTGGCGTATTTTGTCCGCTCCGGGCGTATCTTGGGTCTGGATACGGGGATGTTTTATTTCTTTGCGGGCACGCAGCCAGGCAAGGAAGGCGAAGTGCTCGCCGAGATTGAGGCCGAGATTGCGCGCGTGCAGGCAGGCGGAGTCGAGGTCGTGGAGTTGCAGCGGTGTCAGGCGCGGCTGAAGGCGGGGCAAAGAGCGGCGATGCAGACGAATGGGTCTCGCGCGGCGCAGGCGAGTTTGAATGCGTTGCAGGGGCAGCCGATCAATGGGTGGCGCGAGTACGATGCAAAGATTGACGCGGTGACGATCGAGGATTTGGCGGCGTTTGCGCAGAAGTATTTTCAGAAAACTCGGCGCACGCAGGTCGTGGTGCGGCCTTGAGCCTTAGGCTCAGGGCGCCTCGTAGACTTCGATCAACAGGAGGCCGGTGGGAGATGGGGGATTGGTTGCGTTGGCGGGCGATGCCGCGGCGGCGGTTTGGATGCTGTAGCCCCCAGCGGAAAACGGGCGGACGAGGGCGGCATCGGCGCTGCCGGTTTTGAGCGAGAAAGCTCCGATGGCGGGGAAAGCTGCGGTGAGAGAGGGACCGCTGCCGCCGGTACTCCAATTATTGTTGGTGTCGAGATTTTGACCGGTGCTGGAAAGGACGGTGAGGGTGGGGTCCGGGAGGGTTCCAGGGACGCCAAGCTCGGCTAGGCCAGGTCCGATACCGCGGACGATGAGCGTGCGGGCTTGATCGCCGGCGATCGTGATTCCAGCGGTAATTAGGTCGCCGGGGTTACTCAGTCGGGCTAGGGTGGCGAGGTTGGTGAGGCGGGTGGAGTTTTTGGAGACATCGTATACCTCAGCAATGACTTCACCGGTGGTGCCGTTGATGCCTCGGAAGGTGGCGGTGTAGCCGCCGGCGGGCAGGCTGAGCAGGACAGCGCAATCAGCGGTACCAGCGGTGAGGGCGAAGGCTCCGACGGAGCTGGCGGCGGCGACGATATTGGCGGAGTTGTTAGGAGCTTTATCCCATCCCTCGTTGGCGGCGAGTAGGGTATCGGCGTTACCGGCAGGTCGTATTTCGAGCCGGGGGGCAGCAAGGACCCCGTTGAGGCCGAAAGCGGTGAGGCCGGGGCCGACGCCGCGAATCAGAAGGGTGGCGGGTTGGGTGCCGGTGAGGTTAAAGCCGAAGGTTAGGGTGTCACCGGCGGCGGCGAGTTTGAGGCGGGTGGACAGGTTGGTCAGACGGCCTGCAGCTGGGGCGGGGGTGCCGGCGACGCGCGCGTTGAGCCAGTTGAGGACGCGGGCGTTGGCATCGGCGAAAAAATTTTGTTCAGCGTAGGCGACCTTTAGTTGAGCGGAGATGTCGGGCAGGCGGGATTTGTAGGTACTCGGTACGGCGGCGGCTAGGGCGGTGTCGGTGGGGATCGCTTTGACGTAGTTGTTGGTGTCGATGAAGCCGGCATTTTTGATGGCGTTCCAGACACTGGTAGCGTCGGCGGGGGTAAATCCCGGGTTAGTGAGGCTTAGAGCTCGGAAGCGGCCGGGGTGGAGAGGGGCAGCGACATTGTTGATGACGCTGGAGGCAAGCCCGCGGCCGGCAAGCAGAGCGCTGTTTTCGCGGGCCGTGGTGGCTCCTGTGGTGTTAAGAGTGCTATCGTTATCGGCTAGGATAAACAGCTGGGGGATACGCGAGACGACAGCTTGGGTCTCGATGCCAGCGGCGCAATAAAGGATCGTGCCACGAATCGGACGGTTGGGAGTGGCGTTGGCCAGAAGATCGGCGTAGCGAACGGCGGTGTCGGCGCCGGCGGCGAGCCCGAGCAGAAAGATAGGTCGATTGGTGGGAAAGAGCCCATCGGTGGTGAATTTATTTAGGGCGGCGACGTGATTGAGGGCGTCTGGGTTGGCGGCAAGCGTGGCTTGGCCGTTCCAGATTTGGGTGTTGCGGTTGACGCTGTTAAGGGCGGCAACACCATAGCCCGCGGTTACAAGTTCGCGGATTAGCAAGGCAGATTCGGGCTGGTTGTACCAATCGGAGGCGCTGCTACCGCTGTCGTGGAGCAGAAACACCAGGCCGATGGCGCCGGTGGGGATATAATACGACAGGGTCGTGCTGACGGTGGTCGGGGTGGTGGAGCCTTGGGCGGTGAACGGCTGGGGGTTGAACGAGGTCACAGAGACAGGTGTCCAAGTGGGGGCAGTTTTGTAGGTAGCAGTCAGGGTGACCGGGGTGTTAGGGAGGGTGATCTGGGTGTGGGCGAGCAGGGGTGTGACGGCGCCGTTGCCGAATACTGAGGTGTCGCCGGTCCAGCGATCGAAGACCTGGCCGGCGGCAGGGGTGGCGGCAAAAATATCGACGCGCGTACCGCCTGGGTATGTGCCGCTGCCGTAGCCGCCGCTGATGGTGAGGAGTACGTTTGGCCCGCTGCCTTGCACGACTACGAAGGTGCGAACGGTGATCGGAAGTTGAAGAGCAGTGAAAGTGACGACGCAGGTGAGCTCTTTCACACCGGCATCACCGGGAATGAATGTAATCTGGTTGGTGTTGGCGCCTGCGGTGATGCGAGAAGCGGTACCGGTGATAGTCCAGCGGAACGTGCGGTCGGCATTCTCAGCTGCGGGGAGAGTGGCTGTGCCTGTGGCCGTGGTAGCGGAGGCCGCGGTGGCCAGAGTTGTGATGGCGCCGGCTTTGGCTGGGTCAACGACGGTTAGATTGGCGGTGGCGGTGAAAGGTTGGCTGCCTGTTACCGTGACGACGCAGCTCAGTTTAACGGTGCCGCCGGTGTCGGAGACGTAATTTATGGTGGCGCGCGTGAGGTCAGTGTCGGTAAAGCGGCCGCCATTGATGGACCAAAGGTACGTGGCAGTGTTTAAATTGGCTGCGCCCCCGCCGCCCCCGCCGGTGTTGGGGATGACGACGGCAGCGGAGGATTCATCGCCTGCTAGAACAGCCGCCGGAGCAACAATACGTGGGTCGGTTATGGTGGGTATATTGCCACCGCCACCGGCACCTCCGCCTCCGCCACCGCCACCCCCGCCGCCTGCAGCTGGCAGGGTGATGGTGGTGCCGTTGGGCAAGGTTACGGTGCCGTCGGCGTTAATTCTCGCGGTGGCTCCGTTGGGGAGAGTTACGGTGCCGTCGTTATTAATTACCACGCGGCCGAGGCCGGGAATATTAACGGCATTGCCGCCCGCTTGCGCGTGGAGCGTGAGATTGAGAGCGGGCAACAAGAGGCAGAATCCGAACAGACGTACGAAATAGAATAATCTCATAGGGGGCGTTAGACCAAATTTTAGACGTCGTAATCTTTAATAGGTTACTTGCGAGATGAGACTTGCGTCAAAAGTTGCGTTTAAGCCAAGCCGCGAGATCAGCGTCGTCGAGGAGGTTTTGGCCGAATTGGTAGTCGGGTGCTAGGAGCTGAGCGTAGCTAACCTCGGCGAAGCGGCGGCAATGCAAGAGGATGCGAGCGCGTTGGCCCGGGGCGCGCACGAGGCGGCCGAGGGCTTGGTTAACTTTAGCCATGCCCGGGATCTGGTAGACGCGGCGAAACGCGGCATCACGTCCGAGGTCGGCGTATTCCGCGAGGCGAGCGCGTTGGATGGCGTTAACCTCGGGGAGCGCGGGCCCGACGACCATGGCGTGGCTCACGCGGCCGCCGAGTAGATCGATGCTTTCGGCAAAACTAGAGCCTAGAACTAGAAACAGCGCATCGGTGAGTGCGAGGGATTCCTCGACCCAGGCGGTCTGCGCTGCGAGGTCGGTGAGGCGAGGTTGGAGGGCTACACGGAGTCCGGGGTGCGAGCGAGCGAGTTCGCGCGATATAGTTTCGGCGTAGGCGTAACTGGGAAAGAAAACAGCGATGCAACGCGCGTCGGCCGCGGCGTGCAACGCGGCGAGGGTTGCGGCAGTGGTGGCGTGATGGCGGGTGCGCTCACGGTAAGACGTGTCGACCCGTAGATCGTAAGCGAGGTCGTAGGCACCGGCCCGCCAAGGGGTGTGAGCGGTGAGAGAGACGATCGGCGGCGGTTCGTTCTGAGTAGTGGATAGCCCGATCGCATCGGCAAACGCATCGGTGGGGCTAAGGGTTGCGCTGGCGAGGACGATGCCTCCAAAAGCACGAAGCGTTTCACCGAGGGCATCGGCGGCATCGAGGCACGTGAAGGATAGTTCCGCCGGGCGCGGCGACCAAATGAGTTTACGTAGAAGCGGATTGGCGAGCCAATCGGAGAGGGGTGGCGTGGCCCACAAAAGTTCGGCGAAATGGGGGCCGAGAGCAGCCGAATCGATCGGCTCTTGGGCGAGCGTTGTCGCGAGGGTAGTTAGAGTATCGGCGACGTCGGCCTCTAGTGCGGGATCGAGGACATCGCAAGCGGGCAGCGCGGATAGGAGTAGCGTCCAGCTTTCCCACGCGCGCAGAAGATTTTTAGACGCGCGAATGTGATCGAGTTCGGTGAGTAGCGCTCGGGCGTCGGCGGCGTTGACGTGATGTGAATACGAGTCGGCAACGCGAGTGGGTAGGTTGTGTGCTTCGTCGACTAAGAGCAAAGTGCGGGCGGGATCGAAGCCGGGTTGATTGTAAAACAAAGTGCGGTTGGAGGGGGCGAAGACATAGTTGTAATCGCCGATCCAGACGTCGTTGAAGGCGAGGGCTGCCCGCGTGATTTCGTAGGGACAGATGCGCGCGGCTTGGCCGGCGGTGCGGAGCGTGGGTAGATCGCGGGCTTGGTTTTCGAGGAGGTAAAAACGAGAGAGACCGCTCGTGGACCAACGCGTTTCCAGCTCGGCCAAGTATGCACACGTATCGCGGTGACAGTGAAAGGTATGATTGACGCAGTGTTCGGATTTATTGCGCACATGCCAGATGCTGACGGGCGTGGTGGCCGCAGGGTTCGTGAGGGCATCGGCGCGGGTTGTCGTCGAGGAGGGGGCGACCATGGGCGTCATCGCCGCAAGGGTGCGCACGACTTGGAGTTGGCCTGTGGATTTGCTAGTAAGATAAAGAACGCGGTCGAAGTGGCCGGTGCGAAGTTGGCCGAGGGCGAACTCGAGCAGTACGCCGGTTTTGCCGAAACCGGTCGGGGCTTCAAACAGGATGGCTGGGTGGCGCTCGAAGGCGGCGGTAAGTTCAGCGGCGGTGGTTTCTTGACCAGGGCGTGGCGTGGTAAAGGCGGGGCGGTAATGCAGTTGGCGGAGTCGGGCGCGAGCACGGAAGCGGAGGTCTAAGAATTCGCAGAGACGCTCGAGTTGAACGCGGACGAGATTTTCGTCGGAGGGATTAAGTGTGAGAGTTTGCGCTAGGCCGGAACCTGTTTCAACGAAGATGAGTTGGGCGCTCAGAGTGGCGTGGGCCGAGTCCAGGGCGCCGAGGCGGGTAAGCGCTACGTAGGTGGCAAGTTGGGCGAAATACGATGGGTAATCGCGGCGAAGCTCCGTTTCATCCGCGGGCAGTGGACGGGTGACGGTCTTGATCTCGCGTAGGGTAAGCCCGGAAGTTTGACGGAGAAGTTGGTCGATTCGTCCGGTAAGGGTGATCGTCCATCCGCGGTGAAAAATGCGGCCTTCGATAGTTATTTCGAATTCTGCGGTTGAACCGAATTCGGAGGAGGCTTGAGTGCGCAGTTGTTGGTGCCAGTAGGTGCCGAGTTGAGCGCGCCAGAGACCTTGCGGACCACCGGCATTGTCGCGCGGGCCGAGCGTAAAGTCGGAAAACTCGCCGACGCTCAAGCGAGCGATGCGGGCGTCGAGGGAGTATTCCATAATGAGAGAGACGGAACCGGTGCGTGTTTAATCGAGGAGAATTTCTGTTTGGTTGCGTAGATAATTTTCTAAATGGCGCGTAAGACGGGTGCAGGCTTCAAGGGAGGTGGTTTGGGTGGCGAGAGGTTGGTTGAGGAGGTCGATCGCGAGCAGACGGTCGTTAGCCGGGAGGGTGGGAAACCAATGTTGTTTGATGGGATAACCCTCGTCGCGAGCGAAACAGTAGATGCTTTTAAAATAAACAATCTCAGCGCGGGCTTCGGAGCTGAAGGCAGCCAGCGAAGTGCGGAGGAGGGTCGCTACGTTCGCGCGGCTGTCTTCATGCACGGGATTACGCGCGATCAAAGTCGTGAAGGTGCTGGCGAGAGTGAGTGCGGTATAACTGCGCCCGATCCCAGCGGGACGAGCGAGAAGTCGCACTTCCTTAATGAACCACGTTGAGCCTTGGTTAGAAGATTCGAGCGAGAGCGCGACTTCGTCGAAAAGATCGATTGCGAGGTGGTTGGACGCATTTTTTTTGGGCAGACGTTGCAACGCGAGCAAGGTGCCGTGTTCGCCGGAAAATAGCGTAAAAGTTTGAAACGCATCAGCGGGTGGACGCTTCGATAGTACGAAGGCGTCGGTTTGGAGGAGACGACCGGACATGGGTGTGGACCCGAGCAAGGCCGAGGGGCTGCGGCGTTGCTAAGAATTAGCGCGAGGGATCCGCGACTTTGACCTGCGGCCAGGGCGGAACGACGGCGCCACCCGAGATCACCATTTTCATGCCTTCGCCAACGCTCATATCGAGCTCGGTCACCTCACTGCGTGGGAGTAGCAGTAGAAATCCGCTAGTTGGATTAGGCGAAGTGGGGACGAAAACCGTCCATACTTCTTCGGCTGTTTTAGCTTGGGCTTCGCCTTGGGTTTTACTGGTGAGAAAGCCGATCGCCCACGCGCCGGGACGGGGAAATTGCACCAACACGACTTGATTAAAGAGGTTACGGTTTTGCGTACCGAAGGTGTCGACGATTTGTTTGACGGTGTTGTAGACGGCGCTGACGCCCGGGATGCTGAGCATAAAGCGCTCGCCAATGGAGACGAAATATTTTCCGAAAACATAGCGTGAGACGTAGCCGAGTCCGGTGACTAAAATGATCACCAGCAAGGTGGCTAGTATGTCCCAGAGAATCGTGAGGCTGGGCCGGTCGCGAAACGTTTCAGGTACAAAGAAGAAAAACAGCGGGCGAAAAGTGCCGCCGACAAAATTGATGATATTGGTGAAGGCCCAGACTGTGACGATCAAGGGCGCGAGGAGCAGAGCGCCCGATATGAATGCGTTACGCAACGTGATGAATCGGGACTGGGTTGCAGTGTGAGTAGAGCTGTTCGTTACGTTCATGATGGTAAGAGATTTTTAGCGACGCAGGGCAAAGCCGGGAGTGACTTTATGTTGCATTAAGATTTTCAAGGCGCGGGCTTCAGCGCGACGCATGATGCGTTTTTTCGCAGGTTGGAGGTCATCGTAGCCGGCGAGGTGGAGCCAACCGTGTACGACGTACAGAAGTAATTCGGTGGCAAAGTCATGGCCGTTTTGCTTGGCGTAGGCTTGGGCGGTGTCCACGGAGACACAGATTTCGCCTGCGACGCCGTGGGTAGGATCGCCTTCGAAGGTGATGACATCGGTTGTACTCGGATCGGCTAGGAAGTCGGCGTGGAGTTGAGCGAGTGCATTGTCGTCGAGAAAGACGATTGAGAGTTCGCCGGAAGGAACGCCGCCGAGAAATTCATCAGCGTGTGCGTCTAAGGTAGTGATGACGTGTTTGAGTCGAGTGCGTGTAAAATTCAGACGTGGGTAACGGTTCGAAATTGCCGTTTCGCGGATGCAAGGGGCGGGCGGCATCGGTCAGGCTTTGATGGCGGCCACCGCGGTGGATTCGGTCCCGGCCACCGGATAGGCGACGCGCGCATGGAGCATATTAAGCAGCGTGAATTGAAAACTATTTTTGATGCGGGCGATGTCCTCGAAGGTGAGGGGAGCTTCGTCGAGTTGTTTTTCGGCAATTCGATCTAAGACAATTTTGTCGATGAGGGCAGTGAGTTGCGTGGCGTCGGCGGCGCGGAGGGAGCGTGATGCTGCTTCGACGCCATCGGCTAAGGCGATGACCGCGCTTTCTTTGAATTGGGGTCGTGGGCCCTCGTAGCGGAAAGGGGCGTCGGAGATTGACGCAGCGTCGGGCTGAGTAGTGATTTGAGTTGCGGGGGAAAGCGACAGAGGTGAGTGGGTTTGGCTGCGAGCTTGTTCGTAGAAATAACGGACGAGGGTAGTGCCGTGGTGTTGGCTGATAACGTCGATTACGGCCCGGGGTAGGCCGTGGCGAACGGCAAGTTCTACTCCATCGGTGACGTGGCGCTTGATGATTTGGGCCGATTCAACTGGGTTGTGTTCGTCATGGGGGTTGTGGCGATCGCGTTGGTTTTCGGTGAAGTAAGAAGGGTGCGCGGTCTTGCCGATGTCGTGAAATAGGGCGCAGACACGAGCGAGCAGGGGGTTGGCGCCGATGGCGTTGGAGGCATTTTCGGCGAGCTGAGCGACGACGAGAGAATGGTGGTAAGTGCCGGGAGCTTCGAGTTGCATGCGGCGCAGCAGGGGGTGATTGTAATCGGTGAGTTCCAGTAGCGTGATATCGGTAGTGCGCTTAAAAAGGGACTCGAGCACGGGAAGCAGACCAACGACAGCGACTCCGGTGAATAGACCGGTTAATACACCGGCGGACATCTGTCGGGCGAGGGTGTCCAGGGGCGTTTGCTCAGCGAAAGCGATCAATGCGGCGAAGACGGCGACGGTGAGTCCTCCGGCGGCCGCTGATCTTACGACGCGGCCGCGTCGACGCGCATCGCGGCAGAAAAAAATGGCGACCAGTGAAGCTAAAAAGGTGAGGACGAGCAAATCCAAGCGGTTGCCGTAGATCACGCCGGTGAAAATCGAGATGAGTAGCGCCATAAAGATGGCGGAGCCGGCATCGATGAGGATGGCGACGATGAGCGGAGCAAAGGCAGTGGGTGCGACGTAGGGGAGAGTCGAGGCCCATGAGCCATCTCGGACAAAAAATTCGGCACCGCCTAAGGTGTAGACTAGGCGGACAAGTCCTAGATTGAGGATGACGACAAGAGCGAGAAGTCCGAGTCGGACGTTACTGCGAAGTGTTTCGGTGTCCTCGATGCGGATGTAAATGATCGAGGCGAGGACCATCGCGAGCACCAGGAGCACACGGCCAAATAAGGCGAGGCCTTCGTTGAGCTCGGTATCGGCGTGTTCGACGAGGTAGCGGCGATGAGCGTCAAACATCTCATATTGGCTGGGGGAAACACGTTCGCCGGCTTCGATGATCGTCTGGCCGCGGGCGACGCTCACGGTGACTGGTTGAACGGCACGGACGGCTTCGGCTTCACGTTGCTGAGTGGCGGCGCGGTCGAAGAAGACGTTGGCGGTGACGCCATTGCGAAAAAAACGAAAAAGGGCTTGGGCTGAGGGGCGGGGCACCCCGTCGGTCGCGAGGCTCACACGTAAGATGGTGAGTGCCTCTTCGAGCGAGTGGACTGGGCGCGGTGCGGGGGCACTGCCGGGCGAGGCGATCTGAAAGACGGTGACACCGCCCAGTGCGTTGGTGCCGAGTGTGGCGTCGTGGACGCCCTCCGCGTAGAGTTCGCGCAGGACATTGAGTCCGGTCTCAAAAATCGCGGCGCGGGTTTTGACCTCCCCGATTGCGAGGAGGGCGGCGATGTCCTCGGCGGTTGTGGTATAGGCGCCCCGGGCGTTGAAATCGGTTGAGATTTGGGCGAGTTCGGCGCGTGGGCGCGTCAGTGGTGTCGGGCCGGCGGGATGCGTCAGCTCATAAGTTGCTAGCCGCACAAGGAGGTCACGGGCTGAGGCTTCAAAGGTGCCGAGGGCTTCGAAATCGAGTCTGTAAATCGGGGGTACGCGATCGAGGAATTGCTCACGGGCAGTGCGTGTTTTTTCCTCGCTTACATAGGTGAAGGGCGCGGCGGCAATGACGCGGACGGTGGCCGTCTGACCGGGTTGAACCGGGAGGCGGAGCGACGTCATGCCCGCGGAACTGATGAGTACGATGGCCGCGACAGTAACAATGAAGATTAGGGCCGCGACGAGTCGGCTGCGTTCCATGAACTCCAGCGCGGGCGAATATGCGGAGGAGGTCGCGGGTCGGCGGGCGCTGAGGCCACCGACGAGGAGTTTCCACTGGTTTTTTACGGACATTGAGGAAGGGATCGGCGTTATCGCGGCACGACGGGGCTGTCTTCACTGCCGATGGGATTGCGGTAGGATTCGTAAGCCTCGATAATTTTAAGCACGAGTGGATGGCGCACGACATCGCTGCCGCTGAAGGTATGAAAGTCGATGCCGGGGATGTTTTGGAGTATGCGGCGTACCTCAAGCAGGCCACTTTGTTTGGAGCGTGGGAGATCAATCTGGGTGATATCGCCAGTGACGACCATGCGGGATTCTTCGCCGAGGCGGGTGAGAAACATCATCATCTGCTCTGGAGTCGTGTTCTGCGCTTCGTCCAGGACGATGAAGGCATTGGAAAGCGTGCGGCCGCGCATGTAGGCGAGCGGGGCGATTTCGATGACGCCTTTTTCGGTGAGGCGCGTGATGTCAGCTGCATCGAGCATGTCGTGCAATGCGTCGTACAAAGGGCGCAGGTAGGGGAGTATTTTTTCTTCCAGGTCGCCCGGTAAAAAACCGAGAGCTTCACCCGCTTCTACGGCGGGGCGGGTGAGGATGATCCGTTGCACTTCGTTTTTTAGCAGCGCTGAGACGGCGGCGGCCATCGCGAGGTAAGTTTTGCCTGTGCCGGCGGGACCTATGCCGAAGACTACGGGGTTTTTCAGGATCGACTGGAGGTAGAGTTTTTGGCCGAGGGTTTTGGGGACGATGGTCTTGCGGTTAGTGGCAATTACTAGTGGAGCAGCGTAAAGGGCTTTGAGATCGGCGCCTTCGCCGCGGGCGAAGGTTTCTAAGATGCGAATAAAATCTGGTGTGCGAATGGCTAGGCCTTGGCCGCGGGCGGCGTGGAGGAAATTGAAAAAATCAACGGCGAGGGCGACCGATTCCGTGGCGGGGCGGGGCACGGGTTTTCCCGGTTCAAGTGGTGCGGGTTCGATTTTGAGCCAATCGTCGCGCGTGATCAGGCGCACGTGTAGAGATGCCTCGGCGATACTCAGATTTTGATCGATGCCGGCGTACAGGCTGCTTAGGTGGCGGGCGCTGGGGAAATGCAGGGTCTTGTGGGTCACTCGGATAAAAATTAAGCCGTAATTGTGGGCACAGCTGCTGCGAAGCGCTCCCAAATCGCATCGAGTGATTGAGGTAGGATGCGAGTCTGGCCGAGCACGGGCATGAAATTGTTGTCGCCGGACCAGCGAGGCACCAGATGACCGTGAAGATGGGCTATGCTGCCCCCTGCGGCGGAGCCTAAATTGAAACCAACATTGATGCCGTCGGGCTTGAGCACGACGTTGAGCAATTTTTGGCCGAAAACAATCTCTTCCATCAAATCGGCGCGCTCTCCCTTGGAGAGTTCCAATAGGTCGCTGACTTCTCGAAATGGAACAGCGAGTAGATGGCCCGGATTATAGGGAAAACGGTTGAGGATCAGATATGAAAGCGCGGAGCGGTGCACGATGAGGGCCGAGCGGTCGTCACCCAGCGAGGGCAGGTCCGTAAATGGACGCTTCAGGGCGGCAGGATATCGCGGCGCCTCGATGTATTCCATGCGCCAGTAAGGATGGAGCTGCTGTGGATTCAAAGGATGCTCAGTCCAGCCTACGTTAAAGATGATGTCAAAGCTGTGGGACTTTTAACTTTTGGAGTTGATATGACGCACGTCATCTTAAAGGATTTCTGATCGTTTAAGATGCGTTATCCGCCAGAGCATAAACTCTACACCCGTCGCCGCATCGTCGCGGCGGCGAGCGCGGCGTTTCGGGAGCGCGGCGTAGAAAACACCGGAGTCGACGAAGTGATGCGTCGGGCGGGACTTACGCATGGCGGATTCTATGCGCATTTTAACGATAAGGCCCAACTCGTGGCCGAGGCCTGCGCGGATGCGTTTGACGCGGCAGTTGTGAATCTAGAACGCATCGCGGCCCAACCGAGCGCAGCCAAGCGTGCGCGGTTGTTGATCGATAGTTATTTGTCAAAGAGGCATCGAGACAATCGTGGCTCGGGCTGTCTGGTCGTCGCCGTGGGTGCAGACATGGCTCGGCTCGATGCGGCCGGGCGCTCGGGTTATGCGCGGGGATTTGCTCGGCATATCGACCGCTTATGCGCGGCCTTGCAGTTAGCGCGCGACGAGGGACGTAACCGGGATCGAGTCACTCATCTAATGAGTTCGCTGGTGGGGGCATTGCTATTTGCGCGTGCGGCGGAGACGCCTGAGCGGAGCGAAGCATTATTGATTTCGTCGCGACGGATGCTGCGCGCGGAATTTTGCCAACGTTGAATTTTTTATATGAATACACCTCAAAACAAACGTCGTCGGGTCGTAATAACCGGTTTGGGCGCTGTTACGCCGGTCGGTAATTCAGTCGCGGCGACGTGGGACGCCTTGCAGGCCGGTCGAAGCGGTATTGGTAAAATCACGCGTTTCGACGCGACCGCTTGCACTGCGCAGATTGCCGGCGAAGTGAAGGACTACGATCCGACTAAGCCCATCGCGACACCGGTGCACCCCCGTGGTGCGGCCGGCGAAGCCGTCACGGCAGCGCTCTCGCCAAAGGAAATGAAAAAACTTGGACGTTTCACTCACCTTGGACTCGGCGCGGGTCTTGAGGCATATGTCGATTCTGGCCTCGATGCGGTGCGCGCTACATTGAAACCCGAGCGACTGGCGATCAATATGGGCGTCGGCCTTGGCGGCTTACCCGAGATTGAGGCGATGCACGATACGTGGAAAACGGGAGGTTTTCGCAAAATCTCACCTTTTTTCATTTTGCAGGTGGCGCCCAATATTCTTTCCGGCCAACTAGCCATTTTGCTCGATGCCCGCGGGCCCAATATGAGCAACACGGCGGCGTGCGCGACGAGCGGTCACTCGCTCGGCGAGTCATTGCGAGTGATCCAACGTGGCGAAGCTGATGTCATGATCGCTGGTGGCTCCGAGGCAGCAATTAGTCCACTGTCGGTCGGAGCGTTTGCGCAGATGCGCGCGCTGTCGACGCGTAACGACGCCCCAGAAAAAGCTTCTCGTCCTTATGATGCAGACCGAGATGGATTTGTGATAGGCGAAGGCGCTGTGGCGATGGTACTCGAAGAATACGAACACGCGAAAGCGCGCGGCGCGCGCATTTACGCAGAGCTCAGTGGCTACTCGGCTTCTGGTGATGCGTACCATCTTTCCTCTCTTGCACCCGAAGCTGAAGGCTCACGTCGCGCGATGGAGCAAGCGCTCCACGATGCCGGCGTTGCTCCGACGCAGGTTGGATACGTATCGGCGCACGCCACCTCGACGCCCGGCGGCGATGGCGAAGAAGGCGCCGCGATCGCGGCAGTGTTTGCCGCAAACAAGGCGACGCTCCACGTGAGTGGTGTGAAGTCGATGACCGGTCATCTCCTTGGCGGAGCGGGTGCGTTGGGTGCATTGGCTGCTGTGCTCGCGGTGCATCACGGCGTAATTCCGCCCACCATTAATTTGGAAAACGTCGATCCAGTTTGTGCTGCCTTGGGCTTGAATTTTACGCCCAACACGTGCGTCAAAAAACGCGTGGACTACGCTCTCGCCAACAGCTTCGGCTTCGGCGGGACAAATGCTTCACTCGTGGTGGGCCGAGTGTGAACGAGCGCTTGAGCCAAGCCGCGGCGAGGGCAGGTTTAATACTGCCCGCTGCGGACACACCGGAGACGTGGGCGGAGCTGGCCGTAGATATTTTTCTGCGACCACCCCCACCGACGCGTATTCCTTTGCGCGAACAAAAATATTTGGCCACGGCGAAGCGGGGTGTCGCATCGACCCGATGGGGTGACTTGGCACAATGGACTTGGGGCGCGAGTGACGCGCCGTTGGTGATGCTCGCCCATGGTTGGGCGGGGCGCGCGGCGCAGTTGGGCGCTTTGGCGGAACCGCTGGTCGTGGCGGGATTTCGCGTCGTGGCGTTTGATGGTCCGGCGCACGGCGAGTCGCCAGGGCGTGAAGCACATGTGCCTATGTTGGCGGAGTGTATTTTGGAGATCGCCACGCAACAAACAGGACTGAGGGCGGTGATCGGACATTCTGCGGGGGCAGCGAGCGCAGCGTTAGGGACGTTGATGGGTCTGGAGCCGCGTGGTCTAGTTTTGATCGCACCTCCTCTGAGTCATCGTCGGCGCGTCGAGCGTGTGGCAGACCGGTTTGAGCTGACGCCGGATATACGTGCCGCATTCTTCGCGGCGGCTGAACGTAGGTGCGGATGGAAAGATACGGATGTCGATATGCGGATAGTCGCGCGGCGTGCTCCGTGTCCCGCACTTGTGTTGCACGATCCCAAAGACGATTACACGGACTATAAGGGATCGGAGGAATTCACCGCATTGTGGCACGGTTCGCGGTTGGTGCCTTGTCCGGGGCGCGGGCATTTTCGTATTTTATCGACCCCGGAAGTCGTGGAAGAGGTCGTCCGCTTTGTTGTGGCGTTGTAACGCTTGCTGCGGACGACGCTGGGTTGTGATGATCGGCATATGAAAGATAGCCGAATGGTTTGGTTTGTCGGGTTGATGTCGCCGATTTTGGTGTGGTCGTGGTTGTCGCCGCAGGATCGATTGACGTGGTGGCTGGAAGTTGCGCCGGTGATTTTAGGTGTGCCATTGATGCTAGCGACCGCGCAGAGATTTCCGCTTTCAACATTGTTACTACTGCTCGTATGGTTGCATGGCATTGTGTTGATTGTTGGCGGACATTACACGTATGCGCTCGTGCCGGGATTTGGACCGACGGATGTTCTGGGCCGGGCTCTGGGTTGGTCGCGCAACAACTACGACAAGCTCGGGCATTTTGCGCAGGGTTTTGTGCCGGCTATTCTTACTCGGGAGATTTTACTGCGGACATCATCGCTTGGTCAGCGCATCAGCGTGAACGGAAAGCTGCAGGCAAGTCGTTGGCTGGCATTTTTGGTCGTATCGGTATGTTTAGCATTTTCTGCCTTATACGAACTCATCGAGTGGATTACCGCAGAGTTACAGGGAGCGGCGGCGGAGGCGTTTCTCGGGACGCAAGGTGATATTTGGGACACTCAAAAAGACATGGCGACGGCGTTGATGGGCGCAGTGATTGCATTGGTAACGCTTAGTCGAGTGCATGATCGCGCGATGGCGCGAGTGAGGGCCAGAGTGATTAATTAATAAATATATGCAGAGGTGATGGGCTTGGTTTAATCGCCAATAATGAGCTGGTTTAGCCAAAAAAATGGCGAGAAGAGCGCAGCAAACTACTTAGGTTTTTAATTTAGCGCTGAGGTACGGTGCGGTGGGGCTACCTTTGATTTTGAGCAGGCCGGCGAGTTCGCCTTGGTATAAAAGTTCGCCGCCGTCGGGTCCTCCTACGGGACCGAGCTCGATGATGTAATCGGCTTCCGCGAGGAGATCGAGATGGTGTTCAATTACGACGACGGTGTGGCCTTGATCGACGAGCGAATGGAGTACACGGATTAAGCGTTCGCAGTCGCTAAGATGTAGGCCGATGGTCGGTTCCTCGAGAAGGTAGAGGTTGCGAGGGCGTTCCCCTCGGGAGCGTTCGCGATAGCTGGCGAGCCCCCCGGAAAGCTCAGTGACGAGTTTGAGGCGTTGGGCTTCACCACCGGAAAGTGTGGGCGAGGACTGGCCTAGCGTCAGGTACCCGAGGCCGCAATCGATCATGAGTTGGCAAACCTGCGAGAGCTGTGAGTGGAAGTCGAAGAACGTCGCGGCTTCCTCGAAGGTAAGTTGGAGTACTCGGCCGATTGATTTGCCCTTCCAGGTGATGTCGGCGAGGTCGGAGCCGTAGCGTAGCCCACGGCAGTCGTCGCAGGGAAGGTAGGTGTTAGGCATGAATGCCATTTCGAGTTTTATGCGGCCAGCACCTTCGCACGCCGGGCAGCGGCCGCCGGTGGTGTTGAACGAAAAACGCGCCGCGGTGTAGCCGCGAATTTTGGCTTCGGGCAGTGCGGCGAAAAATTGCCGGATCAGATCAAAGATACCGAGATACGTCGCGGGAGTGGAGCGCGGGGTTTTTCCAATCGGAGATTGGTCGACCTCGACGACGGATCGGAAGATGTTGGCCCCGGTAAGCGTTTTGAAAGGTGTGGGTGCTCCCTCGTTGCTGAAGCCCGTGTCGGCGGCAAAATCGCGGCCAGTGATTTTTGCATTTTTGGTCGCGATCGTGTGCCTGACAGCAGGGTACAATACGTCGCGGAAGAGCGTTGATTTACCTGCGCCACTTGGGCCGGCGACCATGACGAGACGGCCGAGCGGAAGGCGTAAGTCGAACCCTTTTAGATTGCGGAACGTGACATGGGTGAGATCGAGCCAGGCGTTTTTTGAGCGAGGAGCGGGTAGAGCGCGCCGTTGGCCTTGGAGCGGATGCTTAATTCCTTTGGCTAGAAAGAGCCCGGTTAGTGACTGGGCGCTCGCGCGGATCTCGGCAGGCGTACCTTCGGCGAGGAGTTCGCCACCGTGGATGCCGGCTGCAGGCCCGAGGTCGATGATGCGATCGGCGCGGGCCATGAGTTCATCGTCGTGCTCCACGACGAGCAGTGTGTTTCCTTTGTCGCGGAGCGTGAGTAGGGTCTCGATCAGTCGATCATTGTCGCGGGCGTGGAGGCCGATGCTAGGTTCGTCGAGTACATAAAGGACGCCGGCGAGATTGGTGCCGAGTTGCGCGGCAAGGCGAATACGTTGGGCTTCGCCACCGGAAAGCGTCTCGGTGGGGCGTTCGAGCGAGAGGTAACCAAGGCCGACGTGATCGAGGAATTTTAAGCGTTCGGCGATCTGAGGGACAATGTCTTGAGTGATGAGTTTGCCGCGGTCGTCGAGTTCGAGGGCGCGTAGGTGCGCGATGAGTTCGGCTGGGGTGGCGCGGAGTAATGTAGGAAGGGAAAGCGGACGCTGTTTCGCGGCGGTGCGGAAGTGGAGTTTCACGGAGCGGGCGGTGCGGTTGAGCCGGTCGCCACGACATTCGGGACAAGGTTGACCTTCGTCGGCGACGTCTTCGGCGTCGTCTATGCCAAATTCGCGTAAGCGGGCGGCGGAATCGTCTTTTTCTTCGTCATCCTTTGGCTCTAGCATCCAAGGAAAAATGCGGCCGTGGCCACGACAGGCGGAGCACCAACCACGGGGGGAATTGAAGGAAAAAAGTTTGGGGTCGAGCTCGGGGAAACTTTCACCCGTGTCGATATCGGTGCGTGTGGTAGAGAACCACGAAAGAATTTCCCCCTGCGGTGTGAGGAGAAAGCACGCGCCTTTGCCTACGCTAAGTCCGAGGTCTAGAGCGAGTCCTGGGCGGGGGTTGTTTTTTAAATCGGCGACGACCGCTTCGATGTCGTGCTCGCGGTAGCGGTCGAGTTTTTGAAACGCATCGACACGGATTAAACGGCCATCTGCGCGCATGAGTTCGTAGCCTTGGTTGGCGATCCACGTAGCGATGGGCTGGTGATGGCCCTTACGGCCACGGATGAGGGGAGCGCAGAGATATAGGTGTTTGGCTTTACGGGCGGCGGGCGTCGCTAGTACGCGACTGAGGAGGTTTTTCAGCGAGCTGGGGGAAAGGGCCGCGACCGGCTTGTCGGTATCGGGGTGATGCTGCACGCCGAGTCGCGCATAAAGCAGGCGGAGGTATTGAGCGACCTCGGTGATGGTCGCGACGGTGGATTTGCGGGAGCCGCGGGTGACACGTTGTTCGATCGCGACCGTGGGGGGAATTCCCGTGAGTCTATCGACGTCAGGGCGCGGGAGTTGTTCGACGAACTGGCGCGCGTAAGGCGACATGGACTCCATGAATCGGCGCTGTCCCTCGGCGAACACGATGTCAAAGGCGAGTGTGCTCTTACCGGAGCCTGAGACGCCCGTGACTACAGAAAGTTGGCGGTGAGGGATGGAGAGGGAGAGGTTTTTGAGATTGTTTTCGCGAGCGCCTTCGATGCGTAGGGTCGTTGCCGCGGCGTGAGCTACGCGGTCGTGAGAGAACGCGGCGGACTTGGCGGTGAGCGGAAATGATTTCGAATCCGTGGAGAGTGCATCCCTGAGGAACGGAGTGGTTGCAGTGGTAGAGCAGATAATGAATTCCGGCGACCCTTCGGCGATGATCTGGCCGCCGGCGCCCCCGGCCTCGGGGCCTACTTCTAGGATCCAGTCAGCAGATTTTAGGACGTCGAGATTGTGTTCGATCACGACAAGACTGTGACCGGCATCTACCAGAGCGTGGAGCGCGGCGAGGAGACGTTTGACGTCGTGGCGGTGCAGGCCGGTGGTGGGTTCGTCTAGGAGAATGAGCGCGCCGGTCTTCGGAGCGGTTGGAGTTGATGTTGCTTCGGAAATACTGGCGCGGGCGCCTGAAGCAGAAGAAAAAGTGCTGAGGTAGCGAACGAGTTTAAGACGTTGAGATTCGCCTCCGCTGAGGGTGTTGAGGGGTTGGCCGAGGGTGAGGTAACCGAGGCCGACAGATTCGAGGGTCGAAAGACGTTGACGGATCGTGGCGAGCGCGGCGGCGGTGTTGCGAACTTGCGCGGGGGTTTGGGGCCGATCGCTTGGTATGTCGCAGAAGAGCGGTACGGCGTCAGTAACGCTAGTCGCGAGCAAGTCGGCGACGGAGCGATCGCGCCAGTGAATCGCAAGTACCTCGGGTTTAAAGCGACGTCCCTCGCATATGGGGCAAGGTACGAATACATCGGAGAGAAATTGCATCTCTACGCGTTCGTAACCGAGGCCTTGGCATTGATCACAGCGGCCCTCGCCTGAGTTGAAGGAAAAACTTGAGGCATTGAAACCGGCGGCGGCCGCGGCGGGCGTGGCTGCATAGAGCTCGCGGATGAGTTCCCACGCTTCGGTGTAAAGCGCCGGATTGGAGCGGGGCGTGCGTGAGAGTGGGGATTGATCGACTAGGACAATTTCTGAAAACGTGAGATCGCTCGTGATGGCGGCGATGACGGCTGGGTCCTCCGTGAGTTGGAGTTTTTGGGCGAGCAGGCCTTGGTGGATGACGTTATCAAGCAGCGTGGATTTGCCGGAGCCTGAGACGCCGCTGAGGCAGACGAGGCGTTGGAGGGGAAGACTAAAGGAGAGTTCGCGCAGGTTGTGCTTGGTTGCGTTTTTGAAATGGAGCGAGGGGTGGTTCGCGGGCACGGGGCGGCGCGTCGCGGGCAACGGAATGGATTGGCGGCCGGAAAGGTATTGTCCGGTGATGCTAGTTTGTGAAGTGAGCAATGCCTGTAAATCACCTTGGAAAACGACATGGCCACCGCGGGCGCCGGGCTCTGGTCCGATTTCGATGACGTGATCAGCGGCGCTAATCATGGCCTCATCGTGCTCGACGACGACGACAGTGTTGCCGGTCTCTGTGAGGGTACGAATGATCGCGATGAGGCGGTCGATGTCGCGCGGGTGAAGGCCCACGCTTGGTTCGTCTAGGACGAACAACGTGTCGACGAGAGAGGTGCCTAAACAGCTCGTTAGGTTGACGCGCTGGACCTCGCCGCCGGAGAGCGTTTTGGATTGGCGGTCGAGCGTGAGGTAGCCGAGACCGACTTGCTGCAAGTAACGCAGGCGCGTTAAAATCGATTGGAGGGCGTGATCCGGCGGAGCCGATCCGCCACCAGTGGATTCGGAAGCTAGCTTGGCGGGAGGCGTGATCAGATCGAGCAAGCTGCTCACGGGAAGTTGGTAAAGTTCGGGCAGCGTGCGGCCCTGCCACTGCCAGCAGAGGGATTCAGGTTGGAGACGTTGGCCGCAACAATCGGGGCACGGGTTATATGCGCGATAACGAGAAAGGAAGACGCGTACGTGCATCTTGTACGTCGTTTTTTCGAGCCAGCGAAAAAAACCTTTCACGCCGTACCAGTATTGGGGCCACGTCTTGTTGTTCTCGTCGCCGTAGCCGGGTTCGCCGTCTATGATAAAGGACTTTTGCTCATCGGTAAGCGTGGCGAACGGAACGTCGGTGGGGATTTTCTTCTTTTTAGCGAAGACGCGGAGATCGTCTAAGGAAGCGCGGTAAACTTCGCCTTCCCAGCATTTGAGGGCACCATCATTAATGGATAGCGATTGGTCGGGGATCGCTAGGCGGTAGTCGACTTCGATTACGCGTCCAAACCCCCGACACTTGGGGCAGGCTCCGAGTGGTGAGTTAAAAGAAAAAAGTGCGGGTGAAGCCGCGCGAAAGGTGCGCCCGGTTTTAGGCGAATGTAGGCCGCGGGAAAAGTGTCCGAGCTCCCCGAATGTGTCCGCTGCGAACAGATGAACCTGACCGTGGCCGAAATGAAGTGAGGTCTCGAGTGCTTCGAGAAAACGCGTGCGCTGGTCGGCGACGAGGGCGACGCGGTCTTGGATCACGAAGAGTGAAGTGCCGTCGGGAAGCTGGGCTTCAAGCGCAGACGGTTCGACTAGTAGCGCTTCGATCTTGTGGACGGTTGCGGCGAAGAGGACGCGGACGTAGCCTTGGTTTTTAAGGCTAGTTAGGATTTCTGGCCACTTGAGGTTGGCGGGTTTCTCGACTCGGAAGGCGATAAGCGCGGTGCGGGCTGGATGGGCAGCGAAGGATTTCTGCCAGATCGAAGGTGGGTTGTCGTCTACGACGGACTCACCGCTGGCAGGGTCGTAACAGGTGGCCACTTGGGCGAACCAAACTTTAAAAAAATCGGTGAGCTCCGTCATCGTTCCGACGGTGGAGCGGGATGTTTTGACGGTGTTGGTCTGCTCGATGGCGATGGACGGGCGGATGTTTTCGATCGAGTCGACTTTGGGTTTGTCGAGGAGATCTAGAAACTGACGGGTGTACGCCGAGAACGTCTCAACGTAGCGGCGCTGTCCCTCAGCGTGGAGTGTGTCGAAAACGAGTGAGGATTTGCCTGCGCCGCTCAGGCCGGTGACCACCACGTAGCGACCGAGCGGTATATCGAGGTCAAAGCCTTTGAGGTTATTTTGGCGGACGCCGCGAAGGCGGATGCACTCCAGCGCGGCGAAAGTTGGGGCTAGAGACTGGACAGAAGATTTTTTAACCACGGCTGGTCACGGATGAATAGCCCGTTACAGAAAGCAAATCCCTACTTAGATTAGCGGAACCACAGAAGCCAATGACGGGTACTAGCGCGTGAGGGTGAGTTTGGCGCCGGCGTTATTGATGGAGCGAATTACAGAGGGGGTTGGCCGCGTGTCGGTGACGATGGTGAAGCGTGCGTCGAAGGGTGTGGTGAGGCTTAGGGCTTTACGTCCAAATTTAGATTTATCCAGAGCGAAGATCGTGCGTTCGGCCGCTCCAATCATCTTGCGCTGTGCTGCGACGATGAGGGCGTTGTGATTCCAGATGCCGTTTTCGGTAATGCCGGCGCCGCCGAGGATAGCGAGGTCGGCGTGAGTTTGCTCGAAGGATTGTTCACATAATGGGCCTACGAGCACGCCTAGGCGGCTATAAATGCTGCCGCCGGTTACGATGGTTTCGACACTGCCGATTTCACCAAAGAGGGAGGCGATGGGGAGTGAGTTGGTGATGACTTGGAGGTGTTTATCGGCGAGTAGGCGAGCAACGGCGTAGGTGGTGCTTCCGCCGTCGAGGATGACGGTCATACCAGGTTGGACTTGGTCTGCGACGAGCCGGGCGATGGCGAATTTCTCGTCGGGATGGCGCTGGTTGCGGGCGATAAAATCGTACTCTTGAGCGAAGGCATCCGTCTCGACCAGAGAAGCGCCGCCATGGTGGCGACGGGCGACACCGCGAGTTTCAAGTGAGTCAAGGACACGGCGTACGGTAGAAAGCGAGCCCCCGAAGCGCGAGGCGAGTGTGTGGAGATCAGCGTATTTGTGTTCGCGCAAATAGTGCTCGATTGAGTCGGTGCGCTGTTGGTTGGTCATGGTTGGGCGCGGAAATTAAGGCGGGCGAAGAGGTCGAGGTACGCCGTGACTTGGCGGGCGGGATCGAAGGTTGTACGGGCGTAGCTGCGAGCTGTGTTCGCCAATTCGCCACGGGCGGACTCAGAGAGTTGAAAGAGCGGGGCTAGGGCAGCGTGGAAGGCTAAATGGTCGTCGCGGGGGATCACCCAGCCGGTGTGTCCGGAGATAAAACACTCGCCGATGCCCTGCGCGTCGTAGGCTACCGCGGGCAGGCCGTGGGCCTGGGCCTCTATGAGAAAATTAGACAATGATTCGCTGGCGGAGGCGTGTACGGCTATGTCGGCCGCTGCGTAAAGGGGAGCGGGGTCGCGTTGGAAACCTAGAAAGCGTATGCGCTCATTGAGACCCAGCTCGGCAGCGAGCTTTTCGCAAGCGGCGCGGGCTGGACCTTCGCCCGCGAGCCAAAGCTGCCAATCTGTGGAAGGAGGGATACCGGCAGCGAGTTGGATGAGTTCGCGCTGGTTTTTCTCAGGTCGAAACATGGCGACGTTGAGCAATATCTTCGTCGTGGCGCTAGCGCCGTATTTGGCCCGCAGAGTGGCTGACGAGCCAGGTGCGGCAATCGCTGGGAAAACAAGAGAGTTGTGAATCACAGAAATTTTTTCCGCGGAAACACCGTAACTGGAGGAGAGCGTGGCGCGGGCCTCGTGGCTGTTAGCTACGATATGAGTAGCTGCGCGCAGAGAGCGTCTAAAGAAGTAGGGTAGGGCCTTGCCGGTACGCATGGTGGCGACCACAGCGGTTTGTGGCCGGCGATCTTGCACGAGATTACGCAGGGCAAAAGCATAACAATTTGCCATGCGACCCATGCACAAAATGAGGTCAGGCGTAATTGTCTCGACGGCTTTGAATAATCCGGGGGCGAACCAGTCCAGCCGCATGTCGAATGACTGAAGGGCATAATGCTTCACCTCGGGGGCGAGTGTGCTGTGCAAAGGGCCTAGGGGCCTAAACGTCAAAAGCGTCGTGGGGTGACCGGCCGTTCTAAAGGCGTTCGCAAGAAGAACAGATTGTCGCTCCGTGCCTCCGCTACGGAGGTAGTCTTGGACGATGAGAATTTTCATTGCCGGGTGATCAGCGGAGCGGAGAGTGGCTAAATATGAATTTTGCGTTATCGCAACTTTTCCTGCGTTGGGCGATCCTCGCGTTAGGAGTCATGCTCGCAACCAAACTCGGACTCGGCATCCGCTGCGATAGCGGTTCGACCTTGTTGGTCGTGGTCGTTTTGTTGAGTTTCTTTAACGCGATTCTCAAGCCATTGATGGTGCTGTTTACGCTGCCCTTCATTTTGCTTACCTTGGGCTTGGGGATGGTAGTGATCAATGCCTTGTTATTCTTGCTGGTAGCGAGATTGGTGGACGGTTTTTATGTGGCGAGCTTTTGGTCGGCAGTGGGTGGAGCGATCGTCGTGAGCGTTACGAATTTGGTTTTGAACATCCTTACACGTGGACCGAGGGGGCCCAGCGGAGGTGTTGGCGGCTCAATGCGCCCTAAAAAAGAAAAGCCGGCTGACGTGATTGATATTTAAAGAGGTGGAGTTTCCGTTTGACGGAGGTGGAGGTGATTGCAGGGTGGCGAGATGGCAGAATCCATGGAATACGATCTCGTTGTCATTGGCGGTGGCCCAGCGGGCTACGCGGGTGCGATCCGCGCCGGACAACTCGGCAAGAAAGTCGCGTGCATCGAGATGGAGCGCGCGGGCGGCACATGCCTCAACTGGGGTTGTATTCCAACCAAGGCGTTGCTGAAGAGCGCGGAGCTTTTTCAAAAAATTAAGAAGGCCGACGCCTATGGTATTTCCGTGAAAGACGTGGGTTTCGATTTCGCCAAAGTCATGGAGCGTTCGCGCGGAGTGGCGGGCCAGATGGCCAAGGGCATCGAGTTTTTGTTTAAAAAAAATAAGGTAGATTACTTTGTTGGTCGTGCGCAGGTCACGGCGCCGGGTATGGTGACGATCACCGAAGGCGAACACGCAGGGAAATATATGAAGGCCAAGAACGTGCTCGTCGCCACGGGTTGTAAGATGCGGCGGATTCCTGGGCTCGAATTTGACGGCGTACGGGTCATGACTTCACGCGAGGCGCTCGCCAACTTGAAGTTGCCTAAGTCGATCATCATTGTGGGCGCGGGTGCTATCGGCGTCGAGTTCGCTTACCTCTATAATACTTTTGGTTCCAAGGTGACGCTCGTCGAGATGTTGCCGCAGATTCTGCCCGTCGAAGACGAAGAAGTAGCCAAAGCACTCGCTCGTTCTTTCGAGAAGCAGGGCATCGCCCTGCACACGAATACAAAGTGCGAGAATTTCCGGGTCGGTAAAAATTCGGTGAAGGTCGATTTGGTTGCGGGCGACCAGAAGACCGAAGTTGAGGCCGAGGTGTTGTTGTCGGCGATCGGCGTGGTGGCTAATCTCGAAGGCGCGTTTGCGGCCAATCTCAAACCTGAGCTGGATCGCAATTACCTAAAAGTCGGTGATGATTATCAGACGAGCATCAAGGGCGTTTATGCGGCCGGTGACATTATCGGGCCGCCATGGCTCGCGCACGTGGCTACGTTTGAAGCGATCAACGCGGTCAATGGTATGTTTGGACACGGCCACCCAAAGCGGGTGAAGAATTTTCCAGGCTGCACCTATTGCCAGCCGCAGGTTGCCAGCACGGGTCTCACCGAGAAGGCTGCGAAAGAAAAAGGGCTTTCTTACAAAGTCGGAAAATTCCCGTTTACAGCTTCCGGCAAGGCGGTCGCAGCGGCGGAGAGCGAGGGTTTCGTCAAAGTCATTGCCGATGCTAAGACAGGCGAAATCTACGGCGCGCATATCATCGGTTCCGAGGCCACAGAATTGATTGCGGAGTACGGTTTGGCGATGGATCTTGAGGCTTCAGTCGATGAGATACACCATACGATTCACGCACATCCGACGTTGAGCGAAGCCAACATGGAGGCCGCGGCGGCAGTCACCGGCGAAGCGATCCATATTTAAGCGCTTTTTTATTCGAACCGCATTCAACTTTGATGCGGTTCGCAGGTAAGGAGGGGAGCTTACTTGCGTTTGGTGGAAGTTTTTTTGCTGCGAGTATTGGACGTGGTGCCGTCAGCACCCATTTCTTTCAGCAAACTCGTTAGATAGGGAATGAGTTGTTTTTTACGACTCACGATACCCGGCAGGTCGAAGATTTCGTCCTGTTCTACGTGGGCATAGCTTATGCGTTGAATGAAGCTAGCATCGCCTTTGACCAAAAGGAGGGAATTCTGGGTGTTGATGTCGGTGACGAGCAGAGCAGCAAAGGCGAGTCCCTCTTCTTCGCGCAGGCTAAGCAGGGCGGCGGAGATAGGGTTGGCGTGTTGCCAAAAATTACCGAAGCCAAGTTCCTCAACTTGAGAGACGGCGAAGCGTTGGCCTTCTTCTTCGTAGATTTTGAAATCGGAGCGGACGATCTTCTCGGGGGGATTAGCGAGAATGACGGAGCCGGAGTTGAAAATTTCGTCGGCGAGTTGCTTGGAATTTATACCGGCGATTTCGGCGAGCCAGGCGAGGAGGATCGCGTCTTTGCGGGTGGTAGTCGGGCCGTTGAGATGGAGGGTGTCGGAGATGAGTCCGGACATCATGATGCCAGCGATGGCAGGGGAGGGCTGGAGGCTTTCGCGGCGGAAGAGATCGGCGATGATGGTGCAGGTGGAGCCTACTGGCTCATTGATGAAGAGGATGGGCTGGGGGGTGTTGAGCGAGCCGAGGCGGTGGTGGTCGATGATCTCGGTGATGGTGACCTCCTCGGCGCCGCTCACGGCTTGGGTCATCTCATTGTGATCGACGAGAACAAGGCGGGTTTGGACGGGTTTGAGAATGTCGCTCTTGGAGAGCACGCCGACGAGGGCGCCGTTATCATCGAGCACCATTGCGGCCGGGGCTGACATAGCGGAGATTTTGCGCCGGATATCGGCTAGGCGTGCATCGGGGTGGAAGGAGATGAACTGTTTCTCGATGACGCGGTCGATTGTGGTCGCGGTGCGGACGCCGAGGGCGGTGGTGGCGGAGTCCCATGGACTGCTGATAACGCTGACGCCGGCGCTTTGGGCTAGGCGAAGGATATCATCGTCGACGCCAAGACCACCGGTTATGATTAGGGCGCGGACGCCGAGGGTGATGGCGCGAGCTTGGATGTCGCGGCGGTCTCCGACGATGATGAGCGAGCGATTCGCAGGAATGTTGTCTCGTTCGGAAATGGTCCAGAAGGTGGCTACGTCCATGGCGCCGACACGGATGAAGTACTCGTCGATTTGTTCCGGAGCGACTAAGTGGTGAGCGGTGGCTTGGAGGGAGCGAACGATGTGGGTGAGGGAAGAGTTTACCTGCCGGAGGGTGCGCGGTTCACTTAGCCGAGGAATGAAAATACCGCCGAGGTGGGCTAGGGAGATCGTGCCGATTACTTGGCGAGCGGAGTCAATGACTGGTAGCTGGCGAATGTCGTGGCGGTCGATGAGTTCGAGGGCTTCGGCACAGGTGGCGTCGGGGGAAACGGAAACGACATCGGCAATCATCAGATCGCGCACGCGGGGAGAAACGTCGCTCAAATAAACAGGCAGGGATTGGCCGAAGCGGGAAAGGATGGTGTCGATACGGGCGTTACTGTTACCGCAGCGGGCGGCGATGTACCCTTTTTCTCCACGGGCCTCTTTGAAGGCCGCATAGGCTAGTGCAGAACAGATCGAATCGGCATCGGGATTTTTATGGCCGATGATGTAAGTGGTGTTGCTAGTGGGCGCGGAGGCGGCGGGCGACATGGGGCGGTAAAACTGATACTGATCGTCGAGTTGCTGGGGGGAAAGCTGTAAATAAAAAACCCGGCGCGCGCTAGCGGCCGGGTTGGAAAAGGATCGAAGCGATAGGGGTTACGGCCCTTGAACGGCGACAGTACCTGCGGCGCTACCCACAATAGAATTAACCCCGTAGATGCGAGAACGATTAGCTGCTACAGTGCTGTAGGGAATGGCTTGAAGAATGTTGGTTGGTTTTGAGTTGCCGTTACCGTTTGAGGTAAAAATACCGGTGGTGTTGGGGTGGAAATTTACGTTGCCTCCGAG
>CANHAH010000022.1 GCA_947458705.1 Opitutia bacterium | reverse complement strand
GTAGCCCGTCGGTCCAAGCGGACCTATTTGCCAGTATTTAAGTCCGGCCGCCTGCAAAAAATCGAGGAATCGCACCGCGTGCTCATCGAAGGTCCCGATGCCCTGATCGCCTGGTAGGGCCGTGGGATGGAGCAATACGCCCGCCGCCCGCGTATCAAGCCAGTTAAACAGCGGCGGAGTAGTGTTGGCGGCAGAAGACATGACGAATTTTTCTTAGCATGAGTGAGGCCAGCGCTCAGCGCACCCTGTTTTTTACAAGATACACTGTTTTTAAGCGGGTCGGCTCAATCCGACTTCCCCCGAAAACTTTTTTGGGCGTTACACCTAGGACTCGCCCTTCGCACGTTTTCCGCTTCGCTTCATCCCGTGCAACTCCGCGATCAACACGTGCTCATCACCGGCGGCTCAAGCGGTATCGGCCTCGCGCTCGCCCAGCGGGCCTTGGCGGCCGGCGCCCGAGTGAGCTTGGTCGCCCGCGATCCAGCCAAGCTCACCACCGCTGCCAGCGCCCTGCGCGCAGCGATTCCCGGCGCATCGGTATTTAACGCATCAGCTGATGTTGCCCACGAAAACGAGGTCAACGCCGCTTTCGCGGCCGCAGCGCTCGCCCTCGGACCTATCGATGTCCTCATCGCCTCAGCCGGCATCGCACAGCCCGGTTATTTTGAAACTATTCCCGTCAACGTCTTCGAACGCACCATGGCGGTAAATTATTTTGGCACTGTTTACGCCTTAAAGGCCGTCGTCCCCGCGATGCGCCAACGCCGACACGGCGCCGTCGTGCTCGTATCTTCGGGCGCTGGCTTACACGGTTTTTTTGGCTACACAGCGTACGCGCCATCGAAATTTGCGTTGCGCGGCCTCGCGGAGTCACTGCGCGCTGAGTTGGCCGACACCGGCGTACACGTAAGCATCGTCTACCCGCCCGATACCGACACGCCACAACTCGCCGAAGAAAACCGTACCAAGCCCGCCGAGACGAAAGCCGTGACCGCGGGGGGCGGACTCTGGACCGCGGATGCCATCGCGCGTGTGACCCTCGACGGAGTCGCGCGCGGGCGTTTTTCGATCACACCCGGTCTGCCGGTGACCGCCTTGGCGTGGTTTGGCGGCATCCTCGCGCCGTGGCTGCGCTGGAATTTTGACCGCGCGGCTCGTCGCGCTCGTTCTCGCTAAATCCCCCGCCGCCTGCGACGCGGCTCGACACTGCCGCCCGTCGCGCTTTGCCTCGCGCTCACTTAACGCATGTCCGCCTCCGTCCAACGCCCTTCCCTAATCGTCGCCGACCGCTGGCGCGACTACCAACTTCTCGACTGCGGCGACGGCCTCAAACAAGAGCGTTGGGGCGCCTACAACCTCGTCCGCCCCGATCCCCAGATCATCTGGCCCCGCCACGGTACCAGCCCAGGCGCAAAATGGGAAAACTGGGATGGCTTCTACCACCGCAGCGAACAGGGCGGCGGCAAATGGGAATACCGCAAATCCCTACCCGATCATTGGAAGCTCGCCTACGATTCACTCGGGCTAACATTTAAGATCCACCCGACCTCGTTTAAACACACCGGGCTTTTCCCTGAGCAAGCCGTCAACTGGGAGTGGTTTTCCGCCAAAATCAAAACCGCCCGCGCCGCCGGCCGCCCTGTCAACGTACTCAATCTGTTCGGCTACACTGGGGCCGCCACCTGCGCCGCGGCCAAAGCCGGCGCAAGCGTCACCCACATCGATGCCGCCGAGGGCATGGTCAAGTGGTGCAAAGAAAACGCCGTCCTTAGCGGCCTCGTCGACGCACCCATCCGCTACATCGCCGACGACTGCCTCAAATTTGTCCGCCGCGAACAAAAGCGCGGCAAATTCTACGACGCCATCATCATGGACCCGCCCACCTACGGTCGCGGCGCCACGGGCGAAATGTGGAAACTCGAGGAACACCTCTGGCCACTCCTCACCGAGTGCCGCGCCCTGCTCACCCCCTCGCCGCTTTTTTTTCTGATCAACGCCTACACCGCGCGTCTGTCGCCGACCGTTGTCGCCAACCTCCTCACCGAACTGATGTCCGGCCGCGGCGGCAATATCACCGCCGGCGAAGTCGGCCTGCCGATCCAGCGCGACGGCAAGGTGCTTCCCTGCGGCATCTACGGCCGCTGGGAAGCGTAAGCCTGCGTTTCCCCGCCTCCTTTGTAGGGCGGGGTCGCCGACCCAGCTTTCACCTCACAAAACTGCCGACGGTGTCATCGCTGCGCACCGCTGAAACAAAGCCAAGGCAACGCGGCGAAATCGAGAAGGTGAAAAGCCGCAGAGATTGTGGGATACGGACCTAAGACGTTTCAGACCACCTCAACGATACTCCGCCAGT
This sequence comes from Opitutia bacterium, assembly GCA_947458705.1. Lineage (GTDB taxonomy): Bacteria > Verrucomicrobiota > Verrucomicrobiia > Opitutales > Opitutaceae > Tous-C4FEB. The sequence goes on along the minus strand of CANHAH010000022.1, from coordinate 27,174 downwards.
TCCACAATCACTCCGTCGGGATCGACGAAGTAGACGAGGGTTTTGCCGCCCGCGCCCGTGTCGAATTTCACTACGCCGCCCGGCACCGCCGTCGGCTCGCCCCATACTTCGATGCCGGCAGCGCGCAGCTTCGCGCTCACCGCGGCAATGTCGGTGACGCGCAACGCAAAGTGGCGCAGACCGCGGGTATTGGCCCGCGAATTTTCCGGGAAAGCCACGCCTTCCGGCGAATGGTAATGGAGCAGCTCAATCCGAGGCTCGCCGCCGGGCGAAACGATAAACACCGCGTGCGCCTTCACGTCGCGCAGGCCCACGATTTTTTCAATCCACTCGCCTTCGAGGTGCGCTTGTTTGGTTTGGGTGAAACCCAAAACGTCACAATAAAACGCCAACGACCGCGCCATATCGGCGACGACGATGTTGAGGTGATCAATGCCAAGGATCATGCGTGGGCTACAGGCTGAACGGCGCGTCGACGTGATTGCATCAACCTAGCCTGCACCGCTGTTTACTCCACGGACAACTGGATTCTGGAAATCGCGGTTGTGATCGGCTTCGAATAAATATTTCCCCGCGCCCGCTTCCGTGTATTCCCTCAAACCCTGTGGGCAACTCCTCTTTTCAAATCGGCGTCGATGGTGGCGCGACCAAGACCGAGTGCATCCTCGTCGATGCCGCCGGCACCATCGTGGCACGCCACCTCGCCCCAGGCTGCAACGCCAACATCACCGGCACCGAAGTTGCCGCCGCCACGCTCACCGCCGCCCTCGCCGCGCTCCACGCTCAACTCCCATCGGCCAGCCTCACCGCGACGCATTTATTCATGTCCGGTGTGCCCGCATTTTGGACCGAGTTCGCCGCGACACTCATCGGCTACGGCCGCGTAACCGCCGCACCCGATTCCCTTCCGACACTCGAACTCGCCACCGACGGTGCACCCGGACTCGTGATTCATGCTGGCACGGGGTCATTTGTCGCCGCTCGCGCCCCCGATGGCAGCGTCCACTATGCCGGCGGCACGGGCTGGCGCTTCGGCGATCCGGGCAGCGGCTATGAACTCGGCCGCCGCGCCATCGCCCGAGCGTTGTTGGAACTGCAGGGCTGGCTCCCCGCTTCGCGGCTCGGCCCCGCCGTGCGGGCGCACACGCAACTCGGCGACGCCGCCGATGCCCGCGCGATCACGCGCTATTTTTACGCCCACGCCGAGCCCAACCGCGTCATCGCCACCCTCGCCCCCTCAATCCTGCGCCTCGCTGAAGAGGGAGACGCCACCGCGCATCAAGTCCTAATCGAATCTGCCACTGAACTTCTAGACCTCGCCTCACAAGTCGCCGCGAAACTTTTTCCAGAAACACCACCGACCTCGATTACGACTGGCCTCAGTGGCGCCTTGCTCACCCATCCCGCCGTGCTCGCCGCGCTCAAAGCTCGCACTTCGCTTCCACTCACGCCGATCAGCGCCGCGCCTATCGAAGGCGTGCGACGCTTGCTCGCGCGATCCGCTTGAATTCGGTGGCCCCTCCTCTCTCTCCTGATTTTTTCATGCTCGTTCGTTTCACCAAAAACACCCCGTCTGATTCCGCCGACGCCCTCACCTGCCGGCGCACGGACGGCACTCACACAAACGGTGAAATACCCAAGCAGGCGATTCTCCCACACGCGGCGTTTCATTTCGTAATCGAAACCACCCTAGGTTGGCGCGACGGATTTTTTGGCCAGATCGCTGATGGAGCCGATTTCGCTAGCGTGACGGCAAAGTTTCAGACGGCGAAAAAATCACCCGCGAAAATTCCGCTCCTCCGCCAAAGCGAAGCGTTGGTCGCCTGTCTCGCCGCCGAACAATGGGGTGGCGCCAGCGAGCCCGCCGCCTTTGCCGTGAAACTCGAAGCCGCCTGCAAAAAAGAACGTGTGCCGGCGCTCAAGCTCACGACCAATGAACTTACGCGCGTGCGCACGTCACTACGTGAATTCGGCGCCGCGTGGCGTCCGCTCACGCCGGGGCAGACGCTTGAGCGGAGGTTCTAATTTTTTCTTTGGCCGCGAGCGTGCGGCGCGAAGCCTTAACCCTTCGCCGGCGGCAACGTGATTTCGCCCGAGGCGACACGGTGCAAAAAGAGCGCCACAACCTGGGCACGGGGGGCGATCGTCTCGACGCGACAAAATTCGCGATTGCTGTGTAAATTATCTCCGATGGGACCGACGCCATCTAGGTTAGGCAGTCCACCGGCGGTGAGAAAATTGCCGTCGGAAGCGCCGCCGCCGTGCACCCAGGTGAACGGCGCTACACCAACATCGGCCGCGGCGCGTTGCCATTCAGGGAATGCTACTTCCTCGGCGGGTAGACATTCCTTAGGCGGACGGTTAAAGCCGCCTTTGAGCGTGAGCTGGATGCCGTCGCGGGTGTTGAAGCGTTCGGCGATGGCGTGGAAACGCGCGAGCAGCGGCGCGCCGTCTGCAACTTTGGTGATGCGGATATCGATTTCCGATTCGGCGAAATGCGGGACGACATTAGTCGCGGCGGTGCCGCCGCGGATATTGCCGACGTTAACCATCACGTCAGCCATCTCGGAGGGGATTTTTGCCACCTCGAGCAAAAACTCAGCGAGAGCAAGAATGGCACTACGCCCGTCGTTGGGGACTTTGGCCGCGTGGGCGGCGCGGCCGTGACAGGTTGCCACCATACCGCCGGTGCCTTTGCGCGAATGGATGATGTTGCCGTTCGGTCGGCCGGGTTCGAAGACGAAACCGAATTGGTGCCGGCGCGAAGCGGCATGGAAAAGATCCACGGTGCCATGTGAACCGGTTTCTTCATCGGGCGTGAGTAGCACTTCCCAACCGACTTGCGGGGCGTGAGGCGTAGCTTCGAAGGCTTGAAGCGCGGCCAGAAGCGTAACCAGGCCGCCTTTCATGTCGGCGGTACCCGGTCCGTTGAGCGTAGTAGCGTCGAGCCAGCGGCAGGTTTGAAACGCATCGTCGGCTTCGTAGACGGTGTCGTAGTGGCCGCAGAGTATAACTTGCGTGGGCGCGGTCGGGCGCAGGCTAATACTAAGAGCGCGCGAGCCAGGGGGATTAAAGCCGGGGGCGTCGGTCACTAGTTCCGTGATCGTGGCGGCGGGGAAGGCTTGGGCGAAATCAGCGCGCAGCGTTTCACGCATGCGCGTGAGACCGGCGGCATGACCGGAGCCAGAGTTGATATTTGCCCAGCGCTCAAGAAGCGCGCCAAGTTCGGTCGTACGCGCAGGCAGAGCGGCAATAGAGGGAGGAACCAGAGCCATGAGGTGGAGACCTAATCAGAAGCCCGCGCCGTTGGGCAAGGTCACGCGCGGGGCCTCAGGGCCATCAAGCTGGCGGAGTTGGGCAAGCGGGTCATCAGCGAGACGCAGAAATTTGAAACCGACGAGACGTTGCTTGGCGCCGGGCGCAGCGGCTTTTTCGCGAGACCGAGCGATAAAATCCGCGATAGGTTCTTCGCGTACAGCGGGCTCAGCGGAGTGAATCAAATGAACCGTGCCGTCGGGCCCGTGCGCGATGAAACCGGTATGGCCAACCCAAGCGTTTCCTCCGTAGATCTCGGCGTTAGGGTGACTACCGGGGCTAATCGAAGCGCGGACGACATTAACGAAATCACCGTCTCGCAGGTGAGGGAGCGCTGAGTCCAAGGCCTCGAGCGGAATGTAGGTATCACGGAACAACTCGAAGGGGACGGAAGTTTTAAGGCCATAACGGCCAAGGAGAAATTTGGCGCGGTCAATTTTTTCTTCGTAAGGGACCGCCTTGGCGCCAGCGAGCTCGGTGGTGAGATCGCGCACGAGCCACCGGTTGGAAAAATTCCAGTCGACTTCCGTGTAGTGATTGCGAGTCGCGACGCCGAGGTGGCCGTCGCGGTAGCGAATGCGTTGGAGCAGGCGAATAAAGCCGGTCCAGTCACGCGTGAGCGCCATAGCGTAGATGTGCTCGGTGAAAACAAGGCAGTCGCTCTTGCCCAGGCAATAGATCGGCTGAGGATCATAGGTCTCGAACGGCATCTCACCGAGCAGGTAAATCTCGTAGGGCTGGCCGATGTTTTTGCGGGCGAGGTGGACGATGCGGCGGCGCAGATCGGGCTCGTTGGTCTGAAGATACGCAAGGTAACGGCCCGTTTCGGCCTCGGTAAATTGATAGAGCGGCTTGGCGAGAAGCGGCGCGATCGGATCGGCCGTCGCAGCAGGAGCCATGGGTTCAGCCGCGGCGAGCGGGCCGCAAGCGGCAAACCCACAAGCGATCAGAAGCAGCAGAGAGCGGAGCGTCATGAAAAGGGGAAGCAAAAAGGGGGCGACCCGATTGGGATCGCCCCCGTAAAGAAGAATTGGGCGTCGTTTAGAACTGGCCTGTGATGCCGAATTTCAAGGTGCGGGGCACAATCCAGATGCTACGCATACGGGTTTGTTCAAACATGTATTCTTCGGGGCCCTGCTGCGCGATGTTGTTTAGGCTGATGAACGCCTTCGTGTCCCGGTAGATTTCGTAGGTAAGGCCGACATTCATGACGGTCCAGTCTTTGCGGTAACGGTTGCCGTTGCCGGGCGCCGTCAGACTGTAAGTCACAGGGTATTTGCCGGTGTAGTTGACGTCAAAGGAGGCACCGAATTTCCGGTAGTTATAAAGCAGGCCGACATTGTAGGAGCGAGGAATGAAGCCCGCGACTTGACCGGGGTTGAAGCCGATCGTGCCCGCAAACTTACCCTTGGCTTGGAGGTAGGTGTAGTTGGCGCGGGCCGTGAGACCCTTCAGCAATCCAGGCAAGAAAGTGAGGCGTTGGCGGTAATCGAATTCGAGGCCCTTGTAGGACGCATCACCGAGATTCAACGGTTGGACAATCTCGTAGCCTTCGTAAAGACCCTCAAAACCGTTGTCATTTCCCGTGCCAACAATTTGCCCCGAGCGGCCAGCGGAACCGATGTAATCGGTGATGTTTTTCTGGTACCCGCGGACCGTGACCATTCCGGTCTTGAAGTAATACTCAAGTTTCAGGTCCAGGTTCTTACCGAGCTGGGGTTTAAGGGCGGGGTTACCGATCGTAAGCGTGCGAACCGTGTCGTTGGCCGTGGCCGCGGTCACGAGGGAGGCCAACGGTGCGCGACCGTAGCTAGTGGACCAACTAGCGCGGGCCTTCAAGTTGGACGTCAAATCGTAGGCGAGGTGGATACTCGGGAACGACTTGGTATAACTGCCATCGACCGCGAGGCGGGCGTAATCCATCTCGGCGCGTTTGAAATGATCCGGTTGAGCGGCGATCGCGGTAGTGCGCGCGCGGAAGTACGTGAATGTGTCGGTGTTGACGTCTTCCATGCGGACGCCGCCGAGGACCGCCAAGCGGCCGATCTTGGTGCTGGCCTGGATGTAGCCAGCGTCGACGCCCTCTTCCATGATGCGGCGGTTGGTGTATTGCTGCGTGGCGGTGAAGTTCACATCTTCGTACCAGAGAGCACTGTTGCCCAAAGTGGTGCTAATAGCCGCGGGATCAACCACCGGGAGGCGTTTGCCGCCGCTGTTTTGGCGCTCAAACTCGGTCAAAGGCATAAGCCCCGAGGTGGGCAACACGGAGCCAACTACGCCATACCAACGACGCGGGTAAACGGGACGGTTGTTGACGCGGCGGTTAACCGTATCGAGCCCCGTTTTTAGCGTGATCGGCAAAGCGGTTGGAAGCAGGTAGCTCACATTGACGTTGGCGCTGACCTCGTTGGTGTCCGTAACGGTATCACGCTTGTTAAACACCGTAGAGGTGATGGGCACCGGTTGCGTGGTGGTGTTGGCCGCGGAGGTCACGAAGGGCGTATAACTGGCCGCCTCGTAAACATTCGCGCCACTCGTGGGCGTGTAGACTTGGCCGCGGGGATTCGAGTAATCCAGAATAAAGCCGATAGCATCTTTAGTGCGCATGCTGACGGTGCCGTTTTCGCGCTGACGACCGGCACCAGAGTTCCAGTGAGTATTACTCCAGCGATAAGCATGATCCACTTTGAGTCGGCCCCAATTGTGCTCAAAGGCGAGCGTGCCGGTGGGATTTTTGCTCGTGAAAGAGTAGCGCTGTGGATTGAGACGCATCTGGGCAGCGCCGACGGCCACGCCGCCGGGTTGGAGCGCGGTGTTGTTCACGGGCATGAACTCAATGCGGTTGGTCGTATAACCGGATTTAATGCCGCCTGTAGGATTGGTCAGCGGATCATAGATCGTGAGGTTACTCGCTAACCACGGATTCACATCGGTGTAGTTAAAATAAGGTTCAGAACCGGCATTGTAGAGAAATCGCAACGAGACCAAGGTGGCAGGCGACCAGCGGTAATCGGCGCGAGCACTGAAGCCGGTGAGGAAACGATCGTTCAAACCACTCTGGCGGGTGTAATCACGCAGCTGGGCGAGCGGGTTGGTGGTGTTTTCATACAAAAGAACGTCTTTATCGTGCGGGTTAAGCACTTCTTGGTACGAGGCGGTGACGGCGATGCCGAGGTTGCGGCTACCGCCAAAAGCGTCGAACACTTCAGTATAACTGCCGTTGAAATCAGGACGCAACGGGCGCTCGGAGACCGTGTAATTGCGATCCGACCACGAGGGAAACCATCGCCCGCTCAATCCATAGCTAAAGCGGCGTTTTTCCTTCATCGCCAGCGGCGAACGCGTCTTAAGATTGAGCTGACCGCCGAGGGAATCGGCCCGCTTATCGGGGGTCTGGCCGGCGATGATTTCAACCGCTTCGTACATGGAACCGGAAAAAGAGTGCAGAGTAGCGGTGCGGCCATCGCCACCGACGCCGGTTGAGGACATACCGTCGATATTAAGGCGGGTGTAACTGGCCGGAAGACCGCCGATACTCACGTTGTTGATGAGATTATCCTCATCAGTCGTGAACGTGATGCCAGGCATACGCGAAACCAACTCGCCGACGTTTTGAGTCGGCAATACTCCCCACTCGTCGAAAGCGGTGACGTTTTTGACGTTGGCCGCATTACGCTGCTCGGTGAGCGCCAGCGCCTGACCTTCACGCTGAGTCTCAACGGTGAACGCTGCCATAGCGACGACTTCCGAAGAGCGCAGGACCGCGTCTAATCGCGCCGTTTGACCCGAAGAAACTACGATGCGCTCCCTGCTTTCCGCAAAACCCGTATAGTTGACCACAATCTCCTGAGTCCCCGCGGGGATCCCTTGAAAATTGAAGACGCCGGCGTTGTCGGTGAACTCCGTGCGCTTCAGCGCGGGGATGCTCACGGTGGCACCTTGCAGCGCGTTTTTGGTGCCTACACTGGTGACTGCACCGGTGATGTTGCCAGTGGCCGTCACATCAGCGGCAAAACTGGACGAGCTCGCAAGGCTCAGTAGGACAAATAAACTGACGAAGCCACGCCAGAGGCGGACGGACGAATAACGAGCAGCGCTAACGGTTTGATGATTCATCGGTAGGTGGTATTAAAACAACCCGCCCACATGAAAAATTAATGCGGCGGGTATAGGTGATTACGGTGTGGAAGCAGATTAATCTTTCTTCCCTTAGCTCCAAGTCGAAATACCTGCACCCACCCCTCGATCGAGCAATTGAGAGCGATAGGCGCTGCCTTAATGGCATTTTTGTTAAAAAATACATCATTTCTGTTCATCTACGCATGATCCTGGATGCCCTAACTCCCTTTTTATAGGCGTTGCTTCACCCGCAACGGACCCTGTCGGCCCGCCGGCGCCGGCGCCGCCCGACCACTGTGCCGATACGCCAACGGCGATACCCCATAAGCCAAGCGAAACGCTCGGCTAAAACTATAAATCGAGGCGAATCCGCATTGCTCCGCGATTTCAGAAACCCGCTGCGGCCCCAAGCGCAACAGCCCACTGGCCCGCTCCAAACGCAGCTGCCGCAAATGCCGGCCTATACTCACGCCGCACGAAGCCCGAAACCGCGCCCGCAAATGACTCGGGCTAATTCCGAGAGACCGCGCGATCTCACCAATCCCAGGCGACTCGCCGCTACGCTGGGCGAGTTGGTTCACGCGCAACTTCAATCCAGACTGCGGCGATCCTGACGTTATTTGCTCAGACGCAGCCGCCGGCTTCAACCGGCGCAAACGCTCCAGTAGCACCGCGAGCAACAACACGGGCAAATCCGCTGCGCGCTCCGTTTCATAAGTCGCTACCAAATCGGCCACAAGCGCTATCAAGCTCGGCGTGAGGCGCAACGGCCGGAAACGTAACCCAGCCAACGCCTCAGGCGCTTCCAATTCAAACGTCACGAACAACCAGGAAAGCGACGCCTGTTGCGCCTCCGCGTAGTGGTGAAACTGAAACGGAAACACGAGCAACGCCTCGCCCGCTTTTAGCCGAATCGAGCGCTCGTCCACGCACACCGTCACCGCCGTTTTCAAAGCACAGATCAGCACGAAGCGGTGATGGAGCGCCCGCCCGCGCCGTGGCTTATTTAAGTCAATCGCTGTGCGCCGCTGGAAACACACGATGTTGTCGGGTAACATAAGCGCCTTCGCCGAACGCCCCTGCATTTGATGCAGCGGTTGCGGCAAACGTGCGACCAATTGCTTAAGATCGGGGGCAGCGGGCATTGGCATAAACGTTAAAAACATCGTCATTTTTGCCATTTGTCCCGAGGCCCGCGAGCTCTATTATAGGACAAACCTCTCCTCGGCGTCTCATCCTGCATCTCTTATTTTTCATGCTCTCTTCGCACCTTATCCCCCGCAGCCGCTACGAACAAGCCGCCATCGCCGTCTATTCGGGCAGCCTTGATGCCTCTCGAGCCGTCGCCGCGGAAATCGCCACCCTCATCCGCCAGCGCCAAGCTGAGCAGAAACCCGTAGTACTCGGCCTCGCCACCGGCTCCACGCCCGTGAGCGTCTACGCTGAACTCGTCCGCCTGCATCGCGAGGAAGGCTTAAGCTTCGCCAACGTCACCACCTTTAACCTCGACGAATACTACCCGCTCGCACCCGAGCACGCCCAGAGCTACCGCGCGTTCATGCGCCGCCACCTCTTTGATCACATCGACATCGATCCAAAGCGTACGCACCTGCCGTCCGGCACCGTCGCCAAAGCTGAAGTCGACGCCCACTGCGCCGCCTACGAAGCCGCCATCCGCGCGGCCGGCGGCATCGATTTCCAGCTTCTGGGCATCGGCCGCACCGGCCACATCGGCTTCAACGAACCCGGCAGCCCACGCCACTCCCTCACCCGCCTCGTCACGCTCGATCCCCTCACCCGTCGCGACGCCGCCGGTGACTTCGGCGGCAACGACGCCACTCCGCGCCACGCTTTGACTATGGGCGTGCGCTCCATTCTCGACGCCCGCCGCGTGGTCCTGATGGCCTGGGGCCAACACAAAGCCGAGATCGTCCGCACCGCCATTGAAGGCGAAGTTAACTCCCAGGTCTCCGCCTCCTTTCTCCAAGAACACCCGGCCGCCCTCTTTGTCCTCGATACCGCCGCGGCCGACGCACTCACCCGTAACCGCACCCCGTGGCTCATCGGCGCCCTTGAGGAACAAGGCCTCACTTGGGACAACCGCATGATCCGCCGCGCCATCCTCTGGCTCTCCCAACTTCGCGGTAAACCCATCCTCAAACTCACCGACGACGACTACAATGAAGCCGGCCTGCAAGACCTCATCCACCTTCACGGCTCCGCCTACGAAACCAACCTGATCGGCTTCTACGAACTTCAACACACCATCACCGGCTGGCCCGGTGGTCGTGACCCAAAAAAATCCAAACCCGGCGACGCCCCCGTCCGGCCGTTGCGTGGCACGGGTGCCTCCGTGTTCCCAAAACGCATTCTCATCCTCTCGCCGCACCCCGACGACGATGTTATCGCCATGGGCGGCACGCTCTGCCGCCTCGTTGATCAAGGCCACGAGGTGCATATTGCCTACGGCGTATCCGGGGCTAGCGCCGTTTCTGACGAGGCCGTATGGCGTCTCCTCGCCTTCGTACGCGACAGCGGACTGGCCGACTCCGCCCAATCCACTCACCTCACCAGCCTGACGAGCCAACTCAGCCACGGTGCCACATTAACTCAGACGCCCGAACTGCTCCGCTGGAAGGCCCTTGTTCGACGCCACGAAGCCACCGCCGCCGCCCGCGTCTGCGGCGTGCCCGAAACCCGACTGCATTTCCTCAACCTACCCTTTTACAACGCCGCCCCACGCAGCCGCGCCTACGGCCCCACCGACGTCAGCCTGGTCGGCAACCTCCTCGCCCAACTCCAACCGCACCTCATTTACGCCGCCGGCGATCTCAACGACCCCCACGGCACGCACCGTCTCTGCCTGCGCATTCTCCGCGACGCCTTCGCTCTGGCCGCCACTGCGCGCGCGCCTTGGCTCGCGGCCGCCGAACTCTGGCTATACCGCGGCGCCTGGAATGATTGGCCCGTCGACGAAATTGACCTCGCCGTCCCACTCAGCCCTCGAGAAGTCCTCCGTCGCCGCCGCGCCATTTTCCGCCACGAAACTCAAAAGGACCAAGCCCTATTCCTCGGCGAGGACCGCCGCGAATTCTGGCAACGCACCGAGGACCGCAGCCGCCGTCTCGCCGAAGCCTACAATACTCTCGGCCTCGCTGAATACGAAGCCATCGAAGCATTCAAACGCTACGCGCCCGAAGATTTTCTGCGTTCCGCCGCCTTTTAAACGCCGCGCTCGCGCTCAGATCTTCACGATCCAGCGCTTGCGCCACATCCACCAAGCCGCGCCGAGAAACACGGCAACAAACGCCACCGCATACCCCAGCGACGCGTTGAGCGGACTCAAATACGGCGTAAATACCTGCGCGTAGATCCACGCCTTTAAAGTCACTTTTGCGCCCGCCGCATCACTCCACGCAATCAAGCCGAGCATCCGCGCCACCAGCCCTGCGCCCACGAAAATCACGATCGCATTAACGCCCAATACCACCAACGGCCTCGCCCAACGCTGCCACCCACGCACATCAATCACCCAATAAAATACCGCCAGCCCCACGCTCGAGGCGCCCGCCATGAACAACGCAAATGAGCTGGTCCAAAGATTTTTATTAATCGGCAGCCAAAGATCCCAAATCAGCCCGGCGCTCAACAACGCCACCCCTGCGCCGAACAAACGAGCCGCCCGCACCATCCCCGCCGCAGGCGCACGCAAGATCCGCCCCGCCCAGGCCCCCAGCACCACCGTCGCAATTGCTGCGAGCGTGGAAAAAATTCCCTCCGGATCAAACCCCGGCGCCGGCGCCCCACTCCAGGTGTGACCTGCCAACACGTGCGAATCGATCCACCACGCTAAATTTCCCACCGCCTCGTCGAGGTGCCCAGCGCCATAACCCGGCACGGGTAAAAATTTCAATAAGGCCGCCGACCCCGCCAGCAACCCCACGACCCACGCCGCCTGCCCTCGCCCGCCCGCCCACAGACAAATCGCACCCGCGGCCGCATAACACACCCCAATGCGCTGCAATACTCCTGGAATCCGCAACGAGCCGAGCGCCAGCGTATGCGACGGCCACAAGCCAAAGGGAAATGCCCCAAGCAACAACCCGAGTCCAAAAATAATCGCCGCACGCCGCACCACGTGCCGAAACAACACCGCCGGCACCTCCCCCACTTCCACCCGCCGCGCCCAAGAGAATGTCATCGCGACGCCCATGATCCACAAAAATCCTGGAAAGATCATATCGGTAAGCGTCCACCCATGCCACGCCGCATGCCGTAATGGTGGATACACGTGCCCCCAAGACCCCGGATTATTCGCAAGCAACATCCCCGCTATTGTCGCCCCACGAAACGCGTCCAGTGAAACCAACCGAGCCGAGGGATAACCGTTCATAAAAACAAAAAAGAGGCTAGCCTCGGAGCTCAGTCCCGCGGACCAGCGTAGCGGGCGAGGAGAGCGGCAATTTCATCAAGTTCGCGACTCGCGGAGCGACCCGGGGCCGCTGGGTAACGATTGAGCATCAGGCTAAATGCCAGTCGCTCACCCGAGAGAGATGTCACGTAGCCCGAGAGCGCCGTCGTCCAGCGCAACGTGCCAGTCTTCGCGTGGACCTTGCCTTCGGCAGAGGTCCCTTTCATGCGACGCCGCAACGTACCGTCCACACCCGCGATCGGCAACGATTCCGCAAACGCCTTAGCTTCGCGGTGCTTCGCCATAAATTCGAGCAACGCCAACGTCGCTGTCGATGTCGTCAGGTTGTTGCGCGAAAGGCCCGAGCCTTCGTCGAAAATCACGTCGCTAACGGGCAGAGCATGGCGCGTCAAAAATTCTCGTAAACTCGCTAAAGCGAGGTCTTCTGCGCGCATCGTCTCGGGTGTCGTCGCCGTGCGACGTAGCTCACCAAGATGCGCAAAAATCAGATCCGCGTGCAGGTTTTGCGACTGTTTCATCATCACGCCGAGATATTCGTGCAACGGCGGTGAAACGACCTCCCCAAGCCGCACGTCGCTCGCCGCCAGCGCGGAAACTTCCGGCCAGCGCACGGCGCGGGCCGCACCGCCAACACTAATGCCCGCCTGCGCGAGCGCAGCCTTCAACCCCGCGGCAAACCACGCCGCGGGCCGTGGCACAGTCGCCTCGGTCAACTCGGGTTTGTCGCCGAGCGGAATTTCGCCAAAAATTTGGACCGTGGTCTCACCGGGCAAGCGCAACACCGTAATCGAGCGCGCCCCGCCGACCGCCGTCGTTATGGTGCGGTTATCAAAAGTGAGTCCGGCAAACGGTTGGAGCCATTCCAGCGAACACGGTGCGCCCATCGTCGCCCCAGGCGTGACCCGCACATCAACGTAGTTGTCATTCACCGAAAGCGCGGAAATTTCCGCGCCATAATAATCGTTGATGTCATCAACGGTCCAACTGGCGCCAAACGGCGTGGCGCGAAAATAAGTGGCATCTGCCACAACGTCACCCGCGATGCGGCGCACGCCAGCGTTTTTAAGCACCGCGACGTAGGGATTGAACGCCGCCAAAAAATCTTGCTGCAAACGCCGCGGGTCGCAGCTCGGGTCGCCACGCCCGCTCACGATGACGTTGCCCTGAATCACGCCCGCACTATCGACCGGCGCCGAAGCGAAGACCGGCGTGCGTACGCGGTAATCGCCGCCGAGCGTGTCAAGCGCGAGGGCCGCGACGTAAAGTTTGGCATTCGAACCCGGGCTCAAGCGCCGGTCAGCCGCGTGCGCATATAGTGTGTGGCCCGTGTCGAGGGAGACGATTTTCACGCCCCACGCCGCCGCGGCAAAACGCGGATCGCTCACGTGCGCTTCGAGTCGCGACTGCAATTCGGCGAGCGAAGCCACCGGCGGCAAAGGCGCGACGACCGGCGTGCTCGCCACCGCCGAGACTGGCGCCGCGCATAGCGGAAAACTTAGCCCCAAGACGATCCGAGCTAAAATCAAAATCGGCGCGCGCGACGTTTTCATCGCAGCGACGTTGGCGCACCGCAACCACGGGTACAACTGCAGAACCACGCATCCCGCCGCCTTCAACCGCAGCCGAATGCACGCTAAGCTTGTTTTCCCGCGCAGACCTCGCCTCTGTGGTGGCGGAAAATCCATGCACTTCTCCGCCATCGCCGCCGCCCTTCCGCCCAAGGCCGTCACCCGTTTCGACGGCGTGCCGTTTCCGCTGCTCGCTTCGGGTAAGGTCCGCGAAATCTTCGATCTCGGAGACGCGCTCTTACTCGTCGCGAGCGATCGCCTATCCGCCTTCGACGTGATCTTGCCCGACGGCATTCCAGGCAAGGGCATCGTGCTCACCCAGATGAGTAACTGGTGGTTCGCGCAGACGCAGAGACTCATCTCCAACCACCTCTTGCCCGATCAAGCCGGCGAGTTTACCCGACGCGGCTTGCACGACCGAGACCTGCAGTTACGCAGCATGATCGTGCGCAAACTCAAGCCCCTCACCATCGAGTGCGTCACGCGCGGCTACCTCATCGGTAGTGGCTGGAGTAGCTACCAAAAAACCGGCGAAGTCTGCGGTATTCGTCTCCCCGCCGGCTTGCGCCAAGCCGAACGGCTGCCTACGCCCATTTTTACCCCCACGACCAAAGCCCCAAAAGGCGAACACGACGCGCCCATTAACGACGCCCAAGCTGCCGAGCGCATCGGCGCCGCGCTCTACGAAAAAGTCAAAGCCGCCAGTCTAGCGCTTTACCAATTCGGCCACGACCGCGCCCGCGCCGCCGGCATGATTCTGGCCGATACTAAATTTGAATTCGGCACCGATGCCGCCGGTAATCTCGTACTCATCGACGAAGTGCTAACGCCCGATTCCTCGCGTTACTGGCCGGCCGAGAGCTACGCGCCCGGTGGCTCGCCTCCGAGTTACGACAAACAATTTGTTCGCGACCACTTGCTCGCACTCAATTGGAATCAGCAACCGCCCGCGCCGCAATTACCGGCCGACGTCATTAACCGCACGCAGGAAAAATACCTCGCGGCGTTGAAAAATTTACTAGGTTGAAACCGTTCTTTCGGGGGGCACCTGAAGGCGGTTATTGCATCACTTCGCCACGCTGTGAAATCGCGCTGGCGCCACTCGCCGCGCGCACTAATTCACGGCGCAACCAGTCAAGCGCTGCATTCACCGCACGGACTTTGACCGTCGTGCGCGGGCCCGGATAACTGAGTTTTTTTGACCACACGCCATGCGGCGCGTGCAGCGCTAAAAAGAAGGTCCCAACAGGATTTTCCTGCGTGCCGCCACAGGGACCGGCGAAGCCCGTGATCGCGACCGCATAATCAGCCCCGAGTTTTTCCGCTGCGCCCGTCGCCATCGCGACGGCGTTCTCCGCGCTTACCGCTCCATGCTGCGCGAGCAGACACTCCGGCACATCGAGGAGCTGCATTTTGGATTCGTTGGAGTAGCACACCGTGCCGCCCGCGAAAAATTTTGAAGCACCAGAAATATCCGTGAATGAATTTGCCAGCAAACCACCGCTCGCCGTTTCAGCGCAGGCGAGGGTCTTTTCCTGCGCACGCAACATATCCGCGCACACCTTCGCTAGCGAGTCATGACCATAGCAGACAAAATCCTCGCCGAGCAATTTAGCACACTCTGCGGCAATAACTTGCAACTGCACGTCGTCCAACTGACCACCGGGCGAACTCACCCGACAATCCACGTGACCCGAATGAGCGCAAAACGCGATGCTTAGCGCCGCGCCAAAGCGATCAAAAATTGGCTGTAACCGCGTCTCTAAGGCACTCTCCCCGACGCCGGAAGTGCGCAGTTGCACGTAAGCTTCCTTCTCTGTGAGCAAACCACGCGCAGCAAGTCGCGGCACGATCTGCTCGATAAACATCGGCTGCAATTCATTCGGCGGGCCGGGTAACATCACGAGAATTTTGCCATCCTGTTCAACCCAAAGACCGGGCGCGGTACCGTTAGCATTAACGAGCACTTCTCCGCGCTCAAAGACCAACGCTTGCTTAAGATTATTGGGCGTCATCGTACGCCCGAGTCGCGCGAAACGTGCCGCGATGCTCGCCTCCACACTCGCATCGTGGACCAGTTTTTGCCCTAAGACTTCGGCAAGGCATTCGCGCGTGCGATCGTCGCAGGTCGGCCCGAGCCCACCCGTCGTAATGACGACATCAGCCCGCGCCCAGCTCTCACGGAACTGAGCAACGATCGCGTCGGCGTCGTCGGTGATTGTGATGTTGCGACGCAACGTGACGCCGCGCCGACCCAGCTGCGCACCGATAAACGTGAGATGGCCGTTAGCGGTCAGCCCAAGCAACAATTCATCACCAAGGGTGAGTAGTTCGTAATAAAGTTGGGCGACCGATTTGCGGGCCGTGGGGGTGTTGCTGGAAGAAACCATACTTGCGAGAAACGATCTTAGGCGGATTCTGCCAAAATGCCAACTGGCGAAACCGTAAATCTGAAGGAGAAGGTCCGTCGCCTCTCCGACCAACCCGGCGTGTACCTAATGAAGGACCGCTTGGGGCGCATTATTTACGTGGGCAAGGCTAAGAATCTCAAGAAGCGCGTCTCGACGTATTTTACGCCATCGCGCGCTATGACGTGGCATCCGAAAATTCGAGCCCTTATCGAGATGATCGCCGACTTCGACGTGCACGAGGTGAAGTCCGAACCCGAGGCGCTGCTACTGGAAGGTAAGCTGATCAAGCAGTGGAAACCGAAGTATAACACCGACTTCACCGACGACAAACGCTTCCTCCTAGTCCGTGTAGATGTCACCGAAGAACTTCCTCGAGTCCGCCTCACACGTTTCAAAAAAGAAGACCGCTCGCGCTATTTCGGCCCCTTTGCCCACAGCGGGCTCCTCCGCAAAACCCTCGCCCAGATGCGCCGCCAATTCGGTGTACTCCTTGGCGACGCCACGCCGAAAAAACTCCCCGATGGCACTTGGCAACTTTACGACGACGTCCGCCAAGAGCTCTACGGCTTTGATAACACCGTCACCCCCGCCGCCTACCGTCAACGAGTGGACGAGGCATGCGCGTTTCTCGAAGGCAAATCCCGCGAATGGCTTGAATCGCTGCGCACCGAAATGCTTGCCGCCGCCGAAAAACAACAATTCGAAAAAGCCGCCGAGCTACGCGACATCGTTTTCGCCCTAGAAAAAACGTTAGCCAAGACCCGCAACTTCGAACGTACCGATCCCACGCTCGCGCTACCTGATGCCAGCGCCGAAGCCGTACGCCTCCTCGGTGAGGCGCTAGCGCTCAACCCATCACCGCGCACGATGGAGTGCTTCGATATTTCCCACATCTCCGGCACCTTCGTCGTCGCTTCGATGGTCCGCTTCGTCGACGGCCGGCCCGACAAAGACAACTACCGCCGCTTCCAAATCAAAAGCTTCATGGGCAACGACGATTTCCGCGCCATGGAAGAAGTCGTCGGCCGCCGCTACCGCCGCTTGCGCGATGAACAAAAACCATTGCCCGATCTCGTCGTGATCGACGGTGGCCGGGGCCAGATCGGCGCCGCACTCAAAGCCTTTGTCGCCCTCGATCTCACGCCGCCGCCGCTCATCGGCCTCGCGAAGAAACACGAGACGATCATTTTTCCCGACGAGCGCCCGCCGCTCAACCTCTCGCTCAATTCCCCCGCGCTCAATCTCCTCCAGCGCCTGCGCGACGAAGCCCACCGCTTCGCCAATACCTACAACGCCGATCTGCGCTCGCGCAAAATCCGCGAAAGCGTCCTCGACGATTTTCCCGGCCTCGGCACCGTCCGCCGCACGACGTTGCTCGAACACTTCGGCGACATCGAAAAACTCCGCGCCGCCGACATCGCCGCGATCGCCGACGTCCCTGGTTTCGGCGGCAAACTCGCCGCCGAGCTCCACGCCTTTCTCCACGGCGCACCGGCGGCGGGAGCGAAATAATTTTCGTAACGCTGTCGCTCGCCGCGCGCGCTCAACGGCGCAGATGACGATCCGCGAAATCGAGGTACTGCGCCCAATCGTAGGCGGTCATGTCGTGTTTGCCCGTGCGGTTGTGGTAACGGATTGTATCGCCCACGGGCGCGTCGAGCGGCGGCATCGCGGTCACGCCGAGCCCTTTTTTTTCGAACAACGCATAAACCGGCTCCACGGCTTGCGCGCTGAGAAATTCCCCGCGCGGATCGCTCCATTGATCGCCTTCCGCGCTCGCCACGTAGAGCGGCCGCGGCGCGATGAGCGCGAGCAACTCGTGTTGATCCACGGGCAGCGCGGCTTCATTGTCGTCATAACGTCGGAAATTTTTCGCAAACCAGTGCGGAAACTTGCTATTAATGATCCCGACGGTTTCACCGTAAATGCGTTTGCTCAGCGCCGCGCCGCCGCAGCCGCTCTCGTTGGAGATGAGCATCGCAAAACGCTCGTCTTGCGCCGCCGCCCAAATCGCGGCTTTGCCGAGGCGCGAAAATCCGTGGACCGCGACGTGCTGCGCATCGAGCTCCGGGTCGGTCTCGAGGTAATCGAGCGCGCGACTGAGGCCCCAGGCCCACACGCCCATCGCACCCCAAGTATCGCCCGCGCGCGTCTCAGCACCACCGGTGCCCAACATTTCTGACACGCTGCCCGCCGCCGCCAGACCATCCGCACGATCGGGCGCGAGATCGTTACACCACACCGTGGCGGTGGCGTAACCGCGCGCGATCACGGCCTCGACCTGCCATTTGTCGCTTTGCGCCCCGCGTTGCGGCGGCTTCTTCTGCGGCTGCGGATCAGCCGGACGATAACGGGCCGCATCGTAAACGACGTGCGGCTGCGCGAGCGTGATCGCGGAATCCGCATGAACGGTATGATTGCCGAAAAAATTGAGCCCCAGAAAAACCGGCGGCGGAGATTTCAGGTCATTGGGTTGATAAATGAGTAGATGCATCCGCGGGCCGTCGGTTTTGCCGGTGAACCACAGCGTGACTTCCTTGCGCGTGGCCTTGCCGTCGAGGGCGTGGCGATCGACCGATGTGACCTCGGCCCGCAGCGCGGCGGGCCGGCCTGAGGGCGTGCGGCCGTAAACTTCGCGGGCAAACAATTCGAGCAACTCGGGTCGACGCTGCGCCCGCCACGCCGCCGCATCACGCACCGGCGAGCCGGCGGTGGTTACGAGCGGATCGGGCAACGTGTAAGATGGGACTTTGCTTTCATCGGTGATGGCGGGAGCGGGCGCAGCCGAAGCAGCAACCGCGGCCAACCATCCCGCCAACAGGGGTAAATACAGGCGTGGGGTCATAGTGCTTTATGTCCGCTGATTCGCGGAGCGGCGCAAGTCGCTTTCCCGTTGCGCCGATGACCAGGCGTGGACTGAGTGCGCGGGTGTTGCCTTCCCTTTCCACGCTTTCTACGCCCGCCTTGTTGCTCGAACGTCGCGTTCTCGGCGCCAATCTTGACCGACTCGCAGCGCGTGCGACGGCGCTCGGGGTCTTGCTGCGGCCGCATCTAAAAACCGCCAAATGTGGTGAAATCGCCGCGCTCGCCAAAGATCGCGGGCCGCTCGCCGGTCTCACCGTATCGACGTTGCACGAGGCGGAATATTTTTACGCGCGCGGGCATCGCAATCTGTTTTACGCCGTCACCATCGAACCAGGGAAATTTGCGCGCGTGGCGGCGCTGGTTCGCGCGGGCGCGCGGCTGACGTTGGCTTGTGACAATCTCGCCATGGGCGCAGCTCTCGCGGCGGCGGGCGCGGAACTCGGGGTGTGTTTTCCGGTGTTGATCGAGATTGATTGCGGCGATCATCGCAGCGGGCTCTCGCCCGACGACCCTGACGTGCTCGCGCTCGCCCGGATACTTCAAACCGGTCCGGGCACCGAGCTGCGCGGCGTGTGCACCCACGGCGGCCACTCTTACGCTGGGCGCAGTGTCGCCGACCATGTGGCGACGGCCGAAATCGAGCGCGCGGCTGCCGTGGGTGTGGCCGAGCGGCTGCGCGCCGCCGGGCTCCCGTGTCCGGTCGTGAGCGTGGGTTCCACGCCGACTGCGATGTATGCGGCGCACTTGCGGGGCGTCACCGAGCTGCGCTGTGGCGTCTACATGTTTGGCGATCTGTTTCAGGCCGCCATCGGTTCGTGCACCGAGGCGGATATCGCGATCAGCGTGCTCGCCGCCGTCATTGGCCACCGCCGCGAGCGCAACCAACTCCTCATCGACGCCGGCGCGCTCGCGCTTTCCAAAGACCTCAACACCTCCCAGCTACCGCCCGCGCAACGCACGGGCTACGGCGCCGTCGCCACGCTTGACGGCGTGCGTCTGCCGGGGCTCACGGTCGGGGGCGTCAGCCAAGAACACGGCCAAATCGCCAGCGTGGCCCCGATTGATTTCACGCGTTTCCCAATCGGCACGCGGCTGCGGATTCTACCCAACCACTCTTGCCTCACCGCCGCTGCGTACGACCGCTATCATGTGCTCGACGGCGGGCCTGACGTCGTCGCAACGTGGACGCGTACGAACGGCTGGTAAGGCCGCGCTTTTTTTGTTTCCGTAACCCCACGTTTTCCTATGCCCCACGCCCACTGTTTCCTGTTAGCGTTGTTGGTCCTCGTCGCGACCGCTGGGCGCGCCGAGGTCGTACTTGCGCCGTTGTTCACCGATCACGCCGTGTTGCAGCGCGACAAACCCCTACCGATTTGGGGCCGCGCCGATGCGGGCGAAAAAATCACGGTGGCGTTTGCCGGACAAACCCACACCACTAACGCCACAAAAGATGGTCGCTGGATCGTGATGCTCGATGCGCTTCCGGCGCAAGTCGCGGGCGCCGATCTCGTCGTCACCGGGAAAAACACCGTGACAATTTCCGACGTACTCGTGGGTGAGGTTTGGCTCTGCTCCGGTCAGTCCAATATGGAATTCACCGTCGATGCGCGCGCCGGCACCTGGCAGGCCAACGCTCGCGTCGAGCGCGCTGCGACTGAGATCGCCGGCGCACGATTTCCGCTCATTCGCCACATCCGCATCGCGCAAACCGTCGCCGCCTCACCAACAGACACCGTAAAAACTTCAGGCTGGGAACTCACCACCCCCGAAACCGTCGGTGGATTCACCGCGGTCGGCTATTTTTTCGCGCGCGATCTTTTCCAGAAACTCAACGTGCCGATCGGCGTGATTAACAGCTCCGTCGGTGGCACGCCGGTGGAAGCTTGGCTTAGTCCGGCTGCGCTCGCAAGTGCGCCGGCTTTGACAGTCGTGAACGAGCGCTGGACTAAAAACATCGCAGAGTATCCTGCGAAAAAAACCCAATACGACGCTGACCGCGCCGCATGGCTCGCCGCCGAAGCCGCCGCGAAAGCCGCGCCCGTGTCTGCGCCCATCGCGAAAGCTAAAACCAAGACCCCGCCGCTCACCCCTCACGCCGCTTTTCTTAAAGCCAATCCCCGCCCCCGCGCCCCGCGCGGTCCCGGCGATACGTGGACGCCCACCGGTCTTTTTAACGGCATGATCAACCCCCTCCTGCCCTACGCGCTACGGGGCGCACTTTGGTACCAAGGCGAGAGCAACACCGATCGCCCCGGCGAATACCGCGCGTTGTTCTCGGCCCTGATCACCGCGTGGCGCGGGCATTTCGGACAGGGCGATTTCCCGTTTTATTTCGTCCAGCTCGCCAACTTCAAAGCCACCTACGAACCCACCCCCCATCAATGGCCGCTGCTGCGCGAAGCTCAGACCGAGACCCTCGATCTCGCGCAAACCGGTCAGGCCATCACGATCGATATCGGCAACCCCGACGACATCCACCCGACCAATAAACAAGACGTCGGCCGACGCCTCGCCCTGCTCGCGCGCAATCGCATATATGGCATCACCGGCAACGACACAGGCCCGACCTTCGCCGGTCTCGCCCGCGAAGGTTCCGCGCTACGCGTGAAATTCACCCACGCCACTGATGGCCTCGTCGCCCACGATCAACCCGCGCAATCGCTCGAAATCGCCGGCGTCGACCGCGTGTTTCACCCTGCCAAAGCCCGCATCGTGCGCGACACCCTCCTTGTCTCTGCTCCTGAAGTACCAGAACCCATCGCGGTGCGCTACGCGTGGACCAACTCACCTGTCGCGAATCTTTTCAACGGCTCCGGCCTGCCGGCTGCACCCTTTCGCTCCGATCGTTGGTAACGCGGCCCCCATGCACTCAGGCAGCCCCAACTTTACTGTAACCAAAAAGCCTCACAGTGCGGCCTTGCACCGTAGCAGCGAGTCGGCACGGTCGCATTGAGTCTATGTCGTCCTCTCCTAACCCTCTTCCGACTCGCGCGCCGCACGTGAAGGCTGGCACCGAGCTGATTCTCGCCACTAAGCCCTTCGCGCATGACCACACGTTGACGAGTTGGTGGGTCGTCTTGTCGACCCTCGCACTGCTCGCCGCCACCCTCGCGGCCACCCTCGCCACTCTGCCTCTCGCGGTTAAACTCGGTTGCAGCGTGCTCGCGGGCTTATTTCTCGTGCGGTTTTTCGTGATCTATCACGATCAACAGCATCACGCGATTTTGCCGCATTCGAAACTCGCCGAAGGGCTCATGCGAGTCATGGGCATTTTAATGCTCAGCCCGAGTAGCGTCTGGCGCAGCTCGCACAACCATCACCACAATCACAATTCCAAGCTCCGCGGTTCCCACATCGGCTCATATCCGATCATGACCACCGAGCAATTTCGTCAAAGCTCAACGCGCAAACGCTTTAACTACCTCTTTGTCCGCCACCCGCTCACGATCCTCTTCGGCTACCTGTTCATGTTTCTGCACGGGATGTGCGTATATCCGTTCTTCAACCACCCGCGCGAGCACCTCGATTGTCTCGTCGCGGTGCTTGTCCACGTAGCGATCAGCTTCGGCCTTTATGCCTTGGGCGGCTGGACGGCGGTCATTTGCACGCAACTGCTTCCGCATTTTATCATGGATGCGATCGGGTCATATTTTTTCTACGTGCAACATAATTTCCCCGACGTCTCCTTTAGCGACAAAGACGGTTGGACCTACGAAAAGGCTGCGCTCGAATCCTCCAGCTACATGCGCACCGGGCCGATTATGGCGTGGTTCACCGCCAACATCGGCTATCACCACATCCACCACCTCAACTCGCGCGTGCCATTTTACCGGCTACCCGAGGTGATGGCAGCACTCCCAGAATTGCAGTCGCCCAAAATCGTGCGGCTTTGGCCCGCCGACATCTGGCGCTCGCTGCAGCTCAAGGTTTGGGACGTGCCCACGCAGCGCATGGTCGGCATCCGCGGCCTATAAAGCGTAGCGCATCCGCCCAGGAGTTTTTCTCTTCTATGACTCCCTCTTACACGGCGGCTGAAATCGCGGCGCAACTCAAGGGCGAGGTCATCGGAGATGCAACCGTGCGACTCACCGGCTTCGCCGCGGCCGACCGCGCCCGCGCCGGCGATCTCACGTTTGCCGAAAAAGACACGTACTTTGCCGCCGCGGAAGCGAGTGCAGCGGCGGCGATTTTGGTTTCAGGTCCGTTTACCTCGGCGACGAAGGTTGTAATCCGCGTGGCCAATGCCCGGGTGGCGGCAGCACGGGTATTGCCGTTGTTTTTTTTGCCCGAGGAATTTGCGGCCGGCATCCACCCCAGCGCGAGCGTGGCGCCCACCGCACAGATTGATCCCAGCGCTCACATCGGGCCCCAATGTGTCATCGGCGCGGGGGTGAAAATAGGCGCGCGCACCGCACTGCTCGGCGGCAACCACGTGGCGCACGATAGCCAGATCGGTGACGATGTGCGGCTATTTCCCAACGTGGTCGTTTATGCCCACACGCAAATCGGCCATCGCACCGCAATTCATGCCGGCAGTGTCATCGGCTCCGATGGCTACGGCTATGTCTTTGACCAAGGTCGGCACGTAAAAATCCTCCAAGTCGGTAACGTCGTGATCGGCGATGATGTGGAGATCGGTTCCAACACCTCGATCGACCGCGCCGCATTGGGCTCCACGGTGATCGGCTCGGGCACCAAGATCGATAACCTCGTGCACGTCGCGCACAATGTCGTCTTCGGCCAACATTGCTTGATCATGGGCCAATGCGGCTTCGCCGGCAGCACGCAGTTTGGCGACTATTGCGTGATCGCCTCGCAATCCGGCGTGGCCGGACACCTCAAAATCGGCCGCCAAGTGACCGTCGGGGCCAAATCCGGCGTGATGCGCGATATCGGCGACAAAGAAACTGTGCTCGGTTTCCCGGCCGTACCGGACAAACAGGCCAAGCGCCAGTGGGTCGGCATCCAGCGTCTACCAGAGATGATCTTGCAGCTACGCGACTTGGAAAAACAAGTGGCTGCGCTCACCGCCGCCGCGGCCCAAAGCCAAGGTTAAGCGACGGGTAAAGTCCGCTAAAAAGTTAGCTCGTCTGATCCGAGGCTAGATTAGGCAGAAGGGTCAAAAACCCTGATTTTTGGCCAAAAATTGGCGATTTTAGGCCGATTTTACCCGTTTTTGCCGTAAAAACTATAAATTCTGCCTTTCAGGTATAAGTCGCAACAGGCGCAATACAGCGAGGCGCGATGATGCCGCGGACACGCAAAAAAGGCCGGTCCCTCGTAGGACCGGCCTAAAGATGTTTTAAGCGCTGGGGCGCTGGGTCATTATTGCGGGACCGCGTAGATATCGGCGAGGGCTTCGCCGGCGGCGCCCGTGGTGCTGATCTCAAGCGTATAGGCACCGGGCGAGAGCGAGAGGACGAGTGCGGTGTCTTTAGTGCCGGCATCAAGGGCAAACGCCCCCGTGGCGACAGCCGCAGCACTGACTTCGCTGTTGTTGGCCCAGGTCTCGTTCAAGCCGATGCGGGCTCCGGTCGAGTCATAGACTTTAAGGACGGGAGCGGCGAGCGCGGTGGTAACACCAAACTTGGCGAGCGTCGGGCCGATGCCGCGGACGAGCACTTTTTGGACGGTGCCAGGTTGGCCAGTGACGATGAAACCGCCGACAAGGGTCTTGCCGGGTTGCACAAAAGCACGGGCGGAGAGGTTGATCAGGCGCGGGGTATCGGTGGTGGTCAGCTCGTCGGCTGCATAGATCTCGGTGAGGACGGTACCACCCTTGGCCGCATCGTCGCTGACTTGGACGGTGTAACCACCAGGGGCGAGCGTGGCGCTCACCGCAGCATCGACGCTGCCAGCGTTGTAGGCGAAGGCACCGAGGCGGCTCGCAAGGGCGGAGAGCGTGGCGCTATTGGACCAACCGGCGTTTTCGAGGATCTGCTTGCCGCTGGCGTCGATGACGCGGAGGCGAGGTTTGCTGACAGCGTCCTCGATGCCGAACTTGGCCAGAGTCGGACCGGCGGCGCGGATCAAGACGCGCTTGTCGCTGGAGCCGGTGATAACAAAACCGGTGGTGGTCAGGCCGGTGGGGGTGACCGTCGCACGAGCGGAGAGATTATAGAGGAGCGCGCTATCGGCCCGGGTCGAACCGGCAGCAGAGACGGCGATGTTAAGACGTGTGAAAATAGAGCCACCGGCGTTAGTCGCGGTGACGGTCACCGTGTAGGTGCCGGCATTCGTGGGCGTACCAGTGATGATACCGGTGACGGAATCGAGCGTCATACCGGCAGGCAAATCATCAGCGGTGTAGGTGGCGACCGTACCATCGGCCATAGCCAAACGGAAGGCGGAGCCGGTGGTGGCGCCTACGGCAGCGATGGCGTTGAACGCCGGGGCAACCGAATAGTTAAATGTCTGTAGACCGCGCAGCAGGCCGTTGGCGCGACCGGTGGCACGAACGTAAAAGGTATCGGCGGCCGGGAGATTAAGACCGGTGATCTGCCAGTTGCTGGTGGTGCCCACGCGAGTACCGTAACCAAGAACCGTCCAGTTGGCCGAGTCCGTGGAGAATTCGAAGCGCGCGGATGAGAGTTCGGGACTACTGCCGGAGCGTTGCCAGGTGACAGAGGTGCGGTTGGCGGCGGCGACCAGCGATTGGGCGGCGGCGCTGGTGCTGGAAAGGCGGGCGAGGTTATAACGAGCTTGGCCAGCAACGGTGCTGAAGGTGCCGCCAAGAACCGGAGCGCCATCGGATTGGATGAGGGCGGTGTAGACCGTGCCGTTGGTGGCGGCATCAAAGGTGGGGTCGAGCGTACCGTCGGCGTTGAGGCGGGCCACGCAGGAGCGGCCCGTGTTGGCGACGGTGCTGAAGGTGCCTGCGAGCAGGATCTTGCCATCGGCCGTAGCGGCGAGGGTGCGGACTTCGCCGTTAACCGCCGTAGTGAAGGTGGCGTCGAGGCTGCCGTCGGCATTGAGACGAGCCAGGCGCAGGCGAGAACCGCCGTTGACGGTGGTGAAGGCGCCGGCGATCAGAAGTTTGCCGTCGGGGCGGACGAGCAGGGCGTTGACGGCGCCGTTGATCGTGGGCGCGAAGGCGATGTCGAGGGTTCCGTCGGTATTAAGACGAGCAAGGTTGTTGCGGAAACTGCCAGCGACCAGCGAGAAGGTGCCGCCTAGCAGGAGCTTACCGTCGGCTTGGAGAGCGAGCGTGGCGATGTTGCCATCGACGTTGGGGTTGTAGGAAGACTCGAGGACGCCAGTAATGGAGAGGCGAGCGAGGCGGTTGCGGGGAAGCCCACCAATACTGGTGAAGTTACCACCGACAATGACCTTGGTATCGTTTTGCTGGACCATGGCAGCAACGAGACCGTTGGGATTAGGAGTGAAGGACGGGGAGGCATTACCGTCGCCGTCGACCAGGGCCAGGTTAGCGAGGCTGGAGCCGCCGATATTCGCAAAGGCGCCGCCAACCAAGACGCTACCGTCCGCTTGAAGGCCAGAGAAAGAGCCAGCCGCGAGGGCACTGCCGTCAGAATTGGCAACGACCGCGTAGACGGGCCCATTGGGACCAGGGTTAAAGCCGGGATTGAGAACGCCATCGCTATTGAGGATGGCAAGACGGGTGCGGCTAGTGCGGAAGGCGGCGTTGTTAGGCTGGAAGGTGGTGAAATCGCCACCTACTAGGATAGTGCCGTCGCTGAGAGGGGCGATGGCGTTGACCGGGGCGTTGGCGGAGGGATCGAAATTGGAGTCGAGCGTGCCGTCCGTGTTGAGACGGGCAATGTAGTTGCGAGCGTAGGAGCCGAGTTCGTTGGGTCGGACCGCGGTGAAGAGTCCCCCGATGATGGGTTTGCCATCGGCGGGTTGGAGGGCGATGGCGTAAACCACGCCGTTGGCCATCGGGTTGAAACCGGTGTCGACCGTGCCATCAGCATTAAGTCGACCGATGTAATCACGGGTCGTGGGCGTGCCGGTAGCGCCGGGTTGGAAGGCGGTGAAGGCGCCGCCAGCGAGAAGTTTGCCGTCGGTTTGGAGGGCGAAGGTGTAGACCGCGCCATTGGCCGTGGGGTTGTAGCCGGAGTCCAAGGTGCCGTCGGCATTGAGGCGGGCTAGGTAGTTGCGAGAGGTGGTGGTGGTGGCGGAATTGGGCTGCAGAGTGATGAAGTCACCGCCCACGAGCAGTTTGCCGTCGGATTGGAGGGCCAGGGCGCGAACGTTGGTGTTGGCTTGGGGGTCGTAGGAGGTGTCCAGAGAGCCGTCGCGGTTAAGCCGAGCGATGCGGCCGCGACTGACCCCGTTTACGTTGTCAAAGGAGCCGCCAAAGATGAGTTTGCCGTCGGATTGGAGGGCCAGGGCGAAGATTTCTCCGTTGATGAGAGGTTTATAGGAGCTGTCGAAGGTGCCGTCGCGGTTAAGGCGGGCGAGATTGGAGTTGGTCAGGCCAGTCTCATTGGTGAAGGCGCCG
>CANHAH010000021.1 GCA_947458705.1 Opitutia bacterium | reverse complement strand
TCATGGTCAACGGGGAGGAACAAATCAGCGCCAAACTAAAAGACCAACCTTGGAAGACCGACATCGGCGGAAAAATCACACACTACCAATCCGAAACCACGTTCGCCGCAGTCAACATGGACCCTACCCGCGCCTATCCTGGCAAGGAACTCAAACAATGGCAGCGTTCTATCGTCCTCGACAAAGTGCATAACGTGGTCGTCGTCCTTGATCGCGTAGTTTGTGAGGTGGGTGCCAATATCGAAGTGCGTTTTCATACCGGTGTAGAAGCCACCATTAAAGATAATCACGTGCTCCTTCACGCAGCAGTCGAAAACGCAAACGCAGCGGAAGCCCCACGAGCTCGTGCTAGCACGACTAAACGCGCCACGACCCCGACCAAAAACGGCGAACACCGCTACGCGACAGCTGAAGCACCCACCGCGCGCGCGCGCAACAGCACCATGACCATGCAGGCGCTGTTTGGAGGAGATTTCACCCTCACACAGGGCCGGCAACCCGATTTACCAGTTACGCAAGAAGCCACACTTTCGTGGGCCCCTTATTTCAGCACGTTGGTCAAAGCGCCCAAAGAGGAAAACCTCATCGCCTCCGTCTTCTATCCAGGCGAACTAAATTCACAACGCCAGCCCATCGCGTGCAAACTTGATACGCAAAATACCACGCCCACGGTATGCTACACGATAAACGGCAAGACGATCACCATCGAATTAGGCGCAGCGAAAATTACTCGCACCGAGAAATAATTCGCGCACTTACACTAGCGCTAGAAGCCTCGCAAGGCGTTGCTCGACGCGATTTCGTCCCAGCACCCGAAAAATACTGGTGATACTGGGTCCAGCGTTCGTGCCTGAGACCGCGAGTCGTGCTACGGCCTGATAATCGCCAAAGCCAAGTCCCTTGCTTGTAGCTAAGGCCTTAATTCCTTCTTCAATAGCGCTATCACTGGATAAATCCATCGCAGGCAAGGCAGCGATCAATTCACCGAGGCGAGCCTTCGATTCCGGCTTGCCCATGACCTTGTCCTTAACCTTGGGATCAAGCGCAAAGTCCTCGGTAAAAAAATAACCCGTATAAATCGGCAACTCCTCGAAACCTTTGATTTTCGGTTGAGCGAGCATCATGACTTCCCGGAACACCTCGGGTTGAGCGAGCGCGGCTACGCCGGCAGGATTTTTTTCAAAAAAAGCCTTAGCCTCGTCGACAAATCGCTCCGTCGGTAAAGCGAGCAAGTAAGCCATGTTCATGTGTGCGAGCTTCTTCTCGTCGAAACGCGCATTGCTTTGATTCACACCAGGCAAATCAAACAATTGGATAACCTCCGAGATCAGCATTTTTTCGCGATCGTCTTTGGGATTCCAGCCGAGTAGGCACAAAAAGTTAACCAAAGCCTCAGGTAAAAATCCTCGTTTTTGGTATTCTTCAATGAGGGCACCTTGGTCGCGTTTAGACATTTTTCCCGGGCCGTTTTGCTTAAGAATCAGCGGAATGTGAGCAAACGCCGGAACGGGAGCACCGAAGGCCTTGAACAACTCGACATGCTTACTGGTGTTGGAAAGGTGATCCTCGCCGCGAATCACATGAGTGATCTGCATGGCGATATCATCGACGACATTAACGAAATGAAACACCGGATTACCATCCGAGCGAACGATCACAAAATCCTCATCTTCAACGCGCTCCACGTGACCACGAATTCGATCTTCGATCGCCGTTGGAGCCACTTTGACCTTGGTGACCGTCTTTTTGCGGTGCTCGTCGTAAATTTCGTAACGCTCACCGATTAGTTTGAACCATACAGCACCGTCTTTCTCGTAAGTGCGTCCAGCGACCTTAAGTTTTTCTAAATACTCCGAATAAACCGCCGCTCGTTCGCTCTGACGATAGGGACCAAAAGCGCCGCCAACCAGGGGGCCTTCGTCCCAATTTAGCCCCAGCCAACGCAGTGAATCATAGATCACATTCAGGAACTGTTCGCTATTGCGCTCCTTGTCGGTGTCTTCGATGCGGAGAATGAAAACGCCGCCAGTATGCCGCGCATAAAGCCAATTGAACAAAGCCGTGCGGGCGCTGCCGATATGAAAAAAACCCGTAGGACTGGGGGCGAACCGAACGCGAACTTGTGACATAATCAGAGTAAATGATTGCGGCTTGTACTTAGTTGAAACGGTCAGCAAGAAGCAGCACGTGTCTACTGTCAAAGCCACTCCGTTTGATCCTGCCGCTACCGCTGATCGTTTCAGCGTGGCAGGTCGCGTGGCCGGCTTCCGTATTGAGCAATATGGAGAAATCGACGGATTCCCCTTAATCGCGCTGACCAAGCGAGCGCCTGGCCAGCGTCCACGCATTTATATATCTGCGGGCATGCACGGAGACGAACCAGCTCCTCCGCTAACGCTACTCACGCTGCTTGAAACTGGATTTTTTGACGAACGCGCCACGTGGTTTATATGTCCTATTTTAAACCCCACCGGACTGGTTCGAGGCACGCGCGAAAATGCCACCGGCCTAGACCTTAATCGCGACTTCTTTGACATCCAAGCCGCCGAGACACGCGCACACATCTGTTGGCTTCAACGCCAACCACCATTTCACCTCACGCTCTGCATCCATGAAGACTGGGAATCCACCGGCTATTATCTTTACGAACTAAATCCCCACCAGCGCCCCAGCCTCGCCGAACCCATCCTTGCGGCGGTGCGAGCATTTTGTCCAATCGATGAATCTCCGGTGATTGATGGTCGAACCACCGCGGCTCCCGGTATCATTCGCCCAATCGACGACCCGCTACTAAGGGAAACGTGGCCGGAAGCGATCTACCTGCGCGCCCATCATACGACGATCAGTTACACGC
Source organism: Opitutia bacterium (assembly GCA_947458705.1). Lineage (GTDB taxonomy): Bacteria > Verrucomicrobiota > Verrucomicrobiia > Opitutales > Opitutaceae > Tous-C4FEB. The sequence goes on along the minus strand of CANHAH010000021.1, from coordinate 27,200 downwards.
TGGAGTCGCCCTCAGCCTTTCCTCTCGAATCCCGAATTACGGCACATCGCGCGGCCATCACGAGCGCCACTATGCGATTAATCCATGATTTAAGCAAAAGCTCCGCATATCCACCGCCATCTCCGCCTTGAAAATCTGCGGCGCACCTACGCCACTCAAATCAATCTCAGCGCAGTGTAAGGCCTGCCGCGGCAACAATAACTTCTCCTCCAGCGCTGCGGACCAACCTTTGGTAATAAAGTCCAAATAAAGTTGCGCATCCGGCCCATAGATTTTGTCCCCAACCAACGAGTGCCCAAGCCACTGCGCGTGTGCTCGAATCTGATGTTTGCGCCCCGTCTCCGTCACAATTCTAGCCAAGGTAAATCCACGCGCCACCACCAAAGGCGTGAAATGCGTCACCGCTGCTTGACCGTCTTCAACTACCGTGGATTTAATAAATACAGGACTAGTCCGGTCATCGCCGAGCGGTTGATTTACTGTAACAGGCGCCGGCAATTCACCCGACATCACTGCGAAATAAACTTTACCCGCCTTACGCTCCATCATCGCCGTCTGCAGTACGCTCGCCATCTTGGCGTCTTTTGCCAGCACCACGACGCCGCTCGTCTCGCGATCCAATCGAAAGACTAAATGCATCGTCGGTAAGCCCGTGTACTCACGAGCTGCTCCAACCAAACTCGACCAAGGTCCTGCCTTCGATGGATGACACACAACGTCTCCGGGTTTGTTTACGACGAGCAAGCGATCGTCCTCATAAATCACCCAAGATTTAATGTCTTCGAGTGTGATCATACGGACTTTACCCGTAGTGACTTGTCGCGGCCAAGCACACGCGAGCCACGGATCATAACTCAATTCGGGGGCTCCGCCATTCGCTGCAAAATCAGGGGTCACGTTGACGCCTTTTTAAGCCGAAAGCGCGCCAAGACCATTGCCGCCAAGCGCGCCGCTAGTGGCTTCGATAATTTGGAAACGAAAAACGTCGAGACCTTGTTCTTCCAACCTGGCACCACAAGGCTGCGCCCAGCTACAATGGCTTTGAGCGTCGCGGTGACCACCTCATCGCATGTCATACTGAGACTATCTGCGACACTTCCCTGCTGTAAACCAGCGCGACGGAAAAAATCGGTCGCGGTCGGGCCCGGACACAACGCCAAGGCCCGCACACCTGATCCCCGCAATTCCTCGTTTAAAGCCAAACTCCAATGCAGGACAAACGCCTTACTTGCGCCATAAGCAGCCATGTACGCGGTCGGCTGAAACGCAGCTGTAGAAGCCACGGTCACTATGGCGCCGCCACGCCTGCGTATTAGAGGTAACAAAAGACCCGTCATCTGGACGACCGCACGCACGTTCACATCAATCATTTCCGTGACGTGCGCGATGCTTGGCTCCGGAAAGTGTCCATAGGCCCCGAAACCGCTGTTGTTCAATAAAAGTACGCGACCCTCGGGCGCAGTTTTTTCTAAAAACGCCTCCACCTCTAAGGCATTTTTTTTTACCAGATCGCAATTAGACAGGTCGCAGGGGAAATGCCGCAGTTTGTGTGGCCGGAAATCAAACTGCGGTTCGCTCCGAGATAAGTTGCAAACGACCAAAGCTGGGTTCAAAGCTAGGGCTCGTTCGATGAATGATTTTCCAATACCGGAAGATCCGCCCGTCACGATGACGGTCGTAAAATCCTTCAGTGCTTCGTTTAACGGGGCCATGGGATGGGTAGTTGATTTTGATCTTTTCGACAGCCGACCATCCGGCCGACTGCGGTAACCCAAAACATACGCAGAAACATGAACAGACAAAACCACCACGAACTGATCGTTTCCGGCATCCATCTTGAGCTGACTCCGTCGCTCAAAACGTTTGTGCGAGATAAATCGGAACGGTTATTCAGACACGAGGAGCGCATCGTGCGTCTCCGCGTCGAATTAGAATGCGACCCAAAAGAGACCGTTAGCACTCGTTTCAAGGCCAAAGGCCACATCGCCATCCAAGGGCCCGATATGAACGCCATGGTCGAATCCGACGAATGTCACAAGGCCGTCTCGCTGTTGATCGATAAACTCGATCGTATGCTCCGCCGACGATCCCGCCTATTTAAGGTCAAACGGCACCAAGATCAAAATTCACACATTGAAGAACTGAAACTGAATCAAGTATCTTAACTACAACAAGATAATTACGACACAAAAATCAGCGTAATTAAAAACGACCGCGCCGCCCCCACCTTACGGGACCGCGCGGTTTTTTGCATAAACTTGAATAAGCCCGCCGACTTAAACACGAGCTGAGGCTACGTAGCCCTGCACGATTCCATCAAACGAACCGTTGCTAAAAAAAGCCACAACTCGCGGTACCGCGGGCGGCAACGTTTCAGTTTTCAACAACTCTAAAAGATCAACATTACTTACTGCCGTACGCGCATGGACTCCAGCCCGCTGTAAATTCAACACAACGGTTTCTGCATCGAATCGTTCTTCGAGTTTTAATTTGTCCGGTCGATTTACAGCGCCTACGTAAACTTCGTCGGCGAGGGCCAAGGCCTGCTCAAAGCCCGCCTGCATGGCCCTTGTTCGAGCAGTGTTGCTCCGAGGTTCAAATACCGCGGTGAGTCGCGCCCCCGGATACCGGGCTCGGAAGGCACGCAACGTCTCAGCCAGCGCCGTCGGATGATGGCCGAAATCTTCGATCACGCTCAGTTGCGGCGTAACGAGCAAGACCTCCTGCCTGCGTTTTACCCCGCGAAAAGACGCCAAAGTATTAAGTGTAAAGCTCGTCGGATTTTCAGGACAAACTGCTAGAGCCGCGGCCATCGCAGCCATCGCAGCATTTCGAGCGTTATAAATACCGGACTGCAACCAAGTCACATCCGTCCAATGTTGGCCGCGCCAAAACAGTGAAAACTTAACACCGCTCAATCCCTCTACAAAATTCGATATACGCAGATCATTGTGCGGGCCGATTCCGACCCGAATGACCTGCGTCCAGCCCAAAAGGCCTAATGTCTGAATATTAACATCATCACCATTCAAGACAACGTAGCCATTACGCGGGACTATGCGCGTGAAATGCAGAAAGGTCCGTTGTACGTCCGCTAGATCGCGAAAAATATCCGCATGGTCGAACTCGAGATTATTAATGACTGCGATATGCGGAGCGTAGTGGATAAATTTGCTACGTTTGTCGAAAAATGCGCTGTCGTATTCGTCGCCCTCAATCACAAACGGGTCGTTGATTGCGCCGAGGTGATTTCCTACCGGCGGATCGAGCGGGACTCCTCCGATCAAAAAACCTGGATCGCGGCCAGCAGCGCGCAGTAAATAGGCGGTTAGCGCAGTCGTAGTCGTCTTACCGTGCGTGCCAGCGATGACGATATTCCTTCGTCCCTTTAAAACAAAGTCCGACAGAAACGCCGGCAAAGAAGTAAACGACAACGCCCTCGTATCAAGCAACCACTCCACCTCCGCATTTCCTCGAGACATTGCGTTCCCCACAACAACAAGGTCAGGGGCGAGTCGCGCTAACCGCGCCGCATCGTAACCCTCGTGCAAGCTGATACCAGCTGCGTAAAGCACGGTGCTCATCGGAGGATAAACGCTCGTGTCAGCCCCAGTAATCTCATGGCCGGCCGCTCGCGCCAAAAGCGCGGCATTACCCATCGCCGTTCCACAAATGCCCATAAAATAAATGCGGAGCGGCTTTTGGAATGTGTTCATGCGTGAAGCTTCAAAAGTGCAGAAAAAAATCTATTCGAAAAGTATCGATTGAGGCGGTTCGTGCTTACATCAGGCTAACGGGATCAACGTCGATAACCTGTGTAATGTCATCTGACCAAGCAAACTCGGCCCGCAACTTCGTCAGATCCCCGATAACCTGAGTCACGCCGCTGACAAAATACCAGAGCTGCCAACGATACTCATCTTTGATTTTTTCAATAGGACATGGCGATGGCCCACGCAACTCGACCCGCGCCCCCAGTGTTTTTTCAACCAGCTTAGCCCATTGTTCGGAAAAAAACTTAAGTTTTTCCGGATTAGGGCCGCGGAAGAGATGGTGAATCAAGTGCCGATAGGGTGGATAATTAAAATCTTTTCGGAGCTTCAACTCAGCGGCCGCGAAACCCGCAAAATCTGCATGCCGAGAAAATTGGATCGCCTCGGCCTGAGGGGTAAACGTCTGCACCACGACCTCGCCCGCACGATCGCCGCGACCCGCCCGTCCGGCGACTTGCACGAGTAGCTGAAACGTGCGTTCATTGGCCCTGAAGTCCGGGATGTGCATGGAAATATCTGCATCAATTAGACCGACTAAGGTTACGTTAGGAAAATCGAGGTCTTTTCCAATCATCTGCGTGCCGATAAGTACGTCGATTTTACCCAACCGAAAATCGCCGAGAATTTCTCGAAAACGATTTTTCTTACTCATGGTATCCGTGTCCATCCGTTCTAAACGGGCACGAGGCAAAACCCGGCGCACCGCCTCTTCTACCCGCTGAGTACCGAGTCCACGCCAGCGAATTTCTGGAGCTCCACACGCCGGACAACGTGTAGGCGCCGCACGTTGTTCAGCGCAGAGATGACACCGGAGTGTTTCATCGCTACGGTGGTAAGTCATGGTGATCGAGCAATGCGGGCACTCCTCGGTGTGACCGCACTTAGTGCACAACATCGACGAGGAATAACCGCGCCGATTGATAAATAAAATGGTCTGTTCGCGGCGTTCCAGGCGAGCATGCATCGCGTCTACAAGCTTGCGCGAAAGCGTAGTAAGACCGCGCTGCCTCATCACCTCAATCTTCATGTCGACCACGTCGATGTGAGGCAATTTGCGATCATCGACGCGCTGTTTGAGCTCAAGCAACTGGTAACGCCCCGATTGGGCATTATGAAAACTTTCAAGCGATGGCGTAGCAGAGCCTAACAAGCACACAGCGCCGTTTAATTTCGCCCGCATGACCGCAACATCACGTCCATGATAGCGTGGTGATTCATCCTGCTTATACGCAGGTTCGTGCTCTTCATCTACAACGATCAAACGGAGATTTTTTATTGGTGCGAATACCGCCGAGCGGGCGCCGACCACGACCCGAGCCTCGCCCGTAGCCAAGGCGAGCCAACCATCGAGTCGCTCACCTTCACTTAAATGACTATGCCAAACGACACACTTGTTACCGGGAGCAATTGCCTCCAAGCGCGCGCGCAGTCGCGCCACTGTTTGAGGCGTCAAGGCCACTTCCGGCACTAAAAATGCCACGCCACCACCTGATTTCAGGACGGTATCGATGGCATGCAAATACACCTCAGTCTTTCCCGAACCTGTGACGCCATGTAACAAAGAGACGCTGAATTTACCGTTCGCCAGTTTAGTCGCTACCGCGTCAACCGCCGACTTTTGTTCTTGGTTCAAAACCGGTGGCTGGGCTGCCACGAGCTCACCGCGCGACTGATCATCAGCATAAGCGACGCGCTCGATCCGCAGCGTAGTTTCTTGCAAAATACCACGCCGCACTAAAGCGCTCGCAACTGCGGCTGTGATATCGAGCCGATTCAGCACGAGCGATTTTTTTTGCGGACGGAATTGTTGTTCGATGAATTTATACAGTCGGGCCTGCTGTGGCGCACGTTTCTCGATTTGAGCCAATTCCTCGGCAGTTAGACGATGGAGCAAGGAAAGCTGTTTCTCTTGTTTCAATCCGGCGCCGTTGCGTACCGCCACCGGAATCATGGTTTCGATGATTCCCTCCAAAGGGGCCGCGTAGTAACCCGTCATCCAACGAGCTAATCCCAATAAATCAGGCGGTAAGGCAGGAAAAGGATGCAAAACCTGCGCAAGCGCTTTGAGTTTTTCTAAAGGAAAATTTTTCGGCGCCCCGATTTCTCCGACGATACCCAGTCGCAACGTCCGCCCCACCGGCACACGTACCAACGACCCAAGTTGCGTATCCGCGATCATAGTCTCCGGCACTTGGTAGTGCAGAACCTTATCAAAGCCGGCGAGCGGATGAACCCCAACAATCATAAAACATGAGCGTGAGGCCGAGCTAAGCCCGTCGGCAATCCCTGGCTTCAGCTGATCGCGCTGCTCAACGCAGACCAAATAATTGCTGCAACACGGTCTCCAAGTCCTTGCCCACTGTCCAAGAACCGCGCCGCGAAACCGCGAGGGTCTTGCTTCGTTGGCGGCGCTCGACCTCAGCATTAACGCTCAAGATGCGCGGCTGATCCCGCGGCAAACCCGCGACCTCCATCGCCGAAAGAGGGGTCCATGCGATCGGCAGTCCCGTCCAACTGAATTTGATTTCCCAGCCACCCACCGGCCCGAGTGGGAGCGGTTTGGTCAGCAATGAGGGATAACGCGTCACAAAATCCGGAGTACGCATACTGGCGATACGCAAAGTGACAACCGGTTCCAGTTGAGCAAAATAGTCCTGAAATGTATTCACGCGTTTCGTGCGCCAAAGCCCAAGAAAATCCAACGGATCAATGCCCATCAGATTCATGCCATTCCAAAGCCCTTGTTCATTCGGGCTCCCGAATTTTTTCTGACCATACCAATTCTGAAAATCACGGGTAATCATCACACCAATTTCAAAATGCAAATGCGATCGATCCTTGGGAATGCTGTACCCTCCCGAACTGTGTCCCATCGTTCCGAGCACATGGCCGGCCTTGACCACGGAACCGACACGTAAGCCAGGTGCAATTCGAGCCAAATGGGCATAAAGGGTGTAAACGCCAGGAGTTTCCTCAGGGTGCTCTAGCACGATGTATCGGCCATAACCGCTATCTCCCGCCGAGCTGTTGATATGGCGCACTACACCCGCCATCGCCGCAAACACGTCATCGATCGGCTCGGCGCGCCGATCTCGCGAATGCGGGACGATGTCGATCCCTTCATGAAAATGCGATCCCCCACTCCGCACGCCGCCGAAACCACCTGAAGCCGGATCACCGGATCCGGCCTGCTGGAGAAAACTAGCCGCCGGCTTACCTTCGTTCCAGGCCGGATGTGGCGTCGGCCAGACAAACTCAACCCGCGATGCGCCGAAAGTGCGCACAGCTAGCATTACAAAAATAAAAAAAATCAGAAGTCGGGTATTCATGACTTACGTTGGATGTCTTTCTGCATTTCAAGAGAAGTGCGTTTCAAATCGCGCACTAGACTGTCGAGCTGCACATCCGTCATTTCAACAAAGATGAACAAAGTTCCATCGGTGAAAGGGGCGTCAATCTTACGTGCGCCTACGGGAACGTCATTGAGTGTCAGCACGAGGCGCTTACCCTGATTCGAACCTGTTATCCGATAGAGATCACGCGTTGCTGCCGGAGTCAGTTGTAGCATCAGGCACCGACCAAGATCTACTTGGGCTACTTCGGCGTTAAGGACATCTATCTCCGTGATTATCGCTTTAGTGCCGATTGAAATCACCACCCCGCTTTTTGGCAATGTCTTCGTAGGGCCCCGACCATCCGTAGATTCAAGAAACAAACGCGCATGTGTGGGCGAGTAATCCATCGGGGCGTTCGACTGACACCCGGAAAAACCGAGCGCTGTTACAGCAAAGATTGCCTTCCAAAAGGGTGTAACGCTCATGGGTTTTCCTTACGTATTTGGTTAGGGATTTTCTCGATGCGTACAGCCCATTGAGCACCGCGCCCAATATGATGCGTTTTAGCAAAATCGCCCATATTGAGGGCAAAGCTCAGATTCATGAGGCTATTGAGATAAAGCAAGGGGGCCCCTTCGGGCACATCACCGAAAGACCGCACGTAGGGCATTTCTCCATCGTAAATTTCGCGTTCCGTTTGTGTGATCGTTACGTGAAACCGTTCACCAAACTTCGGATTTAATCGCGCAAAAATCTCTTCATCCAGATTCGTCCACACGTTGCCATATTGATAATCGAGCGCAGGAATCATACCCGTCAAAACCGCCCCCTCTAACCGAGGCTGCTCATATTTTAGGGACACAACCTGAGCCGGGAGCTGAGGCCCCACGTCCTTAAATGCAATCACCTCGGCCGCCAGACGCGCGCCAACAAACGCGTAAACATCACGTCCATGAAAAGTGTACGAACGCTCCGAACCCTGTCGGCGATGTCTGGCTTCATCGATCTGCCGCACCGCCACAACCCCGCATTCCTCGGCGACTAAGGTGAATGTCCCGTTGTCCGGTCCGACAAAAAAATGACCTGTACGCGTCTCCAGCACAACAGACTTACGCTCCGTGCCCACGCCGGGATCAACGACAGAAACAAAGACCGTCCCTGCCGGCCAATACGGAACCGTCTGTTTTAAACGATAAGCCGCCTCCCAAATATCAAACGGCGTGTTCTCATGACTCAGGTCGAAAATTGCCAACTTCGGGCTTACCCCAAAAGCCACTCCGCGGATCGCGGCGACCGCGCCATCTTTAACTCCAAAATCCGTCTGAAGGACAAGCGCCCGCTGGGCCAACGCCAACACCGTCAAGCCCCACCCCACAGTCGCAGTACGCAACAACGTCTTCAGCTTCATAAAGAAATTTGCTCAGATTCGACATCAAATGCCGACATGATCTCAGCGCCGACCGTATCAGCCAACAGTCGCCCACGATTCGTCAGCCAAAATCGACTGCCCTTCCGCTCAGCCAAACCCTCAACTACCAAACGCTCCATCAAGACCTCCACTACCGGCCACGGCACCTCGGGACAACGCGCCCGCCATGGCGCAAGGTCGACCCCTGCATTTCTCCGCAAACCAAAAACCAAAGCATCCTCGGCCAACAACGCCGGCGTTAAAGCGACTCGATCTTCAGTCAACCGCTCTTGCCGCGCCACGCGTTCTCGCCACAGCGCAAGATCTGCTACGTTCGCCCCACGCCAGCCTGCCTGTTGTGAAGCGGCCGAGGGCCCTAGGCCGATCCACTCGTGCATGCCCCATGTGTTCAAATTGTGGAGACAAGCATGTCCTGGCCGAGCAAAATTCGAGACCTCGTATTGCGCGTACCCTAATTGGGCGAGCCGCGCCCATGTTTCCTCATAAAGTCGCGCTTCTCGCTCGATATCCAGCTTCACTTTACCCTGCGAAAGTTTCACCCATAACGCCGTATCTTCCTCAAAAGTAAGACAATAAGTCGAGATATGATCCGGCGCGAGGGCCACCGCGGCGTCGATATCCGCTAGCCAGCTTGCCTCATCTTGACCCGGCAGCGCGAACATCAAATCCAAGTTTACGCTACGAAATCCCGCCGCACGGATACGATCATGCGCGCGATAGATCTGCTCCTGCGTGTGTTGCCGGCCAAGTCCCTCAAGCAGCGGCGGCGAGAAACTTTGCACACCGAGCGATATGCGCGTCACACCGATCTCCTTGAACGCCGCCAGACGCTCCGCTGTGACCGAGGCGGGCGCTAACTCTACGGACCATTCCTGTGGTTCGCCTTGGAAACGTCCGCGCAACGTCGATCCCAATACCTCGATTTGGCGCGGAGCCAGTAACCCCGGCGTGCCGCCGCCCCAAAAAACGGTCGTGATGGGGCGCGGCCAATCCACGAGCTTCGCCTCGGCCTTCACACCATCGAGGAAACCGAGGACAGTTTCCGCGGTTGGCTGCGTTTGGTAAAATGCACAAAAATCGCAGGTCGAGGCGCAAAACGGTACATGCACGTAAAGCCCTAGCGGATCCCCGCCCACACCTTTGGCTTGCGCTGTGTCAGAGGCGCTCATTACTTGCCGAAATTAACCGATCTGGTTTTCACGCTCAAACGACCAATGCATACCAACCGAATTTCTCTCGCGAGAAAAATCCTTCTATCTCTCATCGCCGCGCTCGGCCTCTCCTTGCTCAGCGGTTGTGATACCGTTGTACTGACGAACCTCACCGCGCCCTCGTTGCCGGAGAATCCGTCTCAAATTTACACGTTCACCCTGCGCGTGACGCCCAAAAGCACCTCGGTCAATGCCTCTAGCATTGCGCCCAAAATAATCATCGATGGCCAAAGTTTCGCCATGAAAACCAGCGGCCTTGGCGGTGGGATCTACGAATTCGAGTACCAACTGCCTAACGGGCGCGATGAAGTAGCCTACTACTATCTCGTCCCGTTCCGCATCGAGACCCAGAACGGCTCTTCCGATTCCGAGGTCTACACTGAAATCGTTCACGCCAAAATCGTGCGTCGATACGTGCTCTCGCTCGAGGTCAACCGCGGCCCAATCGGCGCTCGTATCAGTGTGCTCGGGCGCGGTTTTAGCCCACAGGATACGATCTTTTTTGACAATCTACCGGCGCGTACAACCTACGAATCACCCAATGCGCTGAGCTTCTACGTACCCTCGATCGAGGCCAATAAAAATTACCGTATCATGCTCGGTAGCGCCGCTGGCAATTCACCCGTAGGGACTTTCCGGGTCGATCCTAGCAGCCTTAACGTCACACCTACCGCCCTAACATTACGCAGTGGCGAACGTCAGACGCTCACCTTCAATGTGCCTGTTTCCGCGCCTCCCGGCGGCCTCCTTATCGATGTGACCACGGATGTGCCCGAGAGTGTCATCATGCCTGAGATCATCGTGCCCCAAGGCCAAACCTCCGTCACAATCAGTGTCGAAGGCGGCAAACCCGGCAATGGCAGCCTCTTCCTTAAGGGTTACGGCGCTGGCGAAGTCTCGATTCCTGTCTCCATTGGAGCGAAGTGATTTAGAATTCCCTGTCTTTTTCACCAAGCCGGTCCGAAGGGACCGGCTTTTTTAATTTTTGATCAAGCAACCCCAATCGAAACGCAATCGCTCGGTAATCACTAGTCGCAAAACCTCATTTTACTACTCAGCTAAATGCAGCTTTTTAATAGCGCTTTAGGAACTCAGTCGGCCGAAAAAGACTTTCCGAAATAATCGATCACAAACTCCAGCGTCTCGACCCCAACGGGGCTTATTTAATTTAATCCCACACATCAGGTATTCCGTTCAACTCTGCTGCAGCGAGCGTTCACGCTCGACCAAAGTCGGATGCGAATAGTAAAAGGCGCTGAACCACGGATGCGGCGTAAGGTTGGTCAGGTTTTTTTGCGCTAACTTACGCAATGCGCCAATCATAGGCTCTACACATCCCATCGCATCTCGAGCAAAGGCATCGGCCTCATATTCGTGTTTTCGCGAAAGCAAATTCATCAAAGGCGAAAACCAGAATGTGACCAAACCACTCAACAACCCAAACAAGAGAAACGCAGGCGCTAATTCACCCGCCGGAAAACCAAACGTAAGATTAAACCAGGGGCTACGCGCTAGCCATGCGATTATTCCGAAAGCGCTGAACATCGAGACCGCGCTTAAAGCGATCATTTTGGGAATATGGCCACGTCGATAATGCCCGATCTCATGTGCCAAGACCGCCTCGAGTTCCTCTGGGCTGAGTTGCGCGATCAAAGTATCAAAAAGCACAATACGACGAAATCGACCAAACCCAGTAAAAAATGCATTGGAGTGACCCGAACGTTTACTGCCATCCATAACTTGAATCGCAGCCGCTCGAAAACCCGTGCGATCACCAAGAGCCAGCAGACGCGTGCGCAATTCACCTTCGGGCAAGGGCGTCAATTTATTGAACAGCGGTAAAATTAATTTTGGATAAAGTATCAGCATCAGCAACTGGAAGCCGAAAATCAGGCCGAATCCCCAAAGCCACCACGTTTGTCCTACCCAGCCCACAAGCGACAACAACGCCCACAAAAGGGGGAAACCAAGGCCCAACATCAGCGCGAAGCCTTTGATCTTATCGGAAACCCAAAGACCAGGCGTGCTTTTATTAAAACCGAATTTGGCCTCCAAGCGAAACTGCGCCCACCACTCAAAAGGTAGCGCAGGAATCGAAAGCAAAACGCCTGTTAGCAAGATGAAGAGAGCATCGTCCCAAACGGCCCCCGGCGAGCCCCAAGCCGCGACTTGGACGTAAAACAGAGGCAGTACTCCGCCAAACAGCACGAGCGCGAGGACGAGCGTGTCAAAAATTTCGCTGATCGCGCCAAACCTAGATTTTTCCAGCGTATAAGCGACCGATTTTTCATAAGTCGCCGCATCCATAATGGCCGCTACAGCCGGTGGAGCGGAACCCGCATGACCTCTCACCTCGGCTCGGTTAAGCGCCGAGAGCAGGAGTTCGCCCGCGAGTCGAAGCACCATCAACAAGGCCGTAACGACAAGTACTAGTTGCATAAGTAACCAATGCACGCGTTTCCGCATGCGCTGCCAGTCCAAAGATACACGCCTGAGAGATTAAGCCTTAAGTTCCACTACAACTTGAATTTCGGTCGTAGAGCCGCGCGGCAGACCATTTACAGCGACCGCAGCTCGCGCATGCTTACCGGCTTCGCCGAAAATTTTAACAAAGAGATCGCTGGCTCCATTGATCACCGCTGGGCTTTCACTGAAACCGTCCACGGCGTTGACGAAACCGCTCACGAAGACGATTCGAGCGACTTGATCGAGCGAGCCGACAGCAGCCTTGATGTTGGCGAGAGTGTTTAAGGCGCAAATTTCAGCCGATTTATTCGCAGTCTGTACGGTCTGTTCTTTGCCGACTTGCCCTAGGTGGGTCACCTGACCGTTGAGTGCGCTGATCGTACCAGCGCAATACAGGAGATTTCCCGTGCGTACCGTCGGCACATAACTTCCCGCGGCTGCGGGTGGAGACGGGAGCGTAAGGCCTAGTTCGGCGAGTTTGGCTTCGGGATTCATAAACCAAAAAATCACTGTGCTTGGCCACGTTGCCAAACTTTTAGTGAAGCGCTGGAGGCAAAAATTCTGTCGTCGCGACACTATCCGCCGATGGCGTTTCGCCCAAAATTTTCAGCTGCGACAATTTATCAATCTGATCACGTATGCGTTGCGGATCGATACGCCCGATGTCTTCACCCAGCGTCGTGTCCCCACGGACCAAGCCAAGCACTCGCATCTCGTCTCTAGAAAATTCCAAAAAAGCCCGCGTCATTTGCGCGTTGCGCTCCAAGATCAAATTATGCGCTGGAGTAGGGTCGCCCTCGAGGTAATCCCGCCAACCGCGGATCGAAGCGGCAACAAAAGCCCTCACTACACCCGGTTCAGCCCGAGTTAATTCACGCCGACAAAAAATTGTGTGGTACACATCAAGTCCCGCCGTTCGTAAAGACAGCGTACGGATTGCGACCCCCTTTTCGCGAGCCAGATAAGGCTCGTTGGTCACTAATCCTTGCTGGATAGCCTCAGGGTCGCCGAAGAAACCAACCAACCCGTACGTCTGCGGCCGCAATGAAAAATCGATCCCACGACTTTTTTTCAGCCATGGAATCCAAGCCATTCCAATTGAAGCCGTGACCGTGCGACCAGCGAGGTCCTCTAGCACCTGCACGGGACTTGCCGCATGCACGAGCAGCACCTGCGAATCGTGCTGCAATACCGCCCCGACTATCACCACGGGTAATCCTTGGCTGGCCGCCACAATCAAATCATCGCTACGATTCATCCCGAAATCCGCCTGACCTTTTGCGACCCGTAAATTGATACCTGCACCTGGTCCACCGGGTAGTAGCTCGACTGCTAAACCGGCATCGCGATAAAAGCCTTTAGCCAGAGCCTGATAAAAACCACCGTGTTCGGCCTGAGGAAACCAATCCGTCTGCAGGGTCACCGTTCTCAGCGCCGGCGGTGACACAGGATTTTGCGGACGTGCACAACCCGGGCCCAACAGGCCCAGAGCCATGATCGCTAAAAAAATGCCATGCCTGCGCATTCACGCACATTGCTCGTATCGCCAGGCTTTCGGCGAGCTTAACTCCCGCTAGCCACTTTAAACATTCACGCCAATGCCGCGCGCCGCATTAGTCCGCAATATTGCCTCTTTCTCTACCGAGCTAAAACCCGCTGCTTCAAATTCAGCAAGCAAGCGCTCCATTTCTGGCTTCGCCTCGCATGCAGGATAATTGTTCAATGGAAAATCCGAACCGAACCAGACTCGATTCGCTCCGACTTTATCGATAAAACGACGCCATATCGTCGCGTCGTAAAGTAATGGCGAAGCAGCCGTATCGTAAAAAACGCGTTCAAATCCGGTCTTAGTGTCATCAGCCAAAGGCTCACCCCCACCCCAGTGCGCCAACACCAATGTCACGTTTGGCCACGCCTGAGCGAGGCGGACGAAATCCTCGCGTGGCGTCTCGGTTCGCCCCGGATAAATCGGCCCGCGCGGATCTGTAACATGTAAATTTACGGGCCAATCAAACTCCACCGCACAGGACAACACCGCGGAAAACTCCACGCCATTCATCGCATACCCTTGGGCATGAGGCGAGAGCTCACCGATACCGCAAAGACCGTCAACTCGGGCTCGGTTTAACTCAGCGATCGCTTGGTCCGCACCTGCAGCCGGTTGCACCGTCGCGAAAGCGCTCAATCTCTCAGGATAACGACGTACAAGGTCGGCGAAAAAACGATTTTGGAGTGCACAATTTTCCGCCCGCAGCCAATACCAACCGAGCAAGACCGCACGCTCGACCCCTGATCGATCCATAGTACGCAACAGTTCATCTACATTAGGAAAACCTTGCACCGGCTGCCCGTCTTTACGTCGCCGAGCGCACATCCGAGCCCAAGGTTTCTCCCCGTTAGCCTCCGCCCAAGCGATGGGAGCCCGATTGACCTCGTCGGGATAAAGATGGACATGACTATCGATCACAGGCGGCACGGCATGAAACTCGCTGATTGCCCCGTGCGATTCAATTTATAAACCTAGTCCTACTCCCCATGCTCCAACGTCTCTTCCAACTCGAACGCAATCGCACCACCCCCGCCCGCGAGTTCCAAGCAGGGCTGACAACGTTTGCCGCGATGGCTTATATTTTAGCAGTGAATCCGGCTATTCTCGCTAACGCTGGAATGGACAAGGGCGCGCTCGTCACCGTCACCGCCATCACCGCGGCGTTAGCGACAGCGATAATGGCATTTCTCACAAACTACCCCATCGCGTTAGCCCCAGGCATGGGCATAAATGCCTTTTTCACGTTCACCATCGTCCTCGGCAAAGGTATACCTTGGTCTGAGGCACTCGGCATGGTTTTCGTCAATGGTCTCATTTTTCTCGCGCTTTCGCTTTCGGGCATACGCGAAAAAATAATCGCAGCTATTCCTCACGCCCTTAAAATAGCTGTGACGTGTGGTATCGGGCTATTCATAGCCTTCATCGGCCTAAAGAACGGCGGTGTGATCGTAGCCAATCCAGCAACGTTTGTCGGCGCAGGTGATTTCGCTTCAGGACCAGTCGCGCTGTGTCTGGCGGGTGTTTTCCTTACCATAATCCTCGTAGCGCGCGGCGTCCCAGGCGCGATTGTCATTAGTATCGCGGTGATCACGCTGGTTGGACTGTTCGTTCCAGCAGCCGGTGGAACTAAGGTCACTCAACTCCCGAGTGCGCTGATCGCCGCGCCGCATTCGCCAGCCCCGGTTTTTCTAAAACTTACCTTTAATTTTCTCACTAGTTGGACCGCATTCACGGTCGCTATGCCTTTGATTTTGACGCTATTGCTTGTAGACATGTTCGATAACATTGGAACGCTTATTGGTGTAACCAAACGCGCTGGATTGCTGGCGGCTGATGGCACCTTACCCAAAGCTGGTCGCGCCTTGCTTGCCGACTCGCTCGCGACCATCGCCAGCGCACTTTTTGGCACTTCAACGGTGGTTAGCTACATTGAATCAGCCTCCGGCGTCGAAGCTGGTGGCCGCACGGGGCTCACGTCGTTGACGACTGCGGGCTTTTTTCTCTTGGCGCTATTTTTCACACCTTTAATATTAATCGTGCCCGCGGCAGCCACGGCACCAGCGCTTGTCGTGGTGGGCATATTCATGATGCAATCGGTCATAGAGATCGATATGACCGATTTCAAAATCGCCGCACCGGCGGTGCTCACTATTTTTGCAATACCGCTCACTTTCAGTATCGCGGAAGGCATCGGTCTAGGTCTCATCGCCGCCGCGGTCTTAGCGATTGGTCTTGGTAAAGCTAAAATGTTGCCGACGCTGGGTTATTTTATTGCAGGTATTTTTTTCCTACAGTTTTTCAAAATCTACCCTTTTAGCGGCTGATCCGCATCGGTTTAGGATCATTGAACCAGGCTAAAGTCACAGCTTTGTTTCAAATTTTTTACTGGAGCCCTACTAGCGTTTCGCTCCAGTTTTAGACTTACGAATAAAAATCTCAGTTTTTTTCGTACGACTAAACCTACCCCAAATCAAACATACCTGCTATGATTATGCACAGCTACCGCATATCCCCGATTACCCCTGTTGCGTGGAAATTGGTCAAAATCGCCGCTCTCGGCGTTATTCTGTCATTGGTACACGCCTCCCTCGTCCCCAGCGCGTACGCAGCGGATAACAAAGCCCCAGCCTCCGCCACGGGGGTCATCGTCGGCACCGTGACCAATAAAGCCACAGGCAACGGACTGATCGGCGCCAAAGTTGAAATCACCGCGCTCAATCTCAGCACCTTCGTCGACAACACCGGACGGTATCTATTAAACGTTCCGGCGGGTACTCACGACTTGCTCGTGACCTACACCGGACTCGATAGCCAAACGGTCCCTGTAGTAGTCAACGCCACCCAACCAGCCGTGCGCGACTTCATCCTGACGAGTTCAGTAATGATGCTAGATGCCTTTAAAGTCGCCAGCATTAAAGAGGGCCTTTCCTCGGCCATGACCCAGCAGCGCAACGCAGATAATCTCAAAAACGTCGCCTCGATGGACTCGCTGTCCGACTTACCAAATATGAACGCGACCGAACTCGCGATTCGGCTGCCAGGCGTTACCTTCGCCAACCCAGGCGATGAAGTCGTCGAAGTCATAAGCGTGCGTGGTATGGGCGCCGGCATGACCTCCATCACGATTGACGGCGGCGGCATGTCTTCGTTCAGCGCACAAAACCGCAACACCCGCATGACCGCCTTCACCGGCAACATGTTTGAATCACTCGAACTCACCAAAGGCCAAACCCCCGACCGCAGTGTCGATTCGCTTGGTGGCGGCGTAAATTTCAAAACGAAGTCGCCCCTCAATCAGGCTGAAAAACGCCGCATCAGTTACAGTTTAACAGCTCGACAAGCGCCTTGGTTCAGCGAGCAGGTCCCCTTGCGTGAGCAACGTCGTAGCCACGCGCTCTTTAATGCCGCTTACATAGAAAAATTCGCTATCTTCGGCAGCGACACTGAAAATCTAGCGGTCTCCGTTAATGCGTTCTACAGTGAAAATGCGTTTGGATTTTTCCGCACTAACCGCGATTACCAACAAACCAACAACCAACCCGCCTACGTTTGGGATTACCGCACCCAAGATAATTACAACAACCGCAAACAACGCAGCTTGAGTACTAAGTGGGACTATCGCCTCAGCCGCAACTCCCTCATCAAGCTCAATCTGATTTATAACGACGCACCGGAGCCGATGCGTCGCCAATACCAGACCCGCGCCTTTGCCGGCAGCCAGACCACAGTACCCAACACTACCAACACTGGTGTGGTACCAGGCTGGACCGATCGAATCACCACCGTGCGAGCCGTACCCACTGCAGCCAGTGCCACCTCTGGCACCACCGCGCCCGCCCTCATCGACCAAACCTCCAACCTGATCAACCGAGACCAACGCCTCCGCCACATGGATATAGGCGGTGAGCACCGCTTTGGCGCGTTTGAGGCAGACTGGGGCGGTCTCTGGAGTCGCACCCGCTACCGCTACCTTGGATCTGAAGGTCAACTTATCAACCGTATCGGTAATGTTCCCTTCGTCGGCCCCAACGGCAGCGTCGGTTCGGCGACCAACAATATTGTCGGCCCCCAAGGTGAGACAGGCGTTGGCTGGATTCTCGACCGCACTCAATCCGACCTTTACCCGCGCTTCATTCAAAATGGCGGTCTCGATTTCACAAATCCTAATAACTACCGCCCTGCTGTAAACGGCCTGAGCACTCAATCAGGCAACTTAGATATTGATTTCATCCGTGAAGCTCGGGCGAACCTGAAATACCTACTGCCCATCAACGCCTTCACCGCTTACCTGAAGACCGGCGCCTCCATTCGCGACCACAACGTAGAACTATTCCGCGTTAACCGCCGCTGGAGCTACATCGGAACCACCGCATTGCCCTACGACCCCTCGATTTTGATGTGGGATACTGTTAAAACTGGACGCAAAATCCCCCAATGGGAGGCGGCCCAATTCTTCCAGCAGGGACAACCAACCAACCCCGCACTTTGGCAGGAAGACAAATATTATTACGAAAACAACCGTCGCACCGCCTCGAACAAAGTTAACGAAGTAATCACTGGTTATTACATCATGGCCCAAGGCAAAATCGGCCGCAACGGGTTCCTCTTTGGCGTTCGTCGCGAGACGACCGACACTACGGGCGAAGGACGCCGACGATCCCGTATATTGAGCACTACGGCCCAACAAACTGCTGACCCTGTCGGATCCGCTGAACGTGATAGCATCGCGTATAAAAACAATGGAACTTACAGCCAAAATTTCCCCAGCATCCACCTCTGGCGCGACCTCACACCCAACCTCAAGGCCCGGGCCTCTTGGACCACCGGATTTGCCCGACCCACCCTAGCGAATAATGTCGCCGCCCTAAGCTTCAACGACACCGCTCAAACCGTCACCTTCGGCAATCCAGACCTAAAACCCACCAAGGCCAAAAATTGGGATTTCTCGCTCGAATACTACTTCAATCCCTCGGGTAGCTTTACCGTCGGCTGGTTCCATAAACGGCTCGATGATTTGATCGTGTCCAACTTCAACGTGGGCACTGTCCCCGACGGCATCGATAACGGCTACCAAGGTGAGTTCATCGGCTATCAAATTCTCTCCAGCGCCAACGCCGGCACCGCCTACACCCAAGGCTGGGAATTCAGCTACATCCAACAACTCCGCTTCCTGCCCGGCCCCCTCAAAGGGCTCACGCTCAACGCCAACCTCTCCCAAATCACCGCTCACGGCGACTACGGTATTGTCGGCGCCTATATCAAGGATAAGGACGTGAACGGCTTTATTCCGCGGACAATGAATGTTTCCCTGTCTTGGAATTATAAAAAATACGGCGCGTCTGTGAGCTACAATTATACCGGTGAAAACATTCGTGCGGCTTACAATCTCACGGCGCCTTCTCGTAACCAATACCTGCAGGCCCGCCAACTCGTTAACGCCAATATTCGCTACTCCATTCGCCCAAGTTTGACCCTGAACTTTGGCGTGCAGAACGTATTCAACGAACCTCAAATCTATTATCGCGGAGTCCGCGACCAACTCGAAACCTTCCTGGTCAACGGCACGACTATTACGGCTGGACTCGAAGGCCGATTCTAAGATCAGAAAATCGCCAGCCTTAAGCTGACCTCACTAAAAGCCGCGCCTAAACCGCGCGGCTTTTTCATATCCGCATCCCGAACACCTAAAAAGCTGATTACCAGCCCACCCAAGCGTAGACGGACACTACCAGCGCCTCTGGCACAAAAGTAGACCATAGTAATTTAAGGTTCAGAAAAATGATCGTCAACGTGATCAACCAGCCAAGAGCCTGCAGCCACCACGCATTCACAAATTCGCCCATCTTAGCTCGATCGCCCGTAAAGCGCATCAAAGGCCAGCAAGCAAAACCGAGCTGCATACTAAGGCAAACCTGACTCGCTACGAGTAATTCCGTGCTCTTTTGTTCCCCGTAGACCCCGATCACTACGAGCGCTGGTACAATTGCAATCGCTCGCGTCACCAAGCGACGCAACCAAGGCCTAAGTCGGATATTTAAAAAACCCTCCATCACAATTTGGCCCGCTAGAGTCCCCGTTATTGTGGAATTTTGCCCCGAGGCCAGTAGAGCCAACGCAAACAAAGTCCCAGCGAATGAGACCCCTAGAACGCCATCCAAAAGATGATAAGCCTGCTGGATCTCTGCGACCTCTCCATGCCCATTGCGGTGAAAAGCCGACGCCGCTAAAACCAAAATCGCTGCGTTGATGAAAAGCGCGAACATCAAAGCGAAGGTCGAATCGATCGTGCCAAATTTTATCGCCTCCGCCTTGCCTTCACTGTTCTGCACAAACCGACGTGTTTGGATGATGGACGAGTGCAAATAAAGATTATGCGGCATCACCGTCGCGCCCAAAATGCCGATCGCCACATATAACATTTCAGAATTACGAAGAATCTCCAGTCTCGGAATAAAACCACTGATAACGCCGCCCAGATCAGGTTTGGCTATGAACAACTCCACTGCGAAACAGCCCCCGATGGTAAGAATCAACGTAACTACTAGCGCCTCCAGGTAACGAAATCCACGATCCTGCAACAAAAGCACCACCATTACATCCAACACCGTAATCACACAGCCCCAAATCAAAGGAATCCCAAACAGCAGCTGCAGACCAATTGCCGATCCCACGATTTCAGCCAAATCACATGCTGCAATCGCCAGCTCACACAAAATCCATAGAAACCATACCACAGGCCTCGGATAATGATCCCGGCAAGCCTGAGCCAAATCGCGCCCCGTCACCACCCCAAGCTTCAGACATAGATGCTGGAGCAAAATGGCCATCAAATTTGAGATCATGATGACCGCCAAAAGCGAGTAACCGAATTTGGACCCACCGGCGAGATCTGTCGCCCAATTACCTGGGTCCATGTAGCCTACCGCCACCAAAAAACCAGGACCGGAAAAAGCCAAAATTTTACGCCAAAATCCAGCCCCAACAGGTACATTCACTGTACGATGCGACTCAGGCAAACTCGCGCCACCCGCGCGACGACGCCAGCCGCTTCCTGTCTCAGCGGGAGATCCTAAATGCGATTCGCTCACAGCTGATGTCCCCCGGTTTTTTTGGAATGTTCGTTTTAAAGTCACTAATCATATGAGGATGCAACATGCGCTATTTTGAGTAGTCAAAATAATTTACTTGTTGTCTCAAAGCTCCAGACTGCTCCTTTACCCAAATGCCTAGCAGCACAGTTGAAAATTACCTCAAGCACATCTTATTGCTCTCGGAGGGAGCCCAGGATCTGGTCTCAATGGGCGATCTTGCTGTAGCGCTAGCCGTTGTACCTGGCACTGCGACCACCATGATCAAGGCCCTCGCGCGCGAGGGCTACGTCGCTCACCAACCTAGACAAGGCGTGAGCCTCACTCCCACTGGTCGCACCGTCGCACTTAGTGTGTTACGCAAGCACCGCTTGGTAGAAACATTTCTCGTCAATGTGCTGAAGATGGACTGGGCTTCAGTACACGCCGAAGCAGAACAACTCGAGCACTCCATATCCGATGAGGTACTCGACCGACTCGATGCCCTGCTCGGCTATCCAGCGACCGATCCCCATGGAGATCCGATCCCTAGCCGCAAAGGTAAACTTAATTTTCAAGTCTATGCTTCCTTAGCTACCTGCGCTCTCAAACAACCCCTCCGCATCGTGCGCATCACCGAACAAACAACGGAATTTCTGCAATTCGCTGATCAAAATCATCTTCTACCAGGCTCAACCTTGATTGTCACAGGACGCAATCTACCCGCAGGCTTGGCGACCATCAAAACTACAGGCACTCGCGCTTTAGCACTGAGCATCACCGCAGCAGGAAAAATCCTCGTCGAACCGCTGCGTCGTTGAGTTTTTGACATTGCAAGGACGAGTTCCGCCTTGCCGCGCTTTGGGCGCAGCCACCACCTTTACATCGATGTCGTCCACTTTTGCCCGCATCGTATTTGGCCTTACCGCGATCTTTTTTGCCGCATTTTTTATTTGGCCGATTTTCCAAATTCTCAAAGGTGGTTTTGTCGATGCTGACGGCCACTTCACCCTAGCCTATATCGGAGCCCTACTCGCTGACCCCACCTATCTCGGGGGGCTGCGCAACTCCTTCTTGCTCGCCTGCGCCGCGACGAGCTTGGCCCTACTAATCGCTCTACCTCTCGCTTTCATCAGCGATCGTTTTATTTATCCAGGGAAAATAATTTTAGGCTCACTGGTGCTCATCCCGATGATTTTACCGCCCTTCGTAGGAGCCATCGGAATAAAGCAAATTTTCGGTCAATACGGCGCACTCAATGCCTTACTCGTCAACTTGCACCTCCGCCCTCCCGGATGGACCTTCGACTGGTTCGCGGCGAACCAATTCTGGGGCATCGCTATTGTAGAAGCACTTACCCTCTATCCCATTATTTACCTCAATGCCGCTGCGGCGCTCGCTAACATTGACCCAGCGATGGAGGAGGCAGCCGAGAATCTCGGCTGCACCGGTTTTCGGCGTTTCTGGAAAATAACCCTCCCTTTAATTAACCCCGGTTTATTTGCCGGCGGGACGATCGTGTTTATCTGGGCATTCACCGAACTCGGGACTCCGCTCATTTTTGATTACGCCCAAGTCACCAGCGTTCAGATTTACTACGGACTCAAAGACATCGGCGGCAACCCCTTCCCCTTTGCATTGGTCGCCGTGATGCTCGTGGCCTCAATCTCACTTTATGCGATCGGCAAAGGCCTCTTCGGTCGGGCTGGCCACGCAATGATGGCCAAGGCTACGAGTAGCGGAGGCCCCCGAGCTCTTACTCTCGGCCAAGGCTGGCTGTGTACGGCATTATTTGCGGTGGTCACTTTTGTCGCAGTACTGCCGCATATGGGTGTCGTTTTAGTAGCCTTCTCCAAAGATTGGTACGGCAGCGTACTTCCGCACAATTACACCATAGATAATTTTTCCATCGCGCTCGGCCACGATCTCACAGTCCCAGCCATCGCCAATAGCCTGAAATTCGCCAGTATATCCACCCTCATCGACATCGTCCTAGGCATAGCCATCGCTTATGTCGTAGTACGCACTAAAATACGCGGGCGACAGATCCTTGATTTTCTCTCGATGCTTCCGCTGGCAGTCCCAGGACTTGTATTGGCCTTCGGTTATTTGGCGATGTCACAGGAGGGGAAATTTTTCGAATTCATCAACCCCGTACGCGACCCGACGATTCTTTTGATCATAGCTTATTCGGTCCGTCGTTTACCTTACGTAGTGCGCTCTGCTTCCGCAGGGTTCCAACAGACTAGTGAGACCCTCGAGGAGGCCGCCCAAAATCTCGGCTGCCCGCCACTCAAATCTGTCATCAAGATCACCCTACCGT
This sequence comes from Opitutia bacterium, assembly GCA_947458705.1. Classification (GTDB taxonomy): domain Bacteria; phylum Verrucomicrobiota; class Verrucomicrobiia; order Opitutales; family Opitutaceae; genus Tous-C4FEB. Next base: position 4,047 of record CANHAH010000021.1, on the reverse strand, counting down.
TAATCGCCGCCAATCTTATCGCTGGTGGGCTATTGGCTTTTGCCTTCGCTATGCTCGAAGTCAGCGATTCTCTTATTCTCGCACAGAAACAAGTTTTCTATCCTATCACCAAGGCGATCATGGAACTGTTTCAACTGCTTGGTGACGGCAAATTCATCGCCAGCGCGCTTGGTGTATGGGCGATGGTATTCCTGGGCGTCACAATAGTAGGCATGAGCTTAATGCTAGGCAAAAAGCTCGGTGCAATATTCCGCGTCTAATCATGCCAACCCTATCAGATCTTGTCGCCTATTGCGACCAACGCACCCGTCGCACTTCTTACAAAGACGCTCCCGCTGCATTCAACGGCTTGCAAGTGTCCAACTCTGGTCGCGTGCGTAAAATTGGCGCCGCCGTGGATTCCGGCTTAATCCCGTTTCAAAAAGCCGCCTCCGCGGGCGTCGATTTTCTAATCGTGCATCACGGAATGTACTGGGACATGCCTCGGCCACTGACCGGCCCCATGTACGATCGCGTCACCACGCTCTTACGCTCCGATTGCGCACTGTACTCTAGCCACCTTCCACTCGATGCCCACTCAGAGCTTGGCAACAACGCGCTCATTGCCCGCCAACTCGAGCTCACGCCAACCCGCGGTTGGCTCCCCAACGAGGGCGGCGATGTAGGCGTCATCGCATCAACCTCGACCCAACGAAACAAGCTGCGCTCCAAACTTGAATCGCTGTATCCACGCGTGATTGCTATTGAATACGGATCAACGAATCCCAGCGAAATCGCGATTTGCAGCGGCAGCGGTAACAGTGCTATCAGCTGCTTGAGCGTCACGGGTTGCGACACCCTTGTCACCGGCGAACTTCGCGAAGAGTACTTTAACTTCGCCCAAGAACAACGCCTCAACTTATACCTCTGTGGGCACTACGCGACCGAAGTTCACGCCGTAAAAGCCCTCGCCGCTGAACTCAGCATCCGCTTCGGACTTCCGTGGGAATTCATCGCCACCGAAAACCCTCTTTAATTTTAGGACAAAGCGACCTTGGCAACTGACGCCTGATGTCGTGGATTGTTTCATTTCCCCCTCATGAAACGCATCGCGATTCTCCACGGCCCCAACCTAGACCGCCTCGGCAAACGTCAGCCCGAAATCTACGGGCGTGCTACTCTCAAAGACCTTGAAATTTTGATCCGAACCGAAGCGAAAAAACTCGGATTCACTACCACGTTTTTCCAATCCGCCCACGAGGGAGCTCTGGTCGACAAAATCCACGCGCTCACAGATCGAGGCATCGATGCTTTCGTTGTTAACTTTGGCGCCTATTCCCACACCAGCATCGCGTTGCGCGACGCGCTTGCCGCCTCCGATAAGCCCGCGATCGAAGTCCACATTTCAGACATCAAAAAGCGCGAAAAATTTCGTCACACTTCTATGACAGCTGGCGCCTGTAGGGCCATGATTTGCGGCAAAGGATTTCCGGGATACGTAGAAGCCCTCCGCAAACTCAAAGCCCTCTAATTTGTTGCGACTTCCGCCTAGCGGTCAGTCACGCATTTCGCCCCTTGTTCATGGATCCCGCCAAGCCTACCTGGTTCGTCTGCCACGCCAAACCACGCTGCGAAAAAAAATTCGCCGCTCTCATGGCCGCAGAACGTTTCGAACATTATTTACCCCTGGTCGTCAGCGTCCGTCACTACGCCAAAGAGACCAAGAAGCACACCAAGCCGCTCTTCCCCGGTTACGTTTTTGCCTGCGTTCCGTTGGAATTAAAATCGCGCATATACCAGCAAGATTTGTTGGCGCGCGCCATTACCGTCACCGACGAAGCAACTTTCCTCCGACAACTTGTCGACGTTAAAGCCATTGTCGCGTCGGGCTATCAAATCAGTGTGATGCCGCTATTCACCAAAGGTCGCCGCGTAAAAATTGTAAGCGGCCCGCTTCATGGCCTCGAAGGTTACGTCGATGATCCGGCTAATCCGCACGGCATTGTTCTTTCAGTCGACGTCCTTCAGCAGGGACTTCTGGTAAAAGTCCCGGTTGAGCATCTAGTCGCTCTTCCCTGAGCTCAGCGATACACCGCGACTACTTTAAAAGCGCAGACCACAGCGCGTGCCCAAGGTGCAGCACTCCGCAAGTCGCCAAGGCTGCAGCCAGATCGTCGACAACCACTCCCCAACCCGCGGGCCAACGCTGTAGCCGTGAAATTCCCAGTGGTTTAACAATATCGAAAAAACGAAATAATGTGAAACCGGCTAGGAGAACGGCCTCGTTCGATATGCCCAACGTCAGCTCTGTCCAACCGAGAAAACACAAAGGCATCGCCACAAATTCGTCTAAAATAATTTCGCCTGGATCCGATCGACTGAGCCGAACTTCAGCCTCACCACAGATTGAAACAGCCAAATAGCTCGCGAGCATGCTCATCGCGAAAACCTCAATCGCGCGGAGGTTCAAACCTAGCAACAAACCCGCGGCGTAACCGAGTCCGAGCAACGAACCCCAAGTTCCCGGTGCAGGCAAAAGCCGACCCATTCCACCTAGCGTAGCCAGATTGACGACCCACCACGTGGGCAAAAATCGCGGCCAACTCGGTTGCTGCAAGCGCATCACGGTCCGATTTCGCAACGCTTAATCTAGCACGACGCGCCCATGACGTCGAAAGTAAGTGAATCCCGAAGTTACAGTCAGCACGGCGGAAAGCCCGAACAGAAAAAGCCCGAGCCCGTGCACGGCGGTTACCTGCCAACGGGCCTCACCCGAAAATAAATTAGAAAAATCCTGCTCGAGCATGCGAGCTCCGAGCAACCAACCGATCGCATTGAGCTGAATGAAGGTCTTCAACTTCCCTCCCGCATCAGCTTCGATCACAATACCTTTGGTCGCGGCCACCATGCGCAAACCTGAAACCATAAATTCTCGGCCCAAAATACAAAGCAGCAAAAGCATCCCTGTTATTTTATAGCCCATAAAGTAGCCTGTGCCCGCGACAAACGCGATCATGATGCCTAGCACCATTACTTTATCGATGACCGCATCCATAAAACGCCCAAATGTGGAGACCGAATTGCTCTCACGGGCGATCTTGCCGTCGAGCCAATCCGTGAGAGCCGCAGCGATAAAAAGCCAAAACGCACTCGTCGCCGCCCACTGAAAATCCGCATTCATTAATGCCACGATCGCAAACATCGCTGGCAAACGGGAAAACGTAAGAATGTTGGGCAACGTGATCATCGCTTAATTGGAGACGTCACAAACGCACGCAGCTGGCATGAAATCAATCCTTGAGCGCAGCCTCCGACAAGTTAACTGGAAATTATCGAGAACAAACTGGGGTAATTAAATCAGCATCGCCAGATCCACCCGAGTTAGGATTCTATTTTTAACACATCGTTATGCGCCACTGCATTTATCCGGGAACGTTTGACCCTATTACCTACGGCCACCTCGACGTACTCGAGCGCGCCGCGAAACTATTTGATCATGTCACTGTCGCCGTCGCTCAGAACGCCGGCAAAGGCCCGCTTTTCACGCCCGAGCAGCGTCTTGCCATGCTGATGCCTAACCTAACCCAGTTGCCCAACGTGAGCGCTGTTATTTTCGGAGGCTTGCTCGTTGATTTCGCGCTCGCTCAAAAAGCCGATGCCATCATTCGCGGCCTACGAGCGCTCTCTGATTTTGAATTCGAATTCAACATGGCGCTCATGAACCGACACTTACAGCCCAAGATTGAAACCATCTTCGTGATGCCCAATGAGCAATTCAGCTACACCAGCTCTACACTTGTTAAACAAGTAGCCAAATTCGGCGGTGACATCAGCCACTTCGTCCCTCCCAACGTCGCCGCGGAGCTCAAAAAAGCCTACGCGCTCTGAGTGATACGAGATAAATTAGCGCATCCGTCGCCCGACCAGCACCCGCTGCGCCCATGGAAAAAACTCCTTTGGCTCAGGCTCCTTGATTATCGGTCCCCCAAGAGCAACGGACTTTGACCCGACATTACCGGGCAAAGCCACTCCTGCGGCTTCACGCAATTTGTCCTTTTTGCTTTTTCG